>CAZBHG010000054.1:0-9545 GCA_964491735.1 uncultured Eubacteriales bacterium
CGTTTGAACATATTGACCCCGCTCTTGTCGGCAACCGAAGACGTTTTCTTATGAGCGAATTCACGGGCAGGGCGGCAGTTCTGAAAAAGGTTCTGAATCTCTACCCCGATTTCGACAGGGATTCTCAGCTTATAAATGAGATACTTAACGAAATAAAAGCAAAGGAATGCCACGGCTTTCAATACGAAGGTGCCGATGCCTCTCTGGAGCTTATCATCCGCAGGCAAATCGAACGCTTCGAGCCGTTTTTTGACCTTATCAGCTATAAGGTGCTTGATGAGCTGCCCTATGACAATAACCGCAGCGCAACAGCGACAATAAAGCTCAGGGTCAACGGCAATCTCAAAATATCCGCCTCAGACGGTGAAGGACCCGTAAACGCGCTTGATACGGCTTTGAGGGAGTCGCTGTCCGAATTCTATCCGATTCTTGCAAAGGTCAGGCTTGTCGACTACAAGGTTCGCGTAATGGAGCCGAAATATGCCACCGCCGCACAGGTCAGAGTTCTTATAACCTCGACCGACGGCAGCGAGGTGTGGACTACTGTCGGCGTTTCAAAGGATATTATCGAGGCAAGCTGGCTTGCTCTTGTTGACTCGATTGAACATAAGCTAATGAATACACGGAGGACATAAACATGGCAATGACAATGACACAAAAAATTCTTGCGGAACACGCAGGGCTTACTGAAATCCACGCCGGTCAGCTTATTGAGGCTAAGCTTGACCTTGTTATGGGCAATGATGTAACGACTCCCGTTGCGATAAACGAATTTGAACGCTGCGGAGCCTCGAGGGTGTTTGACAGGAGTAAAGTATCCTTCGTCCTCGACCATTTCACTCCGAATAAGGATATCAAGTCCGCCCAGAACTGCCTGCAGGTGCGCAGATTTGCGCAGAAATATGACATTGAGCATTTTTTTGATGTCGGCGAAATGGGCATCGAGCATGCGCTCCTGCCCGAAAAGGGCATTGTCCTGCCCGGCGACACGGTAATCGGAGCCGACTCGCACACCTGCACCTACGGCGCGCTCGGCGCATTTTCAACAGGTGTCGGTTCAACGGACATGGCGGCTGCTATGGCAACGGGCAGCACGTGGTTCAGAGTCCCGTCGGCAATCAAGGTTGTGCTTTCAGGCAGATGCCGAAAATATGTCGGAGGCAAGGATGTTATTCTCCACCTTATCGGTTTAATCGGAGTTGACGGTGCGCTCTACCGCTCGCTTGAATTCTGCGGTGACGGAGTGAAGTCCCTTTCAATGGATGACCGCTTTACAATTTCAAACATGGCTATCGAATGCGGCGCCAAAAACGGTATCTTCCCCGTTGATGAAGCCACGCTAAAATACATCAGCACAAGAGCCAAAAGACCATATAATATTTTTGAGGCGGACGGGGACGCCGTTTACGATGAGGTCATAGAGATTAATCTTGACACCTTGAAGCCGACAGTCGCAAAGCCCCACCTTCCCTCCAACACCGTCACTGTCGATGAAATTGAAAAGACGGAAATCCAGCAGGTTGTTATCGGCTCATGCACAAACGGCAGGCTTGAGGATATGAGAATCGCCGCCGAAATAATAAAGGGGCGGAAGGTCTCAAAGGGAGTCCGCCTGATAGTCATTCCGGCAACGCAGCAGATATATCTTGACTGCCTGCGTGAAGGACTTATTGAAACCTTCATTGAAGCGGGCGGTGTCGTCAGCACCCCCACCTGCGGCCCCTGTCTGGGAGGTCATATGGGCATCCTTGCGGCAGGCGAACGTGCGGTTGCAACGACAAACCGCAATTTTGTCGGCAGAATGGGACACGCTGAAAGCGAAGTATATCTTGCCGGCCCCGCCGTTGCGGCAGAGAGCGCGGTAAGAGGCTATATCGCACAGCCCGAATAAAAATATTAAATTTCTTGCATTAAACTTGCAATATAAGGAAAAATATATTATTATAATATTCACTGAACAAACCGTTTTACGGCATTATTCAGCAGGCATTTTTATAATGGCAGAATAATAAGGACCACATTCAAAAAGGAGGAAAAATAATGGAATTCAAAGGAAGTAAGACTGAGGCTAATCTTATGGCCGCTTTTGCGGGAGAATCTCAGGCTCGGAACAAATACACATACTATGCCTCAGCTGCGAAAAAAGAGGGCTATGAGCAAATATCTGCAATCTTTACAGCGACTGCCGAAAACGAGAAGGAGCATGCAAAGATTTGGTTTAAAGAGCTTCACGGCGGAAGCGTCCCCTCAACATCAGTGAATTTACTTGATGCCGCCGCAGGAGAAAACTATGAATGGACGGAAATGTATAAAGGCTTTGCAGATATCGCCCGTCAGGAGGGCTTTGCAAAGGTAGCGGCTCTATTCGACAGCGTTGCAAAAATCGAAAAAGAGCATGAGGAACGCTACCGCAAGCTCATTGAAAACCTCAAGGACGGAATCGTTTTTGAGCGCACAAACGAAGTTGTATGGGTGTGCCGCAACTGCGGCCATATCCATGTCGGAAAAGCCGCTCCTCTGGTCTGCCCGACCTGCGCGCATCCTCAGTCATATTTTGAAATCAAGGCTGAGAATTATTAATATTAATCCAAAAAATCGGCTGCCCGTTCAATGAATGGGCAGCCGTTAATTTTATCTGTTATTGTTATTGTTGTTGAATCTGTTTCCGCCTCTGTTGCCGCCGTCTCTGCCGCCGTCTCTGCCGCCCCTGTTAAAATCCCTGCGTGGTGCGGGACGTCGCGGTGCGTCCGATACAGTGTTTTCAGGCACAAGACCTTCGACTTCAATAAGTGCATCTCTGCGTGAGAGGTTGAGCCTGCCCTGTTCGTCAATTTCACGGACTTTTACTATGACCTCATCGCCGACGGCGACAGCGTCCTCAACCTTTTCCGTGCGCTTGACGTCAAGGTGGCTGATGTGGACAAGCCCTTCCTTGCCGGGAGCAATTTCAACAAATGCGCCGAAATCCATAATGCGTGTGACAACACCTTTATAGATTGCGCCGACTTCAGGGTCAATCGCAATTGTCTTAACCATGAACAGAGCGCGCTCGGCATCCTCAATATCAACAGCACTGATGAATATCTTGCCGTCTTCCTCAACATCGACCTTGCAGTTGCACTCTGCACAAATCTTCTGAATGACCTTGCCCTGCTTGCCGATGACCTCGCTGATTTTTTCAACGGGGATTGTAATCGTAAGCATTTTGGGAGCATACTTTGAAAGCTCCTCACGGGGCTTGGAAATTACCGGAAGCATAATATCGTCAAGGATGTAAAGCCTTGCCTTATAGGTCTTGTCAAGAGCCTCTCTGATGATTTCGGGTGTAAGGCCGTGAACTTTAAGATCCATCTGGATTGCCGTGATACCCTTATGAGTACCCGCAACCTTGAAGTCCATATCGCCGAAGAAATCCTCAAGCCCCTGAATATCGACCATTGTCATAAAGCGGTCGCCCTCTGTGACAAGCCCGCAGGAAATACCCGCAACAGGCGCCTTAATCGGAACACCCGCCGCCATAAGCGAAAGAGTTGAGCCGCAGATTGCGCCCTGAGATGTTGAGCCGTTTGAAGAAAGCACCTCTGAAACAAGGCGGATGCAGTATGGGAACTCCTCAATTGAAGGTATAACGGGAAGCAAGGCTCTCTCCGCCAACGCTCCGTGACCGATTTCTCTGCGGCCGGGGCCTCTGCTGGGCTTTGTTTCACCGACAGAGTATGAGGGGAAATTATAGTGGTGGATGTAACGCTTGTTTTCAACCTCATCTATACCGTCAAGGAGCTGAGCATCTCTCATCGGGCCGAGGGTTGTGATTGTCAGCACCTGAGTCTGTCCTCTTGTGAACATGCCTGAACCGTGAACGCGTTCAAGCAGGTCAACCTCTGCGTTGAGGGGACGTATCTCGTTGATACCGCGCCCGTCAACACGCTTGCCATCGTCAAGCAGCCAGCGGCGGACAACGTATTTCTGAACCTTATAAAGGCATTCTTCCAATTTGAAGCCCTGCTCCGGATAAATTTCGTCAAATTTCTCATGGACAGCATCATAGATGGGCTTCAGGCGTTCGTCCCTGACTCTCTTGTCATCCGTATCGAGAGCAAGACGGATGTCATTAATCGCAAAGTCCTTGACAGCCTCATACATAGCCGGATCAGGATCATTTGAAGGGAAGTCAATCTTCTCTTTGCCGACTTCCGCCTTGATGCTGTTTATAAATTCAACTATCTTCTGATTCTCTGCATGGGCAAACATAATGCCGTCAAACATCTCATCGTTTGTGACTTCGTTTGCACCAGCCTCAATCATGGCGACAAGGTCTGCCGTTGAGGCAACTGTGACGGCCATTGCCGAAATGTCACGCTGCTCGGCTGTGGGGTTGATAATATACTCGCCGTCGATAAGCCCAACGGAAACGCCGGAAACAGGACCGTCCCACGGAACTTCTGAAATTGAAATAGCGATTGAAACACCGATCATTGCCGTTATTTCAGGTGAACAATCCTGGTCAACTGACATAACCGTTGCAACAACGCTGACATCATTTCTCATATCCTTGGGGAAAAGGGGGCGGATTGGGCGGTCAATCACGCGGGAGGCAAGAACAGCCTTTTCGCTTGCTTTGCCCTCTCTGCGCTGGAATGAGCCCGGGATTTTGCCGACGGAATAAAGCTTCTCCTCAAAATCAACTGAAAGCGGGAAAAAGTCGACGCCCTCACGGGGCTTGGCTGACATGGTTGCCGTGCAGAGCACATCTGTCCCGCCGTAGCGGACCATGCATGCGCCTCCCGCAAGCTGCGCCATTTTGCCGACTTCAACGATGAAGGGACGCCCTGCGATTGAGGTCTCAAAAACCTTAAAATCCTTGAAAAACATTTTACTTCTCCTTCTGTTTTTTCAGGCGGGCGGTTTAGCAATAAATCCGCACTCCGAAAGCCTCGGGATGTCGATTCACTGCTAAAACCGTTGCTTCGCCTGTTTTTAACACCTTTGTAAAATTTGCAAACGAGCAGGCAGAAGCACTCCTGCCTGCTCGGAAAGCACGATTATTTGCGGATGCCGAGTTTTGCGATTATTGCGCGGTAACGCTCAATATCAGTCTTCTGCAGATAGGCAAGAAGGTTGCGCCTGTGACCGACCATTTTAAGCAAACCTCTGCGTGAATGATGGTCCTTCTTGTGCTCCTTGAGATGCTCGGTGAGGTCGTTGATTCTCTTTGTGAGAACAGCAATCTGAACCTCAGGTGAGCCTGTGTCACCCTCATGGAGAGCATTTTCCTGCATAATCGCGGTTTTTTCTTCCTGTGTCATTCATTTCACCTCATTAAGATTATTAGCCTTTGCCCCCAGAATAAGGTAGGTGATTACCTGACAAGGTTTACTCCATATTCCGAGAAACTGGCATGCTAATGATTATATCACTGCGTTTCGCGTTTGTAAAGCATTTTTTATTCATTCTGAAACAATTGCAGATGCCGTAAAAATGTCTTTGAATAATTTGTCACTTTTTGTCAATTCAAAACATACTATGCAATGAGAGATAATAATCGCTCGTTTTGCGGATATGGACAAAGGTGGCGCAGCGAAGCTGTGACCATTAGGGAGCCTTTGTAATGGCATAATTATGCCGACCATATTCGCATTACATGCATTTTGAATGATAATACTTCATATCTATTAAATGTTAAATACCGCAGTTTGTTCAGCAAGCATTATACAGCAACTTTATTATTCCCACAAAAAATGAAATTATAATTGAAATATCAGTTCAAATAGTATACAATATGGTGATGTAATAAAAATAACTTTTGAAAGGGTTGCTTCTCCGTGCACAAATCACAAATCCCTAAAATCGGTATGAGGACTGTTAAAACAGCTATTTCAGTCCTAATTTGTATGCTTGTCTTTAAATTGCTGTTCAGTTTAAGTCAGAGTATCCCTACGGGGGAGACGCAGGGGTATGTCCTTCTCCGTTTTCTTCTTGAACGTGAAAATCCTATTTTTGCCTGCATTGCCGCAATTATAGTTATGCAGACGACCTTTCAGGGTTCAGTCGAGCTTGGCACGAGCAGAATCTGGGGGACTGCCATCGGCGCTTATTTCGGGCTGGCTTTTTTGTGGCTTGACTCAAACGTAAAGGACAGGGAATATAATATAATTTTCGCAGTTGTCGGAGTAGTCGCGGTCATTTTCTTTTGCAATCTCATAAAAAAGAATGATTCAATCTCGATTGCGCTGGTTACATTTTTGATTATTATGATTACTCTTGAACAGGTCGAGCCTTATTTATATGCCGCGAACCGAATCATTGACACAACAATCGGCATCGCTATTTCCCTGTTTGTAAACTATGCGATAAGAATTCCTCATAAAAAGGCTGCTGCCATCAGCATTGACACCGTCGGCACCGAACCTGCGCCTGGAGCAGAAGAGAAGTGTGACGATGATAATAAATAGGAGCGGGGATTCGCTGACTGTTGATATTCACGGCATGAGGGTTGAGAATGCAAAATTCAGGCTTGAAAGCATAATACAGGGGTACGGCGGTAAAATCAGGAAAATCATTGTAATCCACGGCTGCAATAACGGACATGCCCTCATGGATATGGTCCGCAGCGATTTGAAAAGCTCCCGGATAAAAAGCATCGAGTCCGTTTTTGCAAACGACGGTCAAACAGTCATTACGCTGCAATAATAATGGAGAATATATTATGAAAAGCAAAAGAGTTTTTGCATTAGTCATATGCGCCGTCATTCTGGTGGCAGTTATCGGGTCAGGCGCTTTTGTAATTTACAACCATATTAACAAGGATAAAAAAATTAAAGCTGAAGATAACATAAGCATTTCACAGCTTGATTTTATTGATGAGGATATTACTCTCATCGCCCACAGGGGATTATCGGTTCAGGCGCCCGAAAATACTCTTCAGGCTCTTAATAAAGCGGGAGAATGCGGCTTCAAAGATACCGAGTTTGATATCAGACAAACAGCCGACGGAATCTGGGTTCTCTCCCATGACGACAATATAAAAAGGATGACAAACGGCGAAGGTAATATATCCGAAATGACCTACCGCGAGATTCTCGACTACACTGTCGACAACGGCGCGAATATAGACAGCTGCGAAACGCTCAGAATTCCCACCTTGGATGAGGCTTTGGATATGTGCCTTTCATATGGCATCAATCCTGTAATCGAGATAAAAAGCTATAATGAGGGCGGTATCGAAAAGCTTTATACGCTTCTGAAGGACAGGTTTTTACTTGAAAGCGCCACGATTATTTCATATGACGGGAATGCGCTTCTAAAATTCCATAAATTATCCGAGTCAACCGACCTCTGGCTTATCACCTCAGTTATTGATGATGATGCAATTGCTTTTGAAGATAAATATCCCTATATTGGCTTGACCTTTAACGGCAGCAAAAAAAAGAATGACGATGAGGTAATCAAAAAGCTCCTCAACGGCGGCACAAAGCTCGCTGTGTGGACAATAGATGACAAAGAATCCTTTGAAAGGTTTTATAATCTGGGCATAAGGGTTTTTACATCGGATATTTATACGCCTTGATTCGATTGATTATCAAAATATAAAATAGAAAATGTAAAAGAAGCGATATGTTGACCATACTGCTTCTTTTTTATTTTTTGTTTTGACTTTAAAATTCCGTTACCTGCCTGCTTTTTAAAGTTACTGCCGTAATCTCGGGTTTATTAAAAAATCTCAAAGGAATCTTTGCGCTGCCAAGCCCCTTGTTGACAATCATTGAATTTTCACCGTCGCTGTAAAGACCGTTCTGGTATTGCGGAAAGTAATTATAATCCGGCGAGAAAACGCCGCCGATTTTCGGCAGTCTTATCATTCCCCCGTGAACATGACCGCATAATGAAAGGTCGGCTCCCCATTGGGAATAAATATCAAAATCAAACGGGCTGTGCGTTAAAAGGATGTTGTAGCCGGCAGTGTCAGCCGCACCCAAAAGCTCCTTCATCGCATTGAGAGTGAATGTCTTTTTCTTCTCATCGTTCCTTTTTGACGGATAGTAACTAAGCTCATTGTTCAAGCCGGAGATAACAATTGCGTCATCGTTCCTTTTTATTGTCACGCTCGTATTGTTAAGAATAACTGCTCCGCAAAGAGTGAGCTGTGAAATCAAGCTGTTATAATTATCTTCGTCAAGCCTCAGCTCATGGTTGCCCAGAACATAGTAGACGGGATATTTGAGTGAAAGCTTTTCAATCAGATAAAACAGATTCGGAAAATCAATATTGCTGCTATCAATCATATCCCCTGTGACGGCAATAATATCCGGATACTGATATTTTATTTTTTGCAGCAGCCTTTCATTGCCCTGCCCGAAAGAAGCGCAGTGCATGTCGGAAATATGCACAATTCTGAACCCGTCAAAAGAATGCGGAATTTTTTTGCTGCGTATCGCTATGCTGTCTACCGTGAGAGCGTTGTTGCTGATTACCCATTCGCTTGCGGCGGCAGCACCTAAAGTGGCCGCAGACGCGGCAACAATTTTCGTCGCTAATTTCATATCAATCTCAACCTTTACCCTTCAAAGTCAAAACTGCTCCCTTGTTTTTGGGGGCAGTTAAAAATCCAATCTTAATCTGTAAAGTCAAGCGCCGTGATTTCTTCAACGGCTTTTTCTGAAATCCTTGCAAATATCAGCGCACC
The DNA here is from genome assembly GCA_964491735.1 of uncultured Eubacteriales bacterium. GTDB lineage: Bacteria > Bacillota > Clostridia > Oscillospirales > Acutalibacteraceae > JAAZFZ01. The sequence continues at coordinate 8,684 of CAZBHG010000054.1, forward strand.
GATAGCGCTCACCTTCTCGTTGCCCTCTTTGCCGCACAGCATGGCAAATGCATCGCCTATATGCTGCTCGGCATTTGCTCCCTTGCGCAGTGCAAGGTAATAGAATGTAAACGCCGCGCCATCCGAAATATTGTCATAGAACCCCGGCGTTTCATTAATCAGGCTGTCATACATGCTGTTGACAGCAGCAGAATAAAGCATGGGAAGATGCAGATGGCTGTGAATCGCTGTATGCATTGCAAAAACCATAAGCACACGAATCTGATACAAAATATTCGGCGGTAAATCTCTGCCGTCTATGAGGCTTTCGACCGGCTCATTTTCCGGCGTTAAAAGAGCGAGTTTTTCGCCGAGAGCCTTTGCCTTGGCAATGTTGCCGTTAGCTCTTTGCGCCTCAAGCTGCTCGGCAATAAGGATAAAGTCCTCCGCCTCATTTTTGTCATTTGACCTTGTGGTAAAAATCTTAACATCGCCGTCATCCTGAAGTCTCATTTCAGTCACCTCAGCTTTTACAGTCTCATGTTATATCAACTTGTCTGTAAAATTTTTTGTTGCTTTCTCTTTTTTGATTTGTATGAAAAAAGCATATTAAGCTGGGCAGCTGGTGTGCTCTCGGAGCCCAGCGCAATCTTTCCCCTGTTATACATCCCATGAAAATCGCTGCCGCCCGTTGTGACAAGGCCGTTTGACTTTGCCTTCTCCAGCAGAATTATGCGCTGCTCATCACTATTCGAGCCATGCCATACCTCAATGCCGTCAAGCCCAAGCTCGATAAGTTCGTCAAGGATTCCAAAGTCGTCATAAGTCCCGGGATGAGACATAACAGCTATTCCGCCCGCCTCATGAATTGCTTCAAGCACTT
>CAZBHG010000055.1:0-9383 GCA_964491735.1 uncultured Eubacteriales bacterium
ATTGAGCGATATAACGCAGATAGATATAACGGATGACCTTGATTTAACCCTCACCTATCAGGACAGAATTGTTTTGCGAATCGGCACAACGTCAGACATAGACAGCAAGCTTACCCTTGCGGTAAAATCAATTAAAAGTGAGAATGAAATCAACAATGGGGAAGAAGGAACGCTCAACCTGACAATTAGCGGCAAAGCATATTTCAGCCTGAAAAAAGAGGATGAATAACGGAATATTTTTCCAATAAGTCGTAAATTAACCGAGTGAATGCGTCCAATGACAATTGAATCAACAATAAAAGGGCATTTTCAGCAAAAGTTTTTATTGAAAATGCCTTTAATATATGATATAATTCCAAACGATGCTAATTATAATAAACTGCATATAAATCCGTTTTAAAATAAAGCGGCAAAAACAAGGAGGAAACAATTTGAAAGCCTACAATGCTAAAAACATCAGGAATATCGCCATCGCGGGCCATGGCGGCAGGGGCAAAACAACTCTTGCCGAGGCTATGCTCTACCTTGCAAAAGCCACTGACAGACTGGGCAGAATTGCAGACGGCAACACTGTACTCGACTTTGATGCCGAAGAAAAAAGGCGCAAAACAACCGTTTCAACCGCTGTTGCTTCTCTTGAATGGAAAGATACTAAGGTTAATATAATTGATACTCCAGGTCTTTTCGACTTCGCGGGCGGCTTGAGCGAGGGCGTTCGCGCTGCTGAGAGTGTTCTGATTGTTTCTGCAGCAGGCTCAGGCTATGATGTCGGCGCCGAAAAGGCATTCAAAGCGGCAACCGCCAGAGGAATTGCAAAGATGTTTGCTGTTACCCGCTGCGATGCCGAAAATACAGACTTTTACAAGACCTTCAACGCTATCAAGGAAGAAATCGGTTCAGCAATCTGCCCCGTAATCATTCCTTATATGGAGAACGACAAGGTCAAATCATATGTTAATCTCGCGTCAAGAAAAGCTTTTGAATACAGTAACGCAACGGCAAAGGAAGTTCCGATGCCGTCAAGCGATGTGATTGACGAAATGATGGCTATCCTCTCCGAGGCAGTTGCCTCCACGGATGATGAGCTGATGGAGAAGTTCTTCGATGGCGAGGAGTTCACCCGTGAAGAGATAGTCCGCGGCCTTAACGCAGGGGTATGTGACGGCTCCGTCATCCCTGTCTATGCGTGTGCCGGCTTCACAACCGATGCGGTCGATATGCTTCTTGACGAGCTTGTTTATTCCGCTCCGAGCGCCGCAGATCATGCGGGCGAAAAAGCGGGCGACAGAGAGATTGCCTGCGACGAAAACGGCCCTCTTGCCGCCATATGCTTTAAGACAGTTGCCGACCCGTTTGTCGGCAGGATGTCGTTCTTTAAGGTTGTTTCCGGCAAAATCACTCCTGATGTGCCGGCGTTCAATGCCCGCACAGGCGAGAGTGAGCGTATGGGCAAGCTGATTTTTGTCAAGGGCGCAAAGCAGGAGGACACAGCCTGCATCCCCGCAGGTGATATCGGCGTTGTCACAAAGCTTTCCGGCGTCAGCACAGGTGACACACTCTGCAGCGCAAAGGATGTTATTACACTTGAGGGCGTGAATTTCCCCATTCCCTGCCTCTCAATGGCCGTTAAGGTCAGAAAGAAGGGTGAGGAGGAAAAAGTCTCAGCAGGCCTTACGAGGCTCCTTGAAGAGGATTTGACAATCAAATTTCATACAAATACAGAGACACATGAGCAAATCCTTTCCGGCATGGGCGAGCAGCATCTTGATGTCATCGCCTCCAAGCTCAAGGCCAAGTTCGGCGTTGAGATTGACCTAAAAGTTCCCAAGGTTGCTTACAGAGAGACAATCCGCAAGAAGGTTGAGGTTCAGGGCAGGCACAAGAAGCAGTCGGGCGGTCACGGTCAGTTCGGTGATGTTTATATCCGCTTTGAGCCGTGCGAAAGCGACGACCTTGTGTTCTGTGAGGAAATCGTTGGAGGCTCCGTTCCCAGGCAGTACTTCCCCGCAGTCGAAAAGGGCTTGCGCGAGTGCGTTGTAAAGGGCTTTATTGCGGGCTATCCGATGGTCGGCTTGAAGGCGACTCTTTACTTCGGTTCCTATCATCCCGTTGATTCCTCCGAAATGGCATTCAAAACCGCCGCAGCTGTCGCTTTCAAAAACGGTATGCCGAATGCGCAGCCCACAATCCTTGAACCGATTGGCACACTGAAGGCTTATATGCCTGACGATAACCTCGGCGATATTATGGGCGACATCACAAAGCGCCGCGGCAGAGTGCTCGGCATGGGGCCGGCAAACGAGCCGAAGATGCAGGAGCTTGTGGCGGAGGTTCCAATGGCTGAAATGGGCGATTTTGCAACCGTCCTTCGTTCCGTAACCGCGGGCAGAGGATATTTTTCAATTGAGTTTGCACGCTATGAGGATGCTCCGGCAGCCGTCGCTCAGAAGGTTGTTGAGGAGTCAAAGGCTGAAGAAGAGGAATAATTCCATATTCCCCAAAAATTATATTAATAAAATTAACGGTCTGTTATCGCTTTTCGTCGATAACAGACCGCATTTTGTATATAGGCTTTTTGCCAATAGTTTTAGTTAAACCCGATGATTATTTCACTTTTAACACCACATACTGCAGCCCTGTTCCGTCATCGTTAAGCGGGCGGACATGTATAAGAGTATTGTCGTCAACCCAGAAGAAATTCGCATAATCGGAAGAGTAGATATAAGGCTCCTCATATGAGACTGAAGTGGCGCTTTTCAGATTGCAGACAACAAGCTTCTGAATATTTGCACCCTTTGAGTTCTGAATACCTTCGCTTGCAAGCACTGCCATGTTCCCGCCCGGATTGACACTCAGAACGGTCGGCGCAACGACAAACGATACATCCGAAAAAACCGTGTCACGGCCTGACAGCAGCTGAGTAAATGTGATTGTATCCTTGTTTGCAACATAGTCGCCGTCCTGCAGATAGTGAAGATAATATTCGCTCTTGAATGACTTATATGAGTTTTCCTCTCCGTTCTTATTCAGAACACACTGAAAACCGCCATCCGTGCTTCTTAAAAAAGCAAACCCGTACTTTGTGTTTTTTACCCAGAAACCCAGAATGTTTTCAATTTTAACCTTCGGTTTTCTTGTGCCGTTTAATTTAATGATGTCTGCTTTATATCCCACATCGTCCAGATTATAGTTTCTCCCTGAAAGAAAAAGCGGGTCGCCCGTCACATTTTTAAGAAAATCGTCGGTCAGCATCGTCCAGTCCTCACGCAATGCCCCGTTCGTACCGACCAATCTTCCGTTATTGCTTGTTATCCTTTCGGCGTCTCCATTCGAAAGATTTACCTTGTAAGCCTCGGTATAAATCTTATCGTCCGCAAAATTACTCTTTTCAAAATCAACAAGAAGAAGTGCGCCGCTCATGTCATAACCTTTCGGCATAGCTGTGAGCTTGAAAAAGGCATATTCGTGAATTTTCACATCCGCGTTGCTTATGCTGTTGGTATAAAGACCGAAACCCGTAACATCTCCGTCACGCTCTATATAATAGACTTTTGCGGGGATTTTTTCATCACTGCAGGTGACGGAAATATTCACGCTCTTGACTTTGCCGCTGTATGCCGTTAGCTTATTGCCGCTGTACTGCAGGAAGGCGGCGCTCCCGTCGGGATTGGCAAGGTAAAAAACATCGCTGAAATCCGTCTGCATTATTGGATACTCCAAAGAGCCGCTGCCGCTCAGGGCCGCGGTATATGTGCTCTTCGCCATTTTGAAATCGGAGGTGTCAACCACGACATCAGCCTTTTTTTTGATAACAATTGATGCCGCCATAAAAGCTGCCGAAGCAACAGCCAAGACGACAAGCACAGCGGTAATGACCTTAATTTTTTTCTTCATAGCTGCCTCCATGCGTTTTTCAATTCCAAAAGTTTTGTTCAAAACTCAATATCGACCTCAACGGGGCAATGGTCAGAGCCGTAAATCTGTGTGTGAATTTTTGCATCCTTCAGACAGGGCGCAAGCCTGTCTGACGCCAGAAAGTAGTCAATGCGCCAGCCGGCGTTGTGCTCCCTGGCATTAAAGCGATAGCTCCACCAAGAATAAACCCGCAGGTCGGGATAGAAATAACGGAAAGTATCCGTAAACCCCGCGCCGAGAAGCTCGCCGAATTTGCCTCTTTCCTCATCCGAAAAGCCCGCGTTTCCTCTGTTTGCGGCAGGATTTTTTAAATCTATTTCATTGTGCGCAACATTCATATCACCGCAGATGATAACCGGCTTTTTTCTGTCAAGCCCCGAAACATAGTCCCTGAACGCGTCCTCCCATTTCATGCGAAAATCAATCCTTTTAAGACCGTCCTGCGCATTGGGGGTGTATACCGTAACGATATAGAAATCAACGAATTCAAGGGTAATGACCCTGCCTTCGCCGTCAAGCGTTTCTATACCAAGCCCGTAGCTGAAATCCAAAGGTTTTTCCTTTGTGAACACGGCAGTGCCGGAATAACCTTTTTTCTCCGCATAATTCCAGAACTGATGATAGCCTTTTAGCTCCAGCTCAAGCTGCCCGTTTTGGAGCTTAGTCTCCTGCAGGCAAAAAATATCGGCGCCCAGCGCATCAAAGGCATCAGCAAAACCTTTGCCGCTGCACGCTCTGATACCGTTTACATTCCAGGATACAAGCTTTTTAACAGCCATTGATTATCCTCCGATTGCAATAAAACTGAGTTAATATTATGCTCAATATTAAGAATATCAATGAAAATATTATATCACATAATAGTTAAAAATGGCAATGTTTTTCCTTGACAAACGGTAAGATATATTGTAAATTATAAATAGTCAGCTTCCAGATTTTGGGGGCTAAATTTTGAAGGAGGAATTATTTTGAAAAAAGGCTTTACTCGAATTCTTGCAATGATTATGGCTTTCACGCTTATTCTTTCTTTTGCAGCCTGCGGCGGCAAAGGAGAAACGGCGACGACTGCTGCGGTAAAAACGACTGATGCAGCCGACGATGCGGTTGCGACAACAGATGAGAATGTAACCGAGGGAATAACCGCTGATGTAACGGGTGCTAATACAACAGATGGCAAAACCTCCGAGCCGGTAACGACTCCCGTGACAACAACCGTTCCCAAAGGTAATGCTGCTATTCTCGCAGCTTACACAGAGGTTATGAATTATGCCAAGACTGCAAAGCCGGCTTATACGAAAGTTGAGTATCAGGTGCTTCCCAAAGATAAGAGAAATATTGACAGCGGAATTGTCAACACTCTTCTGGGATTGGCAAGTAGCTTTATGACAACAGAAGAAGATGCAAAGAATGACCCTGAGGTTAATGAAAAGGGCAGCAACATGAGATGGTTCCCGGTTTATAAGTGTGACAAGGGCTGCCTTCTCACTGACGTTAGCGCTGTCAAATCCGCAAATTGCGAGAAGCTTTCAAACGGTAACTTTAAGATTACAATGGTACTTAATTCGGAAGATAATCCTGAACCATACAATGAGAATACAAAGAAGTGCACAAGCAACGTCGGCAAGGTTTTCGGCCCGCTCGCAAAGGCTGAAATAGATGCTGAAATAAAAGGCATCAAAGTTATAAGAACTGCAGAGTATGCTCTTAATTATTATGATTGCAAGGCAGTGCTTGTTTATAACCCCGCCACAAAACAAATTGTAACTCTCGACCAGTATATGTACACTCTGATCAATATTATTAAAGGCAAGGTATTATTGACTGAGTTCAGCGGCACTGCTGTTCTTGAAGATACTGTCAATATATACAACGTAAAATACTAATTCATATTTGAAAATTTAACTGAAAACCACTTCGATTTTTTCGGGGTGGTTTTTTAAGCGGAATATTTTCTTCCAGGCTTAACATAATATAAGAATCACCATAGGATGTATTAAAGCGCATATATTCATTGAAAGTGAATTATTCCCCTCACTTTATTGCAAAAAATGAGAGGAAAATGCATTCTAAATTCAAAATTGCAATCAAATTATAGTATTTCGGATAATTTTTGCAATTTTATAAATTTATGGTTGCATTTTTAAAAACTATGATGTATAATTAAGCACGGTTATTTTTATATTAACCAAAGCATATTTCCGCAATGAAAGGGGTATTTTTATGGCAAATTTTACAACTAACAAATCCGTTTTGGATTGGATTGACGAAAAGGTTCAGCTTGTCAAGCCCGACAAAATTGTCTGGATTGACGGTTCAAGTGAACAGCTTGAAGAGCTGCATGCCATTTCCTGCTCAACAGGCGAGATGGTGAAGCTCAATGAAGATAAGCTCCCCGGCTGCTACCTTCACCGCACTGCTGTCAACGACGTTGCACGCGTTGAAAACCGTACATTTATCTGCACACCCACAAAAGAAGAGGCAGGCCCCACAAACAACTGGATGGATCCCAGTGAATGCTATAAAATGCTTTATGATATAGCGAGGGATTCATATAAGGGGCGCACGATGTATGTCATTCCTTATTCAATGGGTCCTGTCGGCTCACGTTTCTCAAAGATCGGCATTGAATTGACGGATTCGATTTATGTTGTTCTCAATATGGTTATTATGACAAGAGTCGGCAAGGCTGTTATTGATGCTCTGGGAGATTCAAATGACTGGGTGAGAGGTCTTCACTGCAAATGCAAGATTGAAGAAGAAAACCGTTACATCTGCCATTTCCCGCAGGACAACACGATTATATCGGTCAACTCCGGCTACGGCGGAAACGTCCTTTTAGGCAAAAAGTGCTTCGCTCTGCGTATTGCCTCCTATCAGGGGTGGAAAGAGGGCTGGCAGGCTGAACACATGCTTATCCTCGGGCTTGAAAACCCAAAGGGTGAAGTTAAATATATCTGCGCCGCTTTCCCGTCGGCATGCGGCAAAACAAACCTTGCAATGCTCATCCCTCCCGAGGGTTATCTCAAGAAGGGCTACAGGGTCTGGTGCGTAGGCGACGATATTTCATGGATAAGAAAAGGCGAGGATGGCAGGCTTTATGCCATCAACCCCGAAAACGGCTTTTTCGGCGTTGCTCCGGGAACAAACGAAAAGTCAAACCCCAACGCGCTCGCTTCAACGAAAAAGGGTACAATATTCACAAATGTTGCGCATAATCTTGACGACAACACCGTCTGGTGGGAGGGGCTTGACAAGAACCCGCCCGAAAACGCAGTCGACTGGATGGGACGCCCCTGGAACGGCAAAACAAGCAGCGAAAAGGGCGCAAACCCCAACAGCCGTTTTACCGCTCCCGCAGTAAACTGCCCGTGCATAAGCTCTGAGTTTGAAAGCTCATCAGGCGTGCCGATTTCCGCTTTCGTGTTCGGCGGGCGCAGGGCAAAGCTAGCTCCCCTTGTCTATCAGTCAAGGGACTGGAACCATGGCGTTTTCGTAGGCTCTGTTATGGCGTCTGAAACGACTGCCGCCGCGGCAGGTGCTGTGGGCGTTGTCCGCCGTGACCCAATGGCAATGCTTCCGTTCTGCGGCTATGATATGGCTGACTACTGGCAGCACTGGATTGATATTGGCAAAACCCTTGATGCAGACAAGGCTCCCAAGATTTTCAACGTCAACTGGTTCAGAAAAGACGATGAAGGCAACTTCATGTGGCCGGGATTCGGTGATAATCTGCGTGTTCTTGAATGGATTATTGACCGCTGCGAAGGCAAGGTCGATGCCGAAGAAACAGCAATCGGCTATGTTCCCAAGGCGGCGGATATCAACCTCAAAGGTATTGAGGACGAAGTCAGTGCAGAAAATCTCAAAAATATGCTCGGCGTTGACAAAGCGCTCTGGGTGGATGAGGCAAAAGGTATCGAAGAATTCTACGGCAAGTTTGGCACAAAGCTTCCCAACGAGCTTAAAGCATGCCTTGATACCCTCAAAAATAATCTCTGCTAATTAGCCCCCCTCTTTAATATGCGAAGCCCTCCGTTATGGAGGGCTTTTCGCGTTTTGGGACGATATATTTTAATAATTTTTTTGAACCCTCTCCGCCAGCTCCTCCAACTGTTCAAATCTTTCGAGTGAACATATCTCCTGCCTGTAGCCTGCCGCGCCTCTGATGCCCTTCATATACCATGCGGCGTGTTTTCTTGCTTCCCTCATGCCGATATATTCACCTTTATATTCGCACAAAGCCCTGATATGGCGGAGCATGACGGACATCCTTTCTTCAACCTCAGGCTCGTCCAATATAGTACCGTCTTTTAAAAATGCGTTGATTTGGGCAAATATCCACGGTCTCCCCAACGCTCCTCTGCCGACCATAACAAGGTCACAGCCCGTTTTATCAAGCATTTCCCTTGCGGTGATGCCGTCGGTAACGTCACCGTTGCCGATTACGGGGATATTTACCGCCTGCTTAACATGGCGGATAATATCAATATTAACGGGCGGGGAGTACATCTGCTCTCTTGTTCTGCCGTGTACGGTCACTGCCGCCGCGCCTGCCGCCTCAAAGCGTTGTGCAAGCTCAACAGCGTTTATGCTCCCGCTGTTCCAGCCCGAACGGATTTTCACCGTGACGGGCAGGCTTACAGCTTTGGCGCACGCTTCAACAATGCTCTGCGCCAGTTCAGGGCGTTTCATAAGCGCGGAGCCGCCTCCGTTTCCCGCAATTTTCGGCGCGGGGCAGCCCATATTTATGTCAATAATATCAGGCTCATATGCAAGCGCTTTGAGAGCAGCCTGAGCCATTATCTGCGGCTCGTCGCCGAATATCTGAACAGCCGCGGGGCGTTCCTGCGGCGAGATATAGAGCAGCTCCTTGGATTTTTTATCAGACATGCTGATGCCCTTCGAGCTTGCCATCTCACCCACAACATAGGCAGCACCGAACTCGGTGCAAAGCTCGCGGAAGGCTCTGTCCGCAACCCCTGCCATCGGGGCAAGCGCGGCGCAGCCGTTTATCTGTACATTTCCGATTTTCATATATTACTCCCAAATCAGTTTTGCGCCTGTGTCAAATAATTGGGCAGCGTGTCGGCATCTCTGACACATATACATCTCTGTGTGAATATGGGCAGAATTTTTTTCTCCGTCTCTTCAACGCTTGTGTAATTATACAGGTCATAATAAGTGCCGTCGGTAAGCACTATAACGTATGACGGCGAATCGACCCTGTCGCCGAAATCGTTTATCCTCGCATTGATATGGTAAATAACCTTCACATCGTCATAGCTGATAAAATTTCCGGAAAGTGAAAAGATATCCGATTTGTCGGCAAAACCATTTTCCCTGAATGTCAGGTTGCAGTTTACAGCAAACATAATAAACACTGTTGAAAGCACCACGATTATATCTGTAAAGACAAGGAAAAAGTGATTTACCTGTTTACCTGTTGTTATTGAGTCAAAGCTCAGAAG
>CAZBHG010000056.1:0-9277 GCA_964491735.1 uncultured Eubacteriales bacterium
GTGTTTTTTTTGGGAGGTATTGTGATGAAAGATGGCTGCAAAAAGTACATTCCTTTCGAGCCGATAAAGCTTGAAAACAGGCAGTGGCCGGCAAGGGCAATTAAGAAAGCGCCGACCTGGTGCAGCGTTGACCTGCGTGACGGTAATCAGGCATTGATTAACCCTATGAACCTAGATGAAAAACTGGAAATGTTTAAAATGCTGTGTGACATAGGTGTTAAAGAGATTGAAGTTGGGTTTCCGTCCGCCTCGGCGACGGAATACGAGATACTCCGCACTCTCATCGAGCGGGATTTAATACCTGATGACGTTACAATACAGGTGCTTGTTCAGGCAAGGGAGCATCTTATCGTAAAGACCTTTGAGGCAATTGAGGGTGCGAAAAACGTCATCTTCCATTTCTATAATTCCACTTCGTCGCTTCAGAGGAAGGTTGTTTTCAAAAGCGATATGCAGGGCATTGTTGACATTGCGGTCGACGGTGCAAAGCTTATAAAAAAACTGGGTGATGAGACCGCCGCAAGAACAGGCATGAATATAAGGTACGAATATTCGCCCGAAAGCTTTATGGGGACTGAGCCGGACAACGCTGTCTGGATTTGCGACAGTGTTATGAAAGAGCTTTGTGCGGATAAGGAACACAAGGTCATTCTCAACCTTCCGTCAACGGTCGAGAACAGTACGCCCAACTGCTTTGCTGACCTTGTTGAGTATTTTTGCAGCAAGCTTCCGAACAGAGAGGCGGCAATCATCAGCCTGCACCCGCACAATGACAGAGGCACTGCGGTTGCGACTGCGGAGCTTGGAATGCTTGCGGGCGCACAAAGAATTGAGGGCACTCTTTTTGGCAACGGTGAAAGGACGGGCAACGTCGATATTATAACACTTGCGCTTAATATGTTCACACAGGCGATTGACCCTGGGCTTGATTTAAGCAACATCAACGGCATAAGAGATGTATATGAGAGAACAACAAAAATGAACGTCCCCGTGCGTCATCCTTATGTCGGCGACCTTGTGTTCACCGCATTTTCAGGCTCTCATCAGGACGCAATCAACAAAGGCGAAAATTATATGAAGGATAGCGGCACGGAATATTGGGAGATTCCCTATCTGCCGATTTGCCCCGCCGACGTCGGGCGTGAATATGAGCCTGTTATCCGCATAAACAGCCAGTCAGGCAAGGGCGGCGCGGCATTTATTATGAACAACTCCTTCGGCTATGAGCTACCGAAAGCCATGCACCCCGAATTCGGCAGAGCCATCAAGCGCTACTGCGACAAGGTGGGCAGAGAAATCAGCGCAGACGAGGTTATGGGGATTTTCAGGAGCGAATATATCGACATCAATGGACCGTATATGCTTGTCAGCCACAAATTCAGGGAGGAAAGTGAGCAAAACGAAACATCTCCCGAGGTTTGCTTTGAGGGCAGTTTAAAACACAACGGCAACGAACCTGTATTTATTCAGGGCAAGGGCAACGGGCCTATTGACGCATTCTTCAACGCGCTTGCCACCGTCGGAATCAAAGGATACAGATTTGTCAACTACTCCGAACACGCTGTTTCAATCGGCTCGGATGCAAAGGCAGTGTCATATATTCAGCTGATTTCACCTGAGGGCAAGAACGCTTTCGGTGTCGGGATTTCCCACAACATCAACTACGCTTCAATCAGAGGTGTGCTTTGTGCAATCAACAGGTGCATAAACAATATGATATAACGATGGTATGACGAAACGGCGGCAGCATTTTTTGCTGCCGCCGTGAATATTAAACAAACCGTGTTTTAGGAGCCGTGTCATCACTCTTCCACTTCGATTTTCCAGAAAGCAATCTTCTGACGCTGCCATGTATATGTGATATAGAGAGTGTTTTCAACCGCGACAATTGCGGGATAGGAGAATTCATCGTCCTCATCCTCACCTCTTTCAAGGACGAAAATCTCATGCCATGACTGCCCGTCATCTGCTGATGCCTGAATGGTCAGCGGCGCTCTTGCGCCCCAGTTTTCCCCAATGGGGTTTGAAACAAGCATCAGTGTGCCGTTGCCGAGCCTGACAAGGTCAATGCCGCTGTTGTTATTTAAAATCTTTGTGCGGTATTCCTTACACCAGGTTTTGCCGTAATCGTCTGAATCGCTGCGGTACGCTCTACCGCAGGAGGAGCGCATAAGCATACTGACCCTGCCGGGCGAGGACTCCCAGAGCGTCGGCTGAATAACATTGACACGCTTGTCTTCAAAGCGTGCTGACGGGATATACATCTGCTTTTCCCATGTTCTCCCGTCGTCGAAGGACATATCGACAAAAGCCTTCCACATCATATTAAGTTCCGATGAGGCAGGGGCGAGAATCCTCCCGTCCGAAAGACGCAGGCATTTGTTTTTAACCGGACCTCTGCCGTCCCCCGTATCATTTTCAACCAGAGCAGCGGGTTTTGACCATGTCCTGCCGTTGTCGCAGGACAGGGAATAATAGGTTTTCCAAATCGGGATTTTTCTGCCGACCTTGAAGAACAGACAGATTGTCCCGTCAGTCCTTTTGAAAAGCACGGGGTTCCAGTGAGGAACATCATCGGCCTGTGAAATTCTTTGAGGGGTACTCCACTCCCCGCCGCTGCGGACGCTTACCCAGATGTCAACATCGTCACTGCCCTCTCTTGTGCCTCCGAACCAGGCGGCAGCAATGTCTCCGTTGTCAAGGGGGAGAACGGTTGAAGCGTGGCAGCTTTTAGTCGGCTGAATGTCAAAAATCATTTCCTTCTCAGCGTTAATTTTCATAATTTCCTCCATTAAGTAGACATAATTGAATTACCACTCCTGGATTTGAACGGGATTTTCAAAAATATCATCCAGACGGCTTAAAAACGGAACAATATCGCCATAATCCAAAGCCCTGTGGTCAAAAGCAAAACACATTGACAGAAATTGACGGATTTCGATTTGCTTCTCTCCGTTTTCATTTGTGTAAACGCCCGGTTTTTCCTGCACCGCACCTATAGCGATTGCAAAAATCTGAGGCGGAATAACCTCGAGCATTGCGGGCACGCCCAGAGACCTGCCGCGATATACCGAGCCAAGGTTTGAAATTGTAATCGTTCCCTGTTCAATATCCTGCTTTGTCAGCCTTTCAGTCGGGGGTATTTTTTCATAATCTCTTTTTGCTTTGCCGGACAGGGTTTTTATCTTGTGCTTGCCGAGCTTTGCCCCCATAAGCCGCCCCGCGGTTGTGATGAACTTCATGCGTTTGAGAGCGCTCATGGTATTGTCAATTGATACCTCATACATCGCCTGCGTTAATATTGTTTTATCAATTCTTCTTCTGACATCCTCTATGTATTCCGACATATCGTCAAGACTTTTATCCTCAAAATTATGGAGGTTTATTGTCATCATATCCCCATCGGGCAAAAGCATGGGCATTGAAATATTGATGTCGTTTATTGTCTCAATTTTGCCCCTTACCAGTCTTCTTTTATACTCGATGTGAGAATTTATTTTCGGATTTTTTTTGACGCCCTCAACGATAATTTTAAGCATTAAAGTATTGAGCGAAATTTTATAGATATGTTTGCCCGATTCACGAAGCGTTTTGAACTCCTTCAAAAGCTCCGTGACATCCGCTTCATAAATATAAGCAGCGTGCGGTATTGTCTCCCATGACTCGGTTGTCATATTTGCAACAATTTTTCTCTGTATCCCAAAATGCTCGGTGTTAAGTATTTCAAATCCCTTTTTTCCGGAATAGGCCTTTGTTCCGTTGAGCATTGCATTACTCCTTCTGGTATTTTTAATCATTATAACTTATCCCTTCAAAATGGGCAATATAATTTACATTTCATTTTCTATTTATTTATAAAGCTGCATAGATAAAGCGTGTATAGTGGAAATATTTGCAAAATGAACATGTCCGGTGTAATATGTACTTAAAGAGGTTTTGAATATGAGAATTTTAATAGATGCGGACGGCTGCCCCGTTGTTGACATAGCCATAAAGGCAGGCGGTGAAGCCGGCATTGAATGCCTGATTGTTTGCGACACCTCGCATGTTTTTGAAAAGGACGGGGCGAAAACCATCACCGTTTCAAAAGGCGCGGACAGTGTCGATTATGCTCTGGTCAATATGCTTGAAAAAGGAGATATTGTGATAACTCAGGATTACGGGCTCGCCGCAATGGCGCTTGCCAGAAAGGGATATCCGATAACGCAGAACGGCATGGTTATCAGTGACTCAAACATTGAAAGCCTGCTCACTCAAAGGCATATCGCAAAGAAAATCAGAAATGCAGGCGGCAGGCTGAAAGGCCCGCCCAAAAGAAGTTTTGAGCAGGATATTGCTTTTAAAAAATCCCTGAAACTGTTGATTTGCGAGCATTCGCAAAACTTGGACTGAAATAATATACTGTTATCAGTAAGCTCCACTGGGGGTGAATTGATGGCAAATAAAAATTTGTGCAAATGCAGCGGAGAACAGCTTAATATCATGGCGGCAGTGCTGGCTAATTCAATTGCCTGCGGGCTTAATGCCGATGAAGTGACGGTGCTGGCTGCCCTTGTAACGCTGGTAGGCGACGCCCTTGCGGTTATAGGAACCCAGCGTGAAGTGTGCAAAGAGGGCGAACCGGTGTAGATTGTGGGTTGGGGGAAATCATATGGATAAAATAAAGCCCGGGCGTTACCGCCATTTCAAGGGTAACGAGTATAAAGTATTGTATACCGCGAAAAACTCCGAAACGCTTGAGGACATGGTGGTCTATCAGGCACTTTACGGCGATGGCGGCATCTGGGTACGCCCTGCGTCTATGTGGGATGAAACCGTCGAGCGTGACGGAAAAACATTTAAACGGTTTGAATTTATTGAAGACTGATAGAATAACCTGACGTCAAGTTTTAACGAAGATGGTAATCCAGTGCAGGTAAGCGCTCTTGAGCGCATTTGAATAAATCGGCATAAAAAAACAGGGTCGCACTTCAAATATGCGGCCCTGAAGATTTTTATTCAGGTATTGAACCTTGCCTTTAGCTCCTCATTGAATTCCTTCGGAGCAAGGATTTTGATAATCACAAGTGTGACGGCGGCAACACCCAAAGCTATAAGCGACATCGGCAATGTTACACCCTTGCTGAAAATTGCAATGATAATCAGCGCAATGTCACATGCGGCGCCCGCAAGTATATAGCTTATCGCAGTGACACGGTGGTATTTATCCATCAGTGAGGCAACAAGCAGCGCAACCTCCGAAGTAATTAACAGCAGCGGTATTCCCCTTGACAGAGCAGAATAAAAATTGCCAAGACCTGCTTTGTCTATATACAGCATCAGTAAAGCAAGGAAGAAAACATCCTGCAAAAGGTAGCTCCCGATATATTCCTTTTTTACGACAAACGGACGGATGAAAAGCACCCACAGGCACGGAAGAATAAACGCAATAAGCACCGATAAGCCAAGCCTGGCATTGATGATATAGTCTGCAGTCATCTCCACCGCGCAGAATCCCAGAAATATCAGGAAGAAAATCAACACATATTTTTTCGGATAAGGTTTGTAAACAACATCCGGATATTCGGATGTTCTCATGCCGCCGATAACGGGGCTTTCATTGACTGCGTCACTGCCGCAAAGAGGGCAGCGCTGATATTCATCACCCAAATCAACATTACATTCTGTGCATCTCATGCTTTCACCCAGCTTTCCTTGTCATTGCACTCAATTCTCACTCTCGCACCGTTTTGGGCAAGGGCTTTAAAAAAGTACCGCTGAATATCAACCTCTTTAGAATTGCCTGAAAAGGAAATGTTCATGTTTTTGCCGTCGGATATCAATGCAAGAGCAATATGCTTGCAGGGATTTTCGCCGAGAAGCACCTCAAACCTGTCAATATGCTCCATAGCGGCTTCAGGCATTCTTACAATGCCTAGATTGGACATTGAAGCACTGAAATAGTTTTGCCCCATATGTTTGAAGCCGTAATTCAATGCCTGCCGTTTTAATCCGTTTGGCATGAAACGCACTACGGGTTTATTTGCATCGCCGACATTTTTGCTCAGTGTTTTAAGGAGAACATCTTTTTCGGACCCCTCCTTGAGCTGACCTTTGATTGCCTCAAGGATATCTTCAAGTGTATAGTTTTCCTTTTTTGTCGGGTCAAAGCCAACGTTAGTAAAAAGAGAAAAATTCCTCATTGTGTTGGAATCAAATATACTTCTCAGCCCGATTGGAACCGAAACCTTTATCAGCTCTTTGCACGGCTTTGGCGCATCGAGATAGAAAGCATAAAGGAAAACAGCCGTAAGATATTCCGTAATTGTATAACCGCATTTTTTTGCAAGCACCTTTATATCCTCAACAGGTACAATGCCGTGAACAATCTTATAATAATTCGGAATCGTGTCGGCATCATATTGATAGCTTATTGTCTCTGTTCTCTTGACGCCCTTGACTTTTACGGCATACTTCTTAAACGACTCCTCAAATTCGCCTTTTGTAAACGGAGCATTGCAATCCAAAATGTCACCGCTGATTTCAATGTCATAACCGAGCAGCTGCAAATAGTGAACAGCAATTGATTTTATGAAAATAAGTGAGGCTCCGCCGTCTGCAACTCCGTGAAAAACCTCAAGCGAAAGCCTGCGTTTATAATAGAGCACTCTGAAGCACGGTTTGTCAGAGCTGAAAAGGTTGACCGCGCGGCAAGGGTAATAGTCCTCCTGCACAACAACATTTGAATTTTTGATGCGCTCAAAATAATACCAGAATGCGCCCATTCGCAGACGCACAAAATATGTCGGCAATCTGTCGTAAAAATCATCAACCGCCTGCCGTAAAATTACGGGGTTGATTTCCTCTTTAAAAACAACTGAAAACCTGTAAACATTATTCCAATTTTGTCTCCTGCAAGCAGGATATATTGTCGCGGCATTGTCAAGCGGAAACCATGAAGGTACGTTTGCGGCTGCCTGTCCTTCGTTTGACTTTTCAACACTTTGTGCCAATAAGCACACATCCTCTCGTTTTAGCTAAATAAACACCCAAAATACACTGTTTATTATCACACACACCGCGAAAAATGTCAACGCATTTGTGATGGTTTGCATGCCTGTCGAAATCACATTGAATATAAAACGGGCAGAGAGCTAAAAAACTCTCTGCCCGTAACTTCGGACGCGGAAAACAGCGTTTACTTATTCGCTGTTCGATACCGAGCCGTCCTGCTCTATCTGGAGCGATTTTTCCTGACCTATATTTTCATTGCAGATAAAGATACCTGAAGCCGTAACGCCTTTTTCAGTTTCGGACAGGCTGATATCTTCTTCAAGCACCTTCGCCGCCGCAAGGGCAACGGAGGAACTGTTTATAAAAGCTTCTACCGCCTTGAGCCCTGCCTGCTCCGGAGTGTTCTGTTTTTCTGCTGTTTCATAGATAAGAAAATTCCGCCTTTTCACACTCACGGGGAGCTTTATTCCCTGTATTTCAAGCCGCGTCTCACTGTCATACTGCTCGTAATCACCCTTTGGCTCAATACACGGGCCGATAGGTATTTTCAGCCCGAAAAAATAAAGCGTATAATGGCTGCGTTCACCCGTGTAAACACTAACCTCTTCCGATATGTTTTGAGCGGCCTCAACGGTTTGCTCCGTCCTTGCAACTACATAGCCTCTCGCGTGATGAAAGGCAACGGTTGCGTCCTTGTTTTCGGTTACGGAGCTTATTATAAGATCACCCTTGACGACTGCCGTGTTTAATCCAACATTCGCCGTGCCTTCATATGGCTCAAGCACAATAATCTGCCCTGATTTAGCCGCAACAATATTCGTCGGCGCGCTGTTATCCTCAACAGACGGTGCGGTTATCTTCTCTCTGACCTCTATTACGACAGTGCTCCCGTCAATGTTGAGCGACACCCACATAATGGAATTAAGATTATTGAGCGCGTTCTTTTCAATCGCCTCAGTATCAAGGCTTTTGGTGCGGGCGCCGACATAAACCCCTGCCGTTTCAAAGGCGCTTATTATTATATCGTCCCTCACTTTATCATTGCCCTCAACACGTACATTCCAGACCATACCGGATAAATAAGAAACTAATAACAGGAAGAATGCTAGCCCCAGCACAAGCCCCACCCTGCGGCGATAGCGGTGAAGAAAAAACGGCAGCCCGTGGCGGCGGGAAATCCTGACCTTCATGCCCGATTTTCTGGCAATTGGTCTTATGTTTCTGTAACCGTTAATGCTTGTGTTGGCGTAAAGCACACCATCGCAGCTTTTGAGGTTCCATATCACTATGCCGTTATTTGAACACAGGTTTATGAACCGCTCGGGGAAGCCTCCCGTCGCGGTAAACCTGATATAGCCCAATAGCCACCTGATAAACCTGTAAATAAACATTGTTTACATCACTGTCCGTACATATTTATAGAAATTCAACCGCAAAAATGTTGCCCGAAATCACAGCCTGTTCAAGCCTGTATGAATTTATCGAAAGGTCGCTGCCGACAAATTTGACAATGCTTTTGCCGAGATTAAGCTTGATAACGTCATCGTCATATTCGAGCACGCCCTTGCAGCCCTCCACAATGGCCTGACGGTTGCCCGCAAGCTCAATGTTGGGCATACCCGGCATTGAAGAGAGAGGAAGGTCAAGCTCTTCACTTATTTTTTCTTTAACCGTCCGCCTGTTTGCGGGCGGCGGTTTGACGCGGCGGTGCTTTTTTTGCGCCATATGCGTTCCCTCGAATCAAAATACATTCTTTCAGAAAAGTTTATGCTCCTCGGTCAGCAAAAAGTACACCGAACCTTGCAGTTTTAGCCCTTTGCCTGCATACATATTAATTGGTGATGTATATGCATTTCAGAAAAAACTGGATATTAAAAGGCAAATATCCTCTTGTCGCTGTTATTGCTGCGTTTTTCGTTTTCTGTCTCATTTATGTGCCTCAGGTGACGGCGGCAGGGGTCAGAGACGGTCTTGGCCTGTGCGCCCAGGTGGTTATCCCCTCGCTTTTTCCCTTCATGGTACTCAGCACCTTCCTGATAAAATCGGGGCTTTGCTCAATGCTCGGCAGGTTTTTTGCACCTGTGACAAAAATAGTTTTCAGGCTGCCGGGGGCCGCTTCGGGCGCGATTATTATGGGGCTGATAGGCGGCTTTCCCGTCGGCTCGAGAATGACCGCGCAGCTTTACAAGGAAGGCGAAATAAGTCAAAAAAACGCTCAGAGGATGCTCATGTTTTTAGTCAATGCCGGTCCCGCCTTTGTTATCGGGACGATAGGCTCTTCAAT
>CAZBHG010000057.1:0-9217 GCA_964491735.1 uncultured Eubacteriales bacterium
AAACGCAAGCTATTCGGGCATGGCAATTGCCTGCAGGGAACAGCTTATCAGGGATAAGGTCATCACTGTCAAAACTATCGAGGCAAATGATTATCAGCCCTTTAATCTTTCTGTTATAGGAGCGGTCAGGGAACCTGTTTTCAAATTTACCGACAGCTTAAAGAAAACAACTGCTCTTACGACCTTTGAGCAGGCTCAGGATATGCTTATTCAGATGAAAGCAAAGGGGCTTAACAATATAAATCTCCGCTATGTCGGTGTCCTGTCCGGCGGGGCTGACCAGAAAGATATCTCAAGGGCAAATATCCTCAGAAAGCTTGGCGGCGGCAGCGGCTTTTCCGAGCTTTGCGACTATATGGCGGCACAGAAATTCTCGCTCTATATAGACATGAATGTGGTTTCAACAAGCGAAAGCTCTGCCTATTCATCAAAGAAATCGGCGTTGAGCATTGAGGGCAAAAACATATTTATCCCATACAACTTTGATTATGTCGGCGCCCAAAGCACTTTAAGGCAGCTGATTTCGCTTTCAAAGATTGAAAACAATATAAACAGAATCCTCAGGAGATTCGGCGATTATGATGTTGCCGGCTTTTGCGTAAACGATGCCGGTTCAGTGCTTTATTCGGACTTTTCCGGGGGGTATACCAACCGTCAGCAGGCGGCAGATATTATTTCGGAGCAGCTTGAGACTCTCTCTGCCGGAAAAAGCCTGATGGTGAATTCCGGCAACATAAAAACCGTCAATAACGCCGATGTTATTGTCAATTTGCCGCTGTCAACAAGCTGTGATGAAAGCGACGCTTACAGTGCCGTCCCGTTTTTGCAGATGATTCTGCACGGCATAGTCAGCTATTCCGGTGAGGCAATCAACACCTCGGATGATGTTGCGAAAGCAATGCTTAGATGCATTGAGTTTGGTGCCGCTCCAAGCTTTGAGTGGTGCTATGAGGAGCCTGACACGGAAACGGACGGGGGAAAAAAGTATTTCTACGGCGACTGGCTCACAAGCACTGTGGCGTTCTATGAAAAGGCGAATGAGGCTCTGGCGGATTTGTCGGGGGCGCGTATGACCAGACACGAAATGGTGGCGGATGGTGTCTACTGCACCGAATATGATGACAGGTCTCTGGTTTATGTGAACTATAACGATAAAGATGTCAAGGTCGGTGACATTACGATTGAGGCAAACGGATTTTTGAGAATAAATTAATTTTATAAAAATTCGCCCCATAAATCGGATTTTTCACGATTTATGGGGCGCTAATTATTATATTTTAATTAAACCTCAACAGCAACAAATTTGTCTTTGCCTGCTTTGCATACAGGGCATTTATAGTCGTCAGGCAAATCCTCAAACGGTATATCACCGTCATAGATATATCCGCACACGGTGCATTTATAGACCTTCTTTTTGGGAGCGGACTCTTTTTTCGCATCCTCCTGAGCAATATATGTGGGTGCGTTTTTGGGGCTTTTTCCTTTGATAACATTGTGGTAGTACGCGTAAGTCATTGACGGCTCTTCAGAGAGGATATTGCCGTCAATTACAGTGCCGAGAAAAACCGTATGTGTGCTTGATTCCATCGTGTTTTCTACCCTGCAGATTATATATCCGTTAGAGTCGTTTATGACGGGCAGACCGCCGATTTCCTTATAATAAACTTCGGAAAACTTGTCGTTATCCCTGCTTGACTTATAGCCGAAGGCGCCGATTATTTTCGGGCTTGTCTTTTCGGAAAGAATGGAGATGGCAAAAATTCCGCTTTCCTTAATGCATTGGTTTGTATAGTTGTCATGGTTGATGCTCACCGCAATTGTGGCGGGGGAGGAGGTTACCTGCATCGCGCTGTTTGCAATGCAGCCGACCTTTCTCTGCGTTATGCTCTCAAGGGTTGAAATCACATAAACGCCATAGGAAAGGTTTCGGAATACAAACGAATTCATCTCATTTCTCCTTTCAGCTCTTATTTAAGCTTTGGGCAAACTCTCTGCCAATGCCAAAAGCCCTGTCGATATCCTCTTCGGACGGAACAAAGTTTACCTTAAAGCCTTCGCCGAACACATTCATCCTTAGCCCGCTGAGCCTTGCGATGATGTTCGGCACCGCCTCGCCGCTCCAGCCGTAGGAGCCGAAAACAAGCGCGGGCTTCTTCTTGTTGTTTATAGCGTCAGTTTCGCCGAGAAGCCTCCAGACAGGCGGCACAGCATCAGAATTAATTGTTGGCGAGCCGATTGCAAAAGCATCCGAGCCGTTGAGTCTCGCTGAAAGCTCTGACATTTCATAATTGTTTATGTCATAAGCTTCAACACTTGCAGAGGGAAGGACGGATTTTATGCCCTCGCTGATAGCTTGTGCGATTGAGCCCGTGTTGCCATAGGCAGAGCAGTAGAAAACAGGTATACGGAGCTGTTCTTTTTTTTCGGGAGTGCTCCATGTCCCGTATTTCCCGATTGCCTTTTCAAGCATACAGCCTTTTGTCAGCACAGGTCCGTGACTTGTACAGACAGCCTGAATATCAAGCTCTTTTATTTTTTCAAGCCCGCTGATGACATGACTTTTAAAAGGAGAGAATATTGCATCAAAATATTTCTCTAATGCGGTGGCATACTTTTCGGGGTATGCAATGTTTTTGTCAAGGACATAGGACTCACAATAGTGTGCTCCGAGAAAATCGCAGGAAAACAGCGCTTTCTCATTCTCATACCATGTAAACATTGAGTCGGGCCAGTGAAGGAAAGGTGCGCTTATAAAACGCAGCGACTTTCCGCCTCCAAGGTCGATGCTGTCGCCGTCTTTCACGACAGAAATCGGCAGATTCTCAATGTTGGTTATATTTTTCAAATAGACACAGCCAGCCCTGCTGACCAGAATTGATGCATTTTTGCAATACCCCAAAAGCTTTGCCAGAGACCCTGAATGGTCAGGCTCACAGTGATTGAGAATGATATAATCAATACTGTCAAAATCACAGACTTCGCCGATGTTTTCAAGAAAAGCGTCAAAAAAAGTGGCATGGCAGGTCTCAATCAATGCGGTTTTTTCGATGCCTTTGACAATATATGAGTTGTATGATGTGCCGAATTCTGTTTT
Organism: uncultured Eubacteriales bacterium; assembly: GCA_964491735.1. GTDB lineage: Bacteria > Bacillota > Clostridia > Oscillospirales > Acutalibacteraceae > JAAZFZ01. Next base: position 3,095 of record CAZBHG010000057.1, read on the forward strand.
CATAACAACATCAAAAATCCTCATGTTGGGGTTAAAAACACCTACGCTGTATATATCATTTAATATTTTGTGAGCCGACATAATTGTTTCTCCTGTTCGTGAACAAAATTATTCTTCCTCAAACATTTCCTTGCTTGCCGAACAAATCGGGCAAACGTAATCATCGGGGACATCCTCCCATTTTGTGCCGGGTTCTATGCCGTTATCCGGGTCGCCGAGTTCTTCATCATATACATAACCGCAGATTGTGCAAACATACTTTTTCATTGTTTTTTCCTCCGATTAAATTAAGAATTTTCGTCTGTTTTCCACAGACCGTGGATGTTGCAATAGGCAAAAGCTGAAATAAGCTCGTCGTCATCTGTCAATATGAAGCTGACCTTGGGCGCGGAGCCGGGAGTAAGGATTTTTCTCTGCCCGCCCTGCTTTGTCTGAATATAAACCCATTCGATGAAATGCTCGCTTACCATCGGGTGAGGGACTGAACCGATTTTTACTGTGACTTTACCGTCCACAACTTCCACAACCGGCAGATGCTTTTCGAATGCGCCCTCCGAAGTGTTGGGGACAAGCTCTGTCATCTTTTCTCCGCAGCACACAAGAGGTACGCCTGCGTTATTGATGAGACCGACGATATTGCCGCAATGCTTGCAAATATAGAACTTCTGAGTTGTGTTTGACATAACCAACCGACCTTTCTGAATTATTTTTTTTAAAAGTAATTTACTTTTGTTGTTTTTAATATTACCATATTAGTAATAGATAAACTGTTGCAATCGCAACAAAAAGGAGAAAAAATGGAATTATCTAACTTAACATTATTTAAAGGTATATCGCAGCTCGATTGCGACAGGATGGTTAAATGTATGAACCCGGTTGAAAAAAGCTTTAAGGCAGGGGATATTATATGCGACTTCGGTGTGCAGAAGAAAACTGTCGGTATAGTCAAAAACGGAAGAGCTTCCATTGTCAGATATGATTCTAACGGAAACAAAACGGTGCTTGAAAGCCTTACGGATAACAGCCTGTTCGGTGATTCGCTTGCTTTTTCGTGCAGCGGAGGAGACTGCGTTTTGGCGATATGTGAAAAAAGCTGCACAGTTGTGTTTATTGAGTTTGACCAGATTGCAAAACGGTGTTCAAACGCATGCCATTGCCACAGCGTGCTGACGGAAAACCTTTTTATGCTTATGTCACAGAAGGCGAGACTGCTCAGCGAAAGAATAGAAATTATCAGCCAGAGGACAATAAGAGACAAGCTTATGTGCTACTTATACATAACCGCTTTAAAACAAAGCACCGACACTGTGGCTATAATAACCTCGTTGAGCGGGCTGTCTGAATATATCTGTTCAAACCGAAGTGCAATGGTGAGGGAGATTGGCAATATGAAAGATGAGGGGCTTATAGAAATGAATGGAAAAAAAATCAGATTAAAAAATTATAAGGTAAATAAATGAAATAATAATGAAATAAAATTGCAAATTCATCTGATTTTAATAATTATTTGAAGTATTATTGCAATATTTTGACAAACGGCTATCAAATTTTGTGCTGCAGGTCATTTTGATAGGATAAAACGAAAACAATTATCAACTTTTTTAAATAATTCAATAAAATTTACGGAATTATGCTGGATATCTTTACTTTTTTAGGAGATAATTGTAAAATTAAAGCAATCATTCGGATGAAATTTCTCGTTGGAGTGTGGATGAGGCAATGATAATAAAACGGAAATCGGTGCAATAAGGAAAAGGCGTTCTGCTTCAATCCTTAGTGTGCCGTTTCTCAATTTTAGGGGGAAGATTTAAGTGAAAAATCTTGGTTATTACAACGGAAAATTCGGCCCGATAGAAGAAATGACGATCCCTATGAACGATAGAGTGAGTTATTTTGGCGATGGAGTCTATGACGCTACATACAGCGCGAACGGCGTGATATACACTCTTGATGAGCATATGGACCGTTTCTTCAATAGCGCGGGGCTTCTGAGAATTAATATACCCTACACAAAGGATGAGCTAAAGGCAATCCTTTATGACATGTTAGGGCATATGGATGAGGACGTAAATTTCATTTATTGGCAGGCGACAAGAGGCACGGGCATGCGCAACCACGCTTTTCTCGACGAGGATATGCCGGCGAATATCTGGATAACAATGAGACCTGACTGTTTTAAGGACCTTTCAGTTAAACTGAAGCTTATAACAATCGAAGATACGCGGTTTTATCACTGCAACATTAAGACATTAAACCTTCTTCCCAACGTCATGGCGGCGCAAAAAACGGCTGAGGCTGGCTGCAACGAGTGCGTTTTCCATAGGGGAGACAGGGTTACTGAATGTGCGCATAGCAATGTTCATATAATAAAAGACGGTGTTTTTAAGACCCCGCCGACAGACCATCTTATCCTTCCCGGCATAGCAAGGGCTCATCTCATCAAAATGTGCAAAAAGCACAACATCCCTGTTGACGAGGCTCCTTTCACTGTTGCCGAGCTGTATGATGCCGATGAAATTATTGTTTCGAGCGCAGGCTCATTCTGCCTTTCGGCGTGTGAGATTGACGGCAGGCCCTGCGGAGGCAAGGCGCCCGAAATTCTGAAGACTCTTCAGGAAGGGCTTATTGCCGAATTCAAAGCCGAAACCCATCAGATATGAAGCAATAAGGAGAATCGAAATGACACAGCAGGAGCTTACATTATTGAACCTCGGGCAGAATCTTGACGACCTGAGCAACCTTGACCCCAGAGGCTACGGCGTGTGCCGCATCCTTTATTCCGCCTCAAGGGAGTATACGGGCGAGCCGCTGACGATGAATGCGGCAAAGAAGCTTGTCAATACTGTTAAAGAGGGCGACCTGGTTTATATTCTTACAGGCTTTGTCCTTCTTCCCTTCAAAAAATCCGAAACGGACGGCATCATCAGCTCAATGCTCCTTGCACGGGCTCTTGTCAAAGCGTTCGGCGCAAAACCCGTTATTATCTGCCCTGAGGAAAACCTTGAGGCTGTTAAGAACCTTGCATACTGTATAGGTCTTCACCTTTACACCACAATTGAGGATTTAAAGCAATATCCTGTCTCAGTTGCTGTTATTCCTTTCACCAAGGACGCTGAAGAAGCTCCCGCACTTGCGGATGAGATTATTTCGCAGGGCAGACCGTCCGCTGTTGTCAGCATTGAATGCCCCGGCGCAAACGCAATCGGCAAATACCACAACGCAACAGGGCTTGATGTGACGGAGCTTGAGGCAAAAATGGACATACTATTTGACAAGCTTCAGGAGCAGGGCGTTTTGAATATCTCTATCGGCGACCTCGGAAATGAAATCGGCATGGGAACAATAGGCGACCACCTCAAAAAATACATCCCATATGCCCGCGAGGGCGCTTGCCGCTGCGGCTGCAACGGCGGGATAGCTGTCAGGACAAAGACCGACAACATCATCACCGCAACAGTTTCCGACTGGGGCTGCTACGGCATGATTGCAGCAATAGCCTACCTTAAAAGAGACCTTGACATTCTTCAGACTCCTGAGCTTGAGGAAGATGCAATGATTACCGCCGCAAAGAGCGGCATGATTGACATGTATGGCTGGCTTATCCCTGCAATTGACGGCTTTGGCACAAGCATGAACAAGTCGATTGTGAATCTTATGCGTGAATGTGTCAGCAGCACACTGAAGCTTGAAAAGACCTGTGAGACATGGTTTGAAAAGGTCATCGAGCTTGAGTATTACGAAAGGGTGAAATAATGATTGATGTCAGATTTCTTGCGGCAGGGGAATCTGCGCTGATTGTCGAGTTTGGAAACGAAATCAGCCCGAAAATCAACAGTCAAATAATGTGCCTTTGCAATGCCCTGAGTCAGAGGAAGATAGAGGGCGTTGCCGAGTGCGTCCCGACATTTCGCTCCATAATGGTCTGCTATGACTGCTCCGTGATAAGCTATAAGAAGCTTGTTGAAAAAATCAGGGAACGGCTCACAGGCCTTGAAGCTGAGGAAAGCTCGAAAAAGCGAATAATAAAAATCCCCGTTTGCTATGACGACGATTTCGGCGAGGATTTGAACGATGTTGCCGCTCATACGGGGTTAAGTGTGCAAGAGGTCATAGAAAGGCACAGCTCAACGGACTATCTGATATATATGCTCGGCTTTTTACCGGGCTTTGCATACCTTGGAGGGATGGACCCGAAAATCATAACACCGCGCCTGCAAAACCCGAGGACGAAAATTTCTGCGGGTTCAGTCGGTATAGGCGGTGAGCAGACGGGTATTTATCCCCTTGCTTCCCCCGGGGGATGGAGGCTGATTGGCAGAACGCCCGTCAAGCCCTACGACCCGGAAAGGGAAAAGCCGATACTTTACAGTGCGGGCGAATATATACGATTTATTCCTATTGATAAAGATGAATATTACCGCATTGAGGAGCAGGTCAAAAAAGGGGTTTATCAATGCGAGGCAACGGAGGGTGATGCAAAATGAGTATGCAGATTATATCCCCCGGCCCCCTTACGACGGTTCAGGATTTAGGCAGAACCGGCTATATGGCTTCAGGCTTTTCAACGTCAGGTGTTATGGACAGAAAAGCCGCAAAAACAGCCAATCTGATTGTCGGCAACAATGAGGGCGATGCCGTTCTCGAAATGACAATGGCCGGAATCACTGCATGCTTTACCGAGGACAATGTTATCGCTGTCACTGGCGCGGATTTTTCACCGCAGATAAATGGCGCTCCTGTTGATATGTACAGCGCAGTTGCTGTCAGGGCGGGGGAGGTGCTGAGCCTTTCCGCATCGCGCAACGGGTGCCGTGCCTACCTTGCGGTTGCCGGCGGGTTTAATCTCCCCGCTGTAATGGGCAGCTTATCGACTAACCTCAAGTGCACAATCGGCGGGTATGAGGGCAGAAAGCTTGCGCTGGGCGATGTAATTCCGCTCAGAAGTCCGAAAAAGAATCTGCCGTGCATGTCCATGAGGAAGATAAATTTTGAGGAGCCTGATGGGTACAATGCTGTTCTGAGGGTCGTTATGGGCCCGCAGGATGACTATTTTGAGCAGGACGGTATTGATACGTTTTTGAAAGAGGTTTATACTGTGACGGGCAGTTCCGACAGGATGGGGATTAAGTTTGAGGGTATGCCCATTGAATCAAAGCACGGGGTGGATATAATATCCGACGGTATTTCTCTGGGTTCTGTTCAGGTTCCGTCATCCGGCAAGCCGATTATTATGATGGCAGACAGGCAGACAACCGGAGGATATGCAAAAATAGCAACCGTTATCGGTGTCGATATTCCCAAGCTTGCACAGATGAAGCCGAACGGAAGGGTCTGCTTTGACAAAGTCAGCGTTGAAACGGCTCAGAAGCTTTATAATAATGAAGTCAGGGAATTGAATAGATTTAAAAAGTTTTTATCCAAATTAAAATAAAGGCAGGTTCCGTCATGGATTATTCCGAAATGAAGCCGTCAGAGGTCAGGCAGTTAATAAGAGAAAGAAAAATCACTAGACAGACCTCGGGCATGTGCGCAGGCTATGCGCAGGCAAATCTTTGTGTCCTTCCAAAAGAATTGGCATACGATTTTTTGCTTTTCACACAGCGGAACCCGAAATCATGCCCGCTTCTTGAGGTCAGTGACGTCGGCAGCAGAGAGCTTCATTTTATCGCAAAGGGTGCCGACATTGCCTCTGATATTCCGAAATACAGGCTTTTTGAAAACGGAGTGCTGACAGGGGAGTTTGAGGATGTTTCGCACCTTTGGCAGGATGACTTTGTGAGCTTTCTGATTGGCTGCAGCTTCTCTTTTGAATCCGAGCTTCTTGCGGCAGACGTACCTGTCAGGCATATTGAGGAGGGCTGCAATGTTCCGATGTACCTGACAAACATTGATTGTGTGCCGGCGGGTATTTTCCACGGCAAGATGGTCGTAAGTATGCGCCCGCTGCCGTATGACCAGATTGTCAGGGCGGTTACGGTGACCGCCTCAATGCCAAGGGTTCACGGCTCACCTATACATATAGGCAGCCCTGAAGTGATAGGAATCAAGGATATTAACAAGCCCGATTTCGGCGATATGGTGACAATAAAAGACGGTGAGGTTCCTGTTTTCTGGCCGTGCGGG
>CAZBHG010000058.1:0-9022 GCA_964491735.1 uncultured Eubacteriales bacterium
TTCGGGATATACCTTGTCCATATACTGGTGCTGGACATCTTAAACAAGCAATGCGGCATTAACACCCTATCTTTTAACGCGGCGCTGTCTGTCCCCGCGCTGATCCTCGGCTTATTCGTCATATCTGCGCTGATCTCATTCCTCTTGAACCGCATCCCCGTTGTGAATAAATACATCGTTTAATTAAAAGGAAAACGCGCTGTCTTTAGCGATAGCCATGTAAGGAAGTTTCTTGCTTCTTGGAATTTGTTGCCGTACAAATTCCCTGGTTGCTAAAGGGATAAGACGGTTTGGTATTCTTTTAGTTATATTATTTATAATTTGTGGAGGTAGTTATGAACGACTTTCCAGAGTTTATGAAGAACAATTTAAACCATATTGAAAGCAATCAGCAAAACACGAAAGATATCGATGGATACTACTATGAAGGAAATGACGGTAGCCAAATGGCATTCTGGACTTGTTATTCAGATCAAGTCTCAAAAGCCCATATGCATCCATTTGACGAATATACAGTTGTTGTTTCTGGTCAGTATACAGCAATTATTGATGGGAAGGAAATTGTATTAAATCCAGGCGATGAGATATTTGTTCCGAAAGGAACTTTACAAGGCGGAAGATGCATCACAGGGACAAGAACCATTTCTGCTTTTGGCGGGAAAAGAATAAATAACGACTAATCGTGTTTTAAGCATAACGCGCATATAACGATACCCGCCGAAAAGAGTGTACTTTTTGGCGGGTGTTTGTTTTTGATTACTTCCTTATCTGGCTGTCTCTTTGAGGGCGCTCCATACTTTTATATCACACTCTTTTTGACAAAACGTCATCTTCGTACTTCTGCACGCTGTCAAACCATTCCTCGCCCGAAGGGACGTTCTGTGTCTTGCAGAACTCTTCCCAGACATCGGCAAAGGGGTAGAATTTGAGTTCCTCATTCATAACAAGCAGCTTTGAAAATTCGCCGCTGTCCTGCAAATCTTTTAGCTGTGCATGGGGCATCAGCAGGGCGCAGAGCAGCGCCTTCTGCACGTTTCTCATGCCCGTTACCCAAGCGGCAATACGGTTGATGCTTGCATCAAAATAGTCAAGCCCCATATAAACTCTGTCAAGCGCGTCACAGCGAACAATCTCTTTTGTTATTTCCTTTAACTCGTCGTCGAATACCACGGCATGGTCGCTGTCCCATCGGATGCCTCTGGTTATATGCAGCGCGATTTTATCAGAGAATAAGAGCATCGACGGGATTTTATCCGAGACAACCTCAGTCGGATGAAAATGCCCGTTATCAAGCAGGCAGATGATATTATTTTTCGCCGCATAATTCATGTAAAACTCATGCGAGCCGACCGTATAAGCCTCAACGCCGATGCCGAATAGCTTCGACTCAACGGTATCAACAAGAAATTTTGAATCAATTTTTTCACTCAGAATTTCATCAAGCGAGTCTTTCAGACGCTGGCGGGGGCCTAACCTGTCGGCGGGAATATCCTTATATCCATCGGGAATCCAGATATTATTCACACAGGTTATGCCAAGCTCTTTGCCGAAAAATTCGCCGATTTCTCGCATTGCCTTGCAGTGGTCAATCCAGAAACGGCGCACGTTTTCGTCAGGGTGGGACAAGGTCAGTCCGTCTGCCGCCATGGGATGTGAAAACAGTGTTGGGTTTATGTCAAGCCCCAGCCCTCTTTGTTTCGCAAACTCAACCCACTTTGCAAAATGCTTTGGCTCCAGTTTATCTCTGCTGACCTTTTCACCGTCGGTAATGGCATAAATGGCATGGATATTAAGCTTGTGTCTGCCCGGGACGATGGAGAGAACCTTGTCAATGTCGTTCATCAGCTCCTGCGCGTTTCCCGCCTTACCGGGATAGTTTCCTGTCGCGGCAATGCCGCCCGAAAGCGAGCCGGAATTTTCAAATCCGTTCACATCGTCTCCCTGCCAGCAATGAAGCGAAATCCTGACGTCGGAAAGAGCCTTTATCGCCGCGTCCGTATCAACGCCGATTGCGGCATAGCGCTGCTTTGCATATTCATATCTTGAGCCTGACATTTTTATTTCCTCCGTTTGAAAAAAATTTAATTATTCCGCAATAATTTTTTCAGGTTGCCCTATCCACATGTCTTCAAATTTCTGCCCTGCAATATCTTCAATTTGCCTTATCTGGTCATCCGTGAGCTCAGCATAGCCTTTTTCATGCTTCTGCGCGATTGCATTCATAATCATTTCATGCTGCTCCCTAGTCATTTTGTAGCGGTTTATTGAAAGATATGAAAGAACGGCGAAAATAGCAGGCAGCACAATATAGGTGAGCTTCAGCCCTCTTTGAGCCCTGAGAGTCTGAGTGAGCGTGCCTTTACCCGTCACCAGACCGAAGCCGTCAAGTATAAAGCCTGAGAACCCTGCCATAAGGCCGTTGACGCTTTGCCTGACAAGTGAATTGAAGGCTGAAATCACGCCCTCACGGCGGCGGCCTGTAATCAATTCATCTATATCCGTCACATCAGGCTGAAGATTTGTGGCAACAAATCCGACGCCCGAATAGCCGAAGTAGTAAAGCACTATGGCGGCGACCAGAACGACTATTGTCCAGTCAATATGAAAAGAGCCTAAAATTAAACTCTGCGCCGAAACCAAAGAATCATTTATTAGAAAATTCATCAGAATTCCGGCAATCATTGCGGGAGCCAGAAGTATGCCGCATTTTTGCTTCCCGTATTTTTTGGTCAGCGCATAGTTAAGAGGGAAGCCGGACGCCTCTGCAACGCCAGCAATTGAAACCATGATATTGTATGAGCCGGGTCTTTTTGCAATATATCTGATGAAATAATTGTTGGAGTTCGAATAAAACCCCCTGCACATCATGTAGAACAGACTTATAAGGAAGTAACGGCGAAAAGCCTTGTTTTTCAGCACAAGGGCATATTCCCTGACAATAAGCTTTAAATCCATCTTCGGGACATGCATGTCAAGAGAGCTGGGCTCATGGGTGCTTTTGAATGTATAAATGAGGGGCAGCGAAAACCACAGGCAGAGAATCAGGCCTAAAACCGCGAATTTTCCGCGCATTTGGCTAGTCATAACGTCCATGTTCACAAAACCGAGTGAAAGCGAAACAAGGAGGAAGGACGAGATCATGCCGACCGAGTTCATTATATATTCAACGGATTTATATTGAGTTCTTAAAAAATATTCCGGGGCTTGCTCTGGGAGCATCGAGGTATGCGGAACAATAATAATCGAATATGCGGTGTTGAACAGCATATATGCAATTATGTAGTAAATCATTGTATATTTTGCGTTGCCTGCGGCGGAAATCCCGAATGAGTTCCAAAGCATAAAGTATGTCACTGCGATGGGAGCAATTCCGAGAAGAATATATTTTCTGTGCTTCCCGTATTTAGACCTTGTCCTGTCGGTGAGAATGCCCAATACCGGGTCGATGACAGCGTCCCAAAGCTGCGCAACCAATATGACTTTTCCTGCCTGTTTAGGGCTAAGGCCTTCAACCTCTGTCAGAAAAGCCAGAAAATAAATGCTGATAATATAACCTGCACCGCCGAAAAGTATACTCGCGGAGTTATAGCCTATCATGGGCATGATTGCTTCCTTGAAGCTTCCTTCCACACCGACGGCTTTTTTTAGCCATTCGCCGACAGTGCTTGAACGATTACTCATTTTTATCCCCCAAAACCATTTTTTATACTTACAGTGAAGAGGCGGTGACTGCCCCCGTCGTTTCACTGACCTTAACTCCGATTTCGTTTTGACTATCCGAGCAGTTTGCTGTATAATTATTCCTGTTGAGCGCTACGGCAAGATTGATTAAAGACGAAGCTAAAAACAGCCCGATTGCTATGTACAATCCGAAAGAAACATTTCCGTTAAATGCCGTTCTGATACTGCCCAGAGATGTGAAAAATCTGCTGAAGCAAACGCCGCCGGCTGCGAGCATCATAGCTGCAGCAAGGTTCGTGACAAAAAGCCCTTTGCTGTTGAGCTTCTTAAAGTTGAACATTAAGAATCCGAGGCTGACGAGCAGTGACAGCACCGAAAATATCAACAGAAAAACAGAAGATGCAAAAAGGAGCGCGGATTCCCTTGTTAATTCAGAACCGATAAATTTAAACAATGTGTTGAAATCCAGATTAACAAGCGCTTTGATGATGGTCACTGCATTTAAGGACGTTGATTCAGAACAGAAGGGGAGATTAATTGCAGCCTTTCCCAAGGGGAAAAGAAAGCCAAAAAGCGGTAAAACAGAAACAGGTATTCTTGCAATCCTGAGCTTTGTGCCGACAAAGGAATATTTGAAAGCCGCCATGGTTTTATGAAGCTTTATAAAGCAGCTTTCGGCAATTTCGGAGTCCTTGTCAAGCCGTTCCTCCCAATTGTAGTTCGGGATATTCGCTTTGCATTTAGGACATTCGGCTTTGATGTTCCATGGCTTCAGCGTTGCCTGACAATGAGGACATTTTTCCATCCCTTTCATCTCCCTCTTTTTTGCGCACAGTTCATTTTAATATTTTTATTGCGTCCGTGTCAACCAAATAATAAAATATGAGGAAATATTTATGAAAAAGATAATTATAATTCGAGATGGGGATAATGTTGCACTTGCGGTTGAACCGATAAATGCGGGTGAAAATTCAGACGGCATTTTTGCAGTTAATAATATACCTTTCGGTCATAAGCTTGCTCTGAAGGATATAAAAAACGGCGAACCGGTTATAAAATACGGGTTTTCCATAGGCCGCGCAGCAAAGGATATCAGGGCGGGCGAATGGGTGCATACTCATAACCTTAAAACCGCAATTGAGGAGAGCGGTGAATATACATACGATAAAACTGATACAGCCGAAGATACGCAAAAGAAAGAAATCCCCACTTTTCAAGGCTACATGAGGGAAAACGGAAGTGTCGGAATCCGCAATGAAATCTGGGTTTTGCCCCTTGTCGGCTGCGCCAATAAAACTGCCGAAATGCTTTGCAGAAAGGCAAATGAAAGGCTCGGCTCTTTGTGCGACGGATTTTTCACCTTCACTCATCCCTACGGCTGCTCTCAGCTCGGTGTGGATAATAATAATACGCAAAAGGTACTCGCGGGCCTTGCAAAGCATCCCAACGCCTTCGGAGTTTTGCTTTTAAGTCTCGGCTGTGAAAACAATAATCTTGAGAGCTTCCTGCCCGTTCTCGGCAAACACGGCTCAAATATCCGTACACTTGTCATGCAGCAGAGCGGTGATGAAATTGAGGAGGGGCTTGTGATTCTCTCCGAGCTTGCACATGAGGCATCTGAACAAAAAAGAACCGCGATAACTGCTGATAAGCTTATCATCGGTTATAAATGCGGCGGCTCAGACGCATTTTCGGGCATCACGGCAAATCCGCTTTGCGGTAGGCTGACTGACAGCTTTACCTCCATAGGTGGAAAAGCTATTCTCACCGAAGTTCCCGAAATGTTCGGCGCGGAAACAACACTTATGAACAGGGCAAGGGATAGGCGCGTATTTTGTGATATTGTAGGCATGATTAACGGCTTTAAGGATTATTTCGTCCGCCACGGTCAGGTTGTCTATGACAACCCGTCGCCCGGCAATAAGGCGGGAGGAATCACAACGCTTGAGGAGAAGTCAATCGGCTGCATTCAGAAGGGCGGGAATGCACAGATTAATTCCGTGCTGGGCTATGGCGAGCAATGCAGTGAAAGCGGTCTGAGCCTCCTGACAGGCCCGGGCAACGATATTGTGTCCTGCACAAATCTTGCGGCGAGCGGCGCACAGATAATTCTGTTTACAACCGGCAGGGGAACGCCTCTGGGCGCCCCGGTGCCGACAATAAAAATTGCCTCCAACTCCGATTTGGCGCGGAGGAAGGCAAATTGGATTGATTATAACGCCGGCGAAATATTGGACGGCAAAAGTTTTGAAACTGCTGCGGACGAGCTGCTAAAGCTGATATTTGAGGTAGCAAGCGGGCGGAAGCTTGCAAAAAATGAATTGAATGGTTACAGGGAAATTGCAATTTTCAAGGACGGAGTGACACTGTAGTCTCTTTTTCCTGCCAACCGATAAAAGACTCACAGCTTTATTATGAATCCGTTATATGATTTCTGTGATAATGCTTTTCCATCAGAGAAAGGTCAATCGGCTGCTCAACCCCCAGACGTTCGGTTTCCCACGCAAGCTCTGCGACCTCATCGAGAACTACTGCATTTTTAACAGCCTCAAAGCAGTCCTTTCCCCATGTATACGCCCCGTGTGAACGGACAAGTACAGCGGGGATATCGTTTGCACTCATATTTATTTCATTGAAGCATTGGGTAATCATTTTGCCCGTAAATTCCTCATAGTTTGTTCTTATCTGAGGCCTGGAAAGCTGCTTGGTGCAGGGTATTTCACCGAGCGCAAGGTCAGCATGAGTTGTGCCGTAGCACGGTATGCTTCGCCCCGCCTGCGCCCAGACTGTTGCCCAGTGGGAATGTGCGTGAACAATACCGCCGATATTCGGGAAGCTGTTGTAAAGCACGACATGTGTGGGTGAGTCTGTCACCGGATTATATCTGCCCTCGACCTTTTTGCCGTCAAGATTCAGAACGACCATGTCTTCAGGTGTCAGCTTGTCAAATGACACACCTGAAGGCTTTATTACTATTAGCCCTTTTCTTCTGTCAATACCCGAAACATTTCCCCATGTGAACTTAACAAGGTTGAATTCTACAAGCTGTTTGTTTGCTGCGCAAACAGACTTTTTTAATTCTTCAAGCATATCTGGACTGTAACCTTCCTTTTGTCTATACAATTATTTATTTGCAAATTGAACGCAATTATTAATATTTTATATCGTTCTTAATTTTTTTAGTCTTTTCATGACGTCATTATCACCGCGGCCGAAATAGTCATGCAGGATTTTATACTCCTCAAAAAGCTTATTATAGATTTTTGCGTTTTCTTCAACCGGATAATATACTGTATCCTTAACCTTGCCCATGATACCTGCCGCCTCAAACAAATCGTCATACCCGCCGTTTGACTTGCCTGCCGCGACTGCCCCGTATATAGCAGAGCCTAATGCGCCTGCCTGTTCGGAGCCGGCAATTTTGATTGGCATATTGATAACATCCGCATAAATCTGCATTGTCATCGGGTCCTTCTGAGAAATACCGCCTGCGGCATAAAAACCGTCAACTGTAACCCCGTATTCACGGAAGGTTTCAATAATCATCCTTGTGCCGTATGCTGTCGCTTCAATCAATGCCCTGTAAATTTCTTCCGGCTTTGTCTGAAGAGTCATGCCGAGAAGCATACCTGTAAGGTCAGCGTCGACAAGCACGGAACGGTTGCCGTTCCACCAGTCAAGTGCGATTAGCCCGCTCTCTCCGGGCTTCTGGACCTGAGCCTTCTCACGTAGATATTTATGTATGTTTATGCCCTTTTGGGCGGCATCGTCATAATAGCTTTTCGGCAGGCAATTGTCAATAAACCACTGAAAATGGTCGCCCACACAGCACTGACCCGCCTCATAAGCATAAAGACCGGGGAGAATACCGTCCGCGACAACTCCGCACATACCCCTGACCTTTTTCTCCTCATTGCCAAGGAGCATATGGCAGGTTGATGTACCGAGAATAGCAAGCATTTTGCCGGGTGTTGTTATGCCGACTGCAGGCACAAAAACATGGGCGTCAATTATCGCCACGGCGACGGCAGTTCCGGCCTTCAGCCCTGTTTTTGCCGCCATTTCAGCGGTTATTTCTCCCGCTTTATCACCGAGAGGTGAAATCTTTCTTGAAAATTTTTCATCAATTACGTTTTCAAGTTTCGAATCAAGAGCTTTGAAAAAATCGTTTGATGGGAAGCCCTTTGTTTTGTTCCACATTCCTTTGTAGCCCGCACAGCAGGAATTGCGAGTTTCACTGCCGCAGAGCTGCCAAACAATCCAGTCTGCCGCTTCAATGAAGGCATCAGCCTTTTTATATATTTCCGGGGCCTCGTCCAGAACCTGCCAGAGCTTAGGTACGGCCCATTCGGATGAAATCTTTCCGCCGTAATAGTCAAGCCACTCCTCACCACGTTCGGCGGCAATGTCGTTTATCTTGTTTGCATAGCTTTGCGCCGCATGATGCTTCCAAAGCTTGACGTAGGCATGAGGCTCCGAATTATATTCATCAAGAAAGCATAGGGGAGTACCGTCCTTCAAAGTCGGCAAAACGGTGCATGCCGTGAAATCAATGCCGACACCGATAACGTCCGCCGGGTCAACACCGCTTACTGACAAAACCTCGGGTATGGTAAAAGTCAGAACATCCACATAATCCTGAGGATGCTGCAATGCCCAGTCATGCCCAAGCTTTTTTCCGCAAGGCAGTTTTTCATCCATAACGCCGTGCGGATAGTCCAATACCGCCGTTGCAAGCTCCTCGCCCGTTTCAACATTTACAAGCAATGCTCTGCCGGACAATGTGCCGTAGTCAACACCGATTGCATATTTTGACATATACTCACCTCATATTTTTCAGATAATTGCAAAAAAGGCTCAAAAATACATTAAGCTGTCAGCGCGGCGATAATCCCCGAATAAAGACGAACCGGATCGTCCAAAAACCCTTTACGGATTGTTTCAACCTGCTCAAAATCTGCAGCAAATATAGTCAAACGCATGAGCAAATCGCCCTTTTCGGACAGAGTGAAGGTGACATTGTAGCCGTTTTCAACCGGCTCAACCTCAATTTTGTTTTCTCTTTCCCTGCGTTCTATGGTCAGAAGTTTAACGGCAGAATTAAGAGCCTTCTCCCTGACGCTCTTTGGCAAGTCGTTCTCAAGAGTCTGCACGGATTTTGACGCTTCTTCTGTGAGATATAATAATTCCTCGTCCCCGTGAAGCTCCGTTGTGATATTTCCGCTATTAAAAAGCTCGCTTAAAGCCTGATTGACCTCAAAGTAGTTCGCCAGACCGTGCTCCTGCATAACGACGTTAAGCTGGTTTTTTGAAAGCGGTCTGTCAAGAGTTTTTGCCAAAA
>CAZBHG010000059.1:0-8113 GCA_964491735.1 uncultured Eubacteriales bacterium
CGAAAACGGCAAACCGCTCGACATTTCGGTCGAAAGCGAGTGCTGTGACGCCGTGCTGATGGCTTTTTTCGGCGGCGAACTTGGCGCAAAGGCAATTACCGAAGCGCTGCTGGGCAAAATAAACCCCTCCGGCAGGCTCCCGATTTCACTGCCGAGAAGCTCAACGAGAATCCCATGCTACTATTCAATGCTGCCGGGCGGAGAAGAATTTTTTCTTGAAGGGTCTAAGGCGGCGCTCTATCCCTTCGGCTTCGGTCTTTCATACACAAGCTTTGAATATTCCGACCTGCAGATTGAAAAGTCAGTCGGTTATGACGTGAATGTCAGTGTAACCGTTAAAAACAACGGCAGCATGGACGGCGACGAGATTGTTCAGCTTTATATTGACGATGTCGAAAGTACAGTCGTCACCCCGCCCATGCTCCTCAAGGGCTTCAGCCGCATCTCTTTAAAAGCGGGCGAGAGCGGAAGGGTTGAATTCAGGCTCGGCTTTGATTCATTCAAGCTTATGAATGCGGGTTACAGCTGGGTTGTAGAGCCGGGAGAGTTCAGAATACTGATAGGCTCCGGCTCCAATGATATACGCTGCAAAGGCTCGGTTATTTTTTAACATCAGTCACAGTTTTCGGTCAGAAAGCAATTGACAATCCGGCATAATTAAAGTATAGTTGGCATGTGACATCCAATCAGAATTATCATTCGGCATTTTTTTTGCGGGCAGCATGGTTGAATTGAAAAGAGGAATTTAAAATGAATTATCCTAAGGTCGTTATAATTGGTGCGGGGAGCCTGTTTTTCGGCAGGAAATCAATTTGGCAGATGGTTCATTCCGTGCATTTGAACTGCGGTACGCTAGCTTTAGTGGATATAAATGAAACCGTACTAAACAAAATGGTTACTCTCGCAAAAATGGTCGCGGAGTCTGAAGGCGTAAAGCTGAAAATTGAAGGCTCAACAAACCGCAGGGATGTTCTCAAGGGTGCTGATTTTGTCATACTGACCTTTGCCGAAAAATCCGCATATTACAGAGGGATTGACTGCGGGATAAGTGAAAAGTACGGTGTTCGCATGTGTTCCGGCGATACGATTGGCCCGGGCGGCATATTCCGCGCAATGAGGGAGCTTCCCGTAATTCTTCAATGTGCAAAGGATATTGAAGAATTATGTCCTGATGCATGGGTGATAAACTACATAAACCCGACCACTGTACACGGAATTGCGTTAAAAAGATTTGCGCCCAATTTAAAGAGCTTCGCGCTGTGCGACTCTCAATACATGCCTCACAATAAAATCAATTATGCCATCAAAGCCGGAATAATAAGCGAAATAAGCGAATATACGGATGAAACAGATAAGGATTTTGAACTTAGAATTGCCGGAGTAAATCATTTTACATGGATGATAAAAGCGGAGTATAAAGGAAAAAATGTTATGCCCGACATTGCGGAAACCATCAGGCTTGCAGCCTCTCAAAATGAAGAGGGAGCCAATAATGAAACCTATGTCGGTGAGCTTTACAAAATTTTCGGCTGTATTCCGACCGTCGGCGGGCATACAAAGGAGTATGTCAGATTTTGGCAGGGTAAAAATGTCAGTACCGACAGCATTCCGGCTCTGAGCATCTGGAAAACAGCGCCGCGCTATGAACGTCACAAGGCAATGTTTGAACAGGTTGACAGCTTCATTTCCGGTGAAACTCCTATATCGGAATACATGACAACCTTCGCGCCGGACCATGCCACCGATATTATTGAAAATATGATTGCCGGTTTAGGCAAGCAGTATTATATCAACACCTTCAACGGCGGTGCGGTTTCCAACATGAATGATGACGCGTATCTGGAGCTGCTCTGCGACATTGATATTAACGGGCCGAAACCTGTTAAAGTCGGAGAAATGCCAAGGGGCATCAGGGGAATGGAGGAAATTGTGCTTGACGCGCATGAACTGACGGCAGCCGCTGTTGCAACGGGGAGCTATGACCTTTTAAGGCGAGCAATGATGACCGACCCCTTGATTTGCTCTGTTTCGGACGCAGATAACATAATAAAAGAGCTTTTGGAATCTGAAAAAGAAATGATTCCCGCCAATTGGTACAAATAAAGAAAAAGTGGGCATGGAGGGTGAGATAAATGGCAATCATTCAGAAAATTATTTCTCTTGTGACATCGCTGTTGTTGCTTTTGAGTCCGAGTGTGGAATTTACACCTAAGGGAGACGATGTCCTGCTGAATGTCAGCATTATATCCGACACCCATCTCGATTACCGCGAGCTTATCGGCAGGTATATGCTCGCCGACGCCCTGGATGACATTGCAAGCTCGTCCCCGGCGGCAGACGCCGTTGTGGTATCAGGCGATCTTACAAACTACGGCGATGAGAAATCACTGGAAGCATTTTATGAAATATTCAAGGACCACTGCACCGCCGAAAAATGGGTGATAGCTCCGGGAAATCACGACATCGGCCATGTTGAGGACATAACCCATGAGGAGGCAAGGCAAAGGCTTATTAAATACTATAACGATTATACTGGCTCCGATATAAATAATATTTATTACAGCACAGACGTAAAGGGGTATACGTTCATAGTTTTGAGCGACCAGAGCGACGACAGCTGGGATAGCCCCGATATATACGAAGACCAGCTCAGCTTTCTTGACACGGAGCTGGCGAGAGCGACCTCGGAGGGCAAGCCGGCGTTTGTAATCTGCCATTGGCCGATTGAGGGAGTCAACGGTCAGGAGATTATTTGGGAGGACGGCAGTATCGAAACAGAATTCAGCAATCAGCTTCGCGCTGTTCTTGAAAAATACGAAAATGTTTTCTTCATAAGCGGGCATCTGCATGCGGGCATCAACGGAGAGCTTACGAAGGCGGTGTTCGGTTTTTCCTGTGTTGAGACGACAAACGGCGTAACATACATAAATCTGCCGACCTACTTTTTGGTGAACCGTTACGGTGTACCGTGGGGCGGGATGGGCTTTCAGTTAGAGGTATATCAGAATGAGGTCGTTATCAGGGCAAGAAATTTTGCAACGTCAAAATGGTATTCCTGCTATGAATTTTCCGTGCCGCTGACTGCGGCTGAGTAACGGAAGACAGGATAATTGAATAAAAAAATTAGTGGCAGCTGCTTTTATGCAACTGCCACTCTGCATTTTCACTGTAAAACTAAAAAATATTGTGTTTAGAAATCGTAGCCGAGTGTGAAGTTTGAAGTTGATGTGCCGTTCAATAAGTATGTTGTTGAAGCACTATCGGTACGATCAAGGCTGATTGAGCCAAGGAACGCAACCTCGGTTGAAAGTGTTTTTAAAACGCCGTCAGAACCGATAACCGCAACGAGTTCGGTTGTAAAAAGGAGTGCTTTTGTCGTTGAAAGCCCTGCATCTGCAAATGCTGTGCCGAAGGGCAAAAATGCGCACTGTGCTGTGTAAACAGATGGATTATTGGTTGAATCAGTCTCGGGAGCAAGGGTTATTGTGAGCACATAATCTGAACCGGATGCTTCAAGTGTTGCGCTAGTAACACCGTTTGAATCAAGCGATGAAGGCGGAATAACCTCTTCAATGTAAAGCTCCGAATTGATTCCGGTGCCTCTGCAGAAAAGCTCATCCTGAACCCTTGCTTTGTTTTCGCACCTGAATGAAAACATAACGCGCTGGAAATCGTACGCCGCCTGATCTGTGTTGTCGCCCATAAAGATTGGGTCATCGAAAGCAAAAGTATCAATCTCGGTGATTTTTACAAAGTTCTTCTCTTTTGTAGCATCAAGGAGGGCGTTGTAATACTGAACGTACTCTACCTTTGATGCATCGGTTGCAGGAATTGCAGGCTCAGTGACATCGCTGTTGACATTGATGCCTACCGCTGTTACAAGCGAAAGTGCAAGTGAGATAATAACGGATAAAATTTGCTTGATGTAAGACATTTTGGTTCCTCCTATATATTTAATGATTTGAGCAATGTTACTATTATATACTGTAGGAAAAAAATTGTAAAGTTTTATTATAAAATATTACAAAAAAATAGTCCCTAAAATAAAGTTAAAATTCATAGCTTAAATTAAGAGTATACAGATTTTTATGCCGCAATATCCTTCTTGCAGTAGCGTATGAAAGCCAAAATAATACACACTGCGGCTATGGCGCACCCGATTCCGATAAGCAGACCGTCGAGCTTGCCCTCGGAAAATATCAGCGTAGCGTCGGAATACTGGAACGGCGTGATATACTTTAACTTTTCCGCTTTTTCGCTGGCATTGACGAGCAGGCCGATAAAATAGAGAACTGATGCAAAGCCAAGCCCGAGCCCGGTATTCGACTTCTTCTGAAAAGCGGAAACGCAAAAGCAGATGCATGCAATTTCAAGCTGCATAATAAGCTGAGCCGCATGATAAAGAAGGAGATTTTTTGTTTCGGCGGTTTCGCCGATTATGGCAAAAGAAAGCAGCCCGCAGGCAAAGCAGACAAGATTTATGAGCAGCACCTGAAGCACCACGAAAACAAGCTTATTGAAAACAGCCTGCGCGCGGCTGATAGGATGCGTCAGCAAAAACTCGGCGGTGTGTTTGTCTTCTTCTTTTGAAAGTGCGGCTGAACCTGTCAGTGCGGCAAACAATGCCCCGCCAAGCGAAAAGATTGTGCCCGCCTCAATGCCGTAAAAGCCGAGTGCCGTTGCGAAGCTTATTCTGTTAATGCCGAAGGCCGCCGAAAAGCTTCCCAGATTTGCATACATTTTGACCATGTCTTCCATCTGGTCTTTGAACGCGGGGAACATCAGCATGAACATAATAATCATGCCGCCGATTATTGTGCTCCAGACTATCAGTGATTTAATATTTTCTTTCAGCTCGTGTTTGATAATTGTCATTTCGCCTCACCCCCATAGAAGTGCAGGAATATTTCCTCAAGGTCAGGCTCCGAAACGGTCATGTCAGTGACCGGCAGCCCGTTGAGTGCGGAAATCAGCTCGGGTATTTTCCCGTTATAAAGGAAGCTGATGTGGTCTTCGTCTCTTGACATATCCAGCATGCCTTCGATTGCCGGAATATTATCGACCCCGTGCAGCACAACACGTTTTGCGCTGCTTTTTGTCAGTTCATCGACAGTGTCGACCTTTATCAGCTTGCCTTCACGCACAATTCCCGCATGTTTGCAGTATCGCTGAATTTCCGAAAGCACATGGGAGGATAAAAACACTGTCGCACCCGTCCTGTTACGTTCGTGCAGGAGAGTAAAAAACTCTTTTTGCATCAGAGGGTCAAGTCCGCTTGTCGGCTCATCGAGAATATAAAGCAGCGGCTCATGCTGCATGGCGCAGACAATGCTGACCTTGCGGCGGTTGCCAAGTGACAGTTCCTCAACCTTCTTTTTTGTATCGACCGAAAATCTGTCGCAAAGCTCCTTCGCCTGCTCTGAGCAGTCCTTTTTATGCAGCCTTGCTGAAAACTCAATAACCTCGCTCACTTTCATGCCGCTGTAAAACATAGCTTCCGACGGCATGTAGCCGATATCAGCAAGGTTTTCGGTTTTGTATCTGACACAGTCTCTGCCGAATATTTCGGCGCTGCCCGAGGTCGGGCTGATAAGCCCCAGAATTGTGCGGATAGTTGTACTCTTGCCCGCGCCGTTTGGCCCGATAAAGCCAAAAATGTCACCCTCATCGACGGATAAATTCAGGTCGGTTATGCCGCGGGACTTGCCGTAATTTTTAGTCAATCCCTTAGTCTCAATTACTGCCAAATTATAATCCTCCAATCGGAATCAGCGCGAAACCTTGATTCCAGAATTTATATTTCTTTTCTATCTCCAGCTCATTGGCCTTGATAAGAAATTAATTTCGTCCTTTGGCGGCAAAGCCCCTCCAACGCACGTAACCTCTGTTATTCCGTGAGATACCATGTCATCATAAAGTTTTTCGTGTTCCTTACATCTGAATAGATTGAGCGGGTTGAATTCACCCATGAGAAGGTTTGCCTTGTAGTAACGCCATGAAATTTCAGCGATTTCGATGTTGTAAAGCTGCGTATCTGTGACATTAGCAGCAAGTGCATTTTCCCACAGCTCATTTATCTTCTTGACCTCTTTTGCGGTGAAAAAGCAGGTCTGATAGTGCCAGTCAAAATCGAAGGCATGGTCAGTCGCGGCAATTTTTGCGGTTGAAATGTCGATATATTCCTTAATATATTCTGCCGCCGCCTCACCGTAATACGCCTTCAAAAAGTCCTTCATATGATACTCAATGTCACAGTCCGTATCCCACATAACCTTGCACAGCAGGTAATTGCGCAGCTCGTTGAATGCCGCCGGGTGGCCGTCACCGCAGTTATAGGTGTAGCCCGTGACACCGAGCGATTTCATCCATGCGGCATCCGGCTGCATTGTGGCGAAGTTTGAAAAGAACTGCTGGGTGTTGAGGAAATTTATTGTGTATTCATAAATATACGTACGTTTTGCAATCTTTGTCCATGTTGTTAAATCATTAGCAAAGGTTGTTTCGTGCTCAGAAAATGTGTATTCAAAGCTCTCGTTGCCGTCCTCCTGACCGCACTCATAATACGGGTGGCTGTGGCATGCCTGGTGACTGCCGCAGATGACGGGGATGACGTTATCGTCGCAGGTAAGGGATGTGTCTGCCGGCGCGTGCCTTGTCTCATTATATGCATAGAATGTGAAGTAAATATCGGGAAATTCGTCCTCAAGAGACTCGGCAAGCTTGTTTGTGAAAATTATTGTCGCAGCGCTGACACTGCCGTATTTTTCATAGAGCGCCATGCAATTTTCACATTTGCAGTAGTCCTCATTATCCTTCTGACCGATATGCAGGTGCTTTGCCCCTGTTGTATTATTTAGAATGTAGGCCCTTGCGTTTACAATTGCTTCCTGCAGAGCGCCTTCGCTTGACATGCAGACGTGGGTGGTCGAGCGCACACCGGTATCCGCATCATAGGCGAAGTATTCGGGATGAGTTTCAAAAAGCGAATCCGGTACAAGCTTTGTCATTGTGACATCCCACATGACATAGCAGTTGCTCCCACCGTATTCAGGTTTGTTTTCATATATGAGCGTGTTGATCTTTTTGATTGCGTTATATTGAGAGGTTGCGCCGATAGTGCAGTTCCTGCGGATTTCAAAATCCGGCGTCTGCGTGTCATTGAGGTCGGCGTTAATCTTAACTGTGGTGTTTTGCGGAATATATGAAAGCGTCGGCGTATACCAGCGGCAGCCGAGCTGCTCCTCAAGGAAGGTATATGCACCGTAGAGCGTCCCCCTTGCCGTGCCGCCCGCTATGACGAGCGTACTGCCCGCGGTTTTGAGGACAAAGCCCTCGTCTCCCAAACTATTACGGTCAACAGTGTAAAGGTTCAGGTTTTCCCTGTTCGTTTTCCCGACGACTATTTCAAGCTGACTGTGCGGTGCGCTGTCATTAACTATCGGCAGAGTTGCCCCGCTTATCTGCTTCAAAAAGCTCTGAAGCTCGTTTGCCGCCATTGTCTCAGCCGCTTCACAGCTTTCGCCGACAATAATTCTATAGCCGCTTGCGCCGTTTTCAATAAGAGTAAGCCAGTTTGTTACGGTTTGCCCGACATATTCCGTTCCCCCGTAATTGACCTGTGTTTCATATGGCGTCACCCCAAGGGTCACGCTTAGCCATTGGAAAAGAGCAATAAGGCATGCAAAAAATTTTTTAAATGTCATGATTATCCCCCCTCTCTCAGATTGTACCAGAAAAGGAAAAATAATCAAGGCTGATATGGAAATTATTGGGAAGACTAAAAAAAACGGCAGGAACGTATCCTGCCGTTTTGAATAAACCAGTTAATCGCGCTGTGATATTATCCGTTGAAATTCGCTCGGAATTGCTAAATTTACACTTTAAAAATCATAGCTGAATGTCAGGGCAAGGGTATCACAGCCGCTTATTGTGTAAGCTCCGGTGAATGAAGCCTCTTGTGCGTCCGAATATGCATTGACCGCAACTGTTCCGTCAAAGCTTAATTCTGTGACAAGCTCTTTTAAAACGCCGTCAGTGCCGATTGCCGCGGTGATTTTTGTTGCGGGATAGATTAAATCCGCGTCCGCCGTAATTTTCATTTGAGCCATTATTG
>CAZBHG010000059.1:8123-8835 GCA_964491735.1 uncultured Eubacteriales bacterium
GTGATATTGCTCACCGGAGTATCAAACGTACATCTTGGGGTAAAAACAGCGGGATTTTCTGCCGAATCTGTCTCAGGCCGGAGGACAATTGTCAGCAAATAATCCTGACCGTTTTCTTCAATATCTGCACTCAAAACATCGTCTGAATAGAGATATGACGGAGGTATTACACTGTAAATGTTATATTTTGTTGAAACACTGGTGCCTGAGCAAAAAAGCTCATCTGTGAATATCGTCTCTGAATCACAGTTATAGCCTTCAAGCTCTGTTTCTATATCCGCAAGCAATGCGCTTTCAGGGCTGCCGGGAACAGGCTCAGCGTCAACAGAGTGTGAAAAAGTCTCACTGATAATTATATATTTCTTTGTTTTTGTGGTATTGACAAGGTTGTTATAATACTCAACAACCTCTGCGGGAGCCGCATCTTTCGGCATTTCAGGCTCTGTTATACCACTGTTGACATCAACGCCGAACGCTATTGCTATTGAAAGCGAAAGAGAGATAACAGCAGAAATCATCCGTAAAAAAAATGACATTTTTACTCCTCCTCATGTTTGGAAAAATCTCCTTGCCGCGATTATACCATTATCGAATAAAAATGTAAACTCCCTGAATAAATATTTTAATGATGCAAAGCCATCAAGTATCGCATTGGTTGATTTTGTTTCGAAAAATCAACCGTCTTTCCATTGAAAAATTATCAATTTAATAG
>CAZBHG010000060.1:0-8817 GCA_964491735.1 uncultured Eubacteriales bacterium
CAAGCTTCTGGGCAAGCTGAAATACCGCACAAGCTATGGGCAGAATGTTCTAAATCACTCGTTGGAGGTTTCCTTCATTGCCGGTCTTATGGCAGCGGAGCTTGGCACCGATGTAAAGCTTGCCAAGAGAGCAGGGCTTTTGCACGATATCGGCAAGGCGCTTGACCATGAAGTTGAAGGCTCACACGTCGCTTTAGGTGTTGATTTTGCGAAGAAATATAAAGAGACTGAGCAGGTCATTCACGCAATTCAGGCTCATCATGGAGATGTTGAAGCAAAGACAGTTACAGCCTGCCTTATTCAGGCAGCTGACGCTATCTCCGCGGCGCGTCCCGGTGCCCGCAGAGAAAATGTTCAGAGTTACATTAAGCGTTTGGAGAAGCTTGAAGAAATCGCAACATCGTTTGAAGGCGTTGAGCGCTCATATGCAATTCAGGCAGGGCGTGAAGTCCGTATAATGGTTAAACCTGATATGGTAAACGACGACCAGATGGTTCTTGTTGCAAGAGATGTTGCAAAGAAAATTGAAGAAGAGCTTGAATATCCGGGTCAGATAAAGGTACACATTATTAGAGAAAACAGAGCAATTGATTTTGCCAAATAGTCTAATCAATATCACCCATACAGGCATCAGTCTGTATGGGTTTTCTATTGGAAGGAAGCCGCAGCAGCAAAAAGAAAAAATGGCGGGAGTTCTCTCCCGCCGCTTAAACTGAATTGAATAAATATCATACTGAACCGACAATTGAAAGAAATTCAAGATAGAACCCTTTTATAGCATCGCTGTCCATGTTGAAAAAGCTGCCCGTAAATGAAAGGTGGTCATAATTCTGCGTTGGCATGACGTTCCAAGTGCCTTTTTGAATGTTCCCGGCATCGAATGTGACAGACAGTTCATCAAACGGAGCTGTTGCCGAGATGGTATTCACCATGCCGTCATTTTGGAGCCATGAATCGTCAAGCCTTCCGCCCGACCTTTCCGCGTTAAGCGCTTTATCACCCATATATTTTGAGGTAATTTTATACATAAATACCATATTGCTTTGAGGAACCTGATTTCCTGTGCTTTCGTCAAGCTCCGTTTTGCAGCCCGGATATGAAAAATAATATATATCCTTTTGAATTTCTATGTTTTCATTGAGCTGCTCTGCGCCGTTGATAGACATGTCGTAGAATGCGACATCCTGAAACTCTCCGTTTTCGAGGTAACCAATTGCTGTTGTGCCGTTATGAGGCGCGGCAAGAGTAGTCAGGCTGTAGACCCAATCACTCATTCCGCCTTTGAAAAGCCCCGAAAGCTCGCCCTCGGGAGTAACGCTTTTTTCTTCATCACTGCCGTCAGCAAGCAAATCTATCAATAGCCTGCAGGTCGTCCCGCCGAAGCTGTGACCGACAAGATTGATTTTGCTGACCTCATCCCAGTTATCAATTAGAGCTTTGCCCACATAGCTTGTGCCGTAGCGGTCATGCCCGAATTTTTTCGAATGCGCTTCACCGTAGTCAACAACCGTTCCCGTCAGCTGGGCATATAGCTCGCAGGCTCTGTCCCACGCGCTTGAGTAGGGATTAACGGATGCGGCATAACATTCAAAGCCCTGCCCATCAAGGTAATCAAACAAATCTCTTGTTCCCATGCCCCAATAAGGAAAATATTTGTCATAGAATTCATATGAGCCCCATCCCGCAAACCCGTGAACCATAACAAAAGGATAGTCGTTGACCCTTTCCTCCTGAACGGCTGCAGCTGAAGTGCCTGTAGATTGCAAAACAGCAGTCACCGGAGCAAAGGCGGAGCTTACTGAAAGCATTGCGGCAAGAATCATGCTGACTATCCGCGCAAGTATTAAACTCATAATAACCCTCCGTTTGAAAAAATTACAAATATAATACTAATCAGTTTGATTTGTTTGTCAACAATAAAATGTAAATATTTGTCAACAATTTTTATATTATACCACTGAAACTCATTATCATTTTGAAAAAAAAAGGAAAAATGTTATGAAATATGATGTTGTTGCACTGGGCGAGCTGCTTATAGATTTTACTCAGAACGGTCTGAGCGAGCAGGGAAACCCGATTTTTGAGGCTAATCCCGGCGGCGCGCCGTGCAATGTGCTCTCAATGCTTTCAAAGCTCGGCAAAAAAACAGCATTTATCGGCAAGGTCGGCAGCGACGCTTTCGGAAAAATGCTGAGAAATGCGATTGTTGAACTTGGTATTGATGACACCGGGCTGGTCAATGATGAAAGCGTCAACACGACGCTTGCCTTTGTGACGACTGACAAGGACGGTGACAGAAGTTTTTCGTTCTGCCGCAACCCCGGAGCGGACATGATGTTGAAACAGAGCGAAGTTCTGAAAGAGCTTTTATTAAACACTTCGGTTTTTCATTTCGGTACTCTGTCCATGACGCACGAGGGAGTCCGTGATGCCACAAAATACGCAATCGGCATCGCAAAGCAAAACGGAGCTTTGATTTCCTTTGACCCGAACCTTCGCCCGCCGCTGTGGAGCAGTTTCGACAGTGCGGTTGAACAGATGAAATACGGCTGCTCTGTCTGCGATATTTTAAAGGTTGAGGACGGCGAGCTGAAAATCATAACAGGCTGTGAGAATGCAGACGACGGGGTTGCAATGCTCTTTGACAGGTATGATATCCGGCTCATACTTGTAACCTTCGGCAAAAACGGAAGCGCCGCATATAACCGCCGGTATAAAGCTGAAAGACCGACTTTTTTAAATGTTAAAACAATTGACACAACCGGCGCGGGAGACACTTTTTTCGGCTGCTGCCTCAGCTATCTGTCAGATAAGGAAGCGGAAAACCTGACCGAATCCGAGCTTTCGCAGATGCTCACCTTTGCAAATGCCGCCGCGTCCCTCGTCACAACGAAAAAGGGAGCTCTCCGCTCTATGCCTTCGCTTAAAGAAATAAAGCACCTGATTTCGCAATCATAATCATTATCTATTTCTTTTTGAGTTCTCTTAAATATTTTATTGCCTGCGCTCCTGCCATTGCTCCCTCATAAACTGCCTTTGCAACCTGAAGCATTCCTCCTGTGCAGTCGCCTGCGGCAAAAAGGCCGGGTATATTCGTCGCCATGTTTTCGTCAACCGATATTTTGTTATTTTCGGTCACGGCGCCGATTTTTTTTGCAAGATCCCCACTGCCCGCAACGCCGTACGCAACGAATATTCCGTCAATTTTCAATTCACTTCCGTCAGTAAACCTGACAGCATTCAGTTTTTCATCACCCTCAAAACGGGCAATTGCTTTTGTGTTAATCTGAACATTATCGGGCATTTTGACATCCGGCTGTGTTCCGTTTGTCAGCAATGTGACAGATTTGACGATTCCCAAAAGCTCTCCCGCCTCATGCAGCGCGTATTCGCCGCTGCCGAGTATGGCAACATCTTTTCCTCTGTAAAAAAAAGCGTCGCAGACAGCGCAATAACTGACTCCCCTGCCCTCGAATTCTTTAAGCCTTTCAATTTTAGGCGCGGAACGTGATGAACCTGTTGCAATGACAAGGCAGTCCGCCATGTGCGCGCCCTGTGTTGTGTTGACAATAAATCCGTCATTCCATCCGATGCCGACGACCTCATCGTTTATCATCTCGACGCCGAGGCTCTGCGCCTGTGCAATACCTGCTTTAGCAAGTTCAATACCCGACATGGGGGAAGAAAAGCCGTAATAGTTTTCAATTTTTTCTGCTTTTTCGAGTGAACCGAAATCCTTGGAAATAATTACGGTCTTAAAGCCTGCGCGAATCGTATAAAGTGCCGCCGATACTCCCGCCGGGCCGCTGCCGATAATTATTACATCATTCATAAAATACTCCCCTTTGCTTTTTGCTCTTAATTTTTGAAAATACATTGATACGATTATATCATAAATTGCCGCATTTTGAATCATAATTATTGGATAATTTTGCAAAATACTGCTCAATATATTTTAATACATATTGTATTTTAATCCATATTTTGGTACAATTTTGACAATAAAACTTTTCAAATTGATTTAATGAGGTAAATAAAATGATATCTGCAAAAGTGCTGGAAAGAGCAAAGACACCGGAATCGGTCGGTATATCTTCCGAGAAGCTTATTAAGCTTATTAACGACTTTCAGAAAACCGAATATCACGGTTTCATGGTGGTAAGGCACGGAAAAATTGCCGCTGAGTGGTACAGAAAGCCCTATGCCGCTGATATTCCCCATGCAATGTATTCGATTAGCAAAAGTATAACCTCAATCGCAGTAGGTTTTGCGGTGAATGAAGGCTTAATGAGCCTGAGCGACAGGGTTGTCGACTATTTCCCCGACCTTGCCCCCAAAAAAATTAAAGATGATTTTGATAAAGTCACGCTGGAGCATCTGATTTCTCTGACGGCAGGCAGAACCGTTTCCGTTCTGGCAAACAGAACCAAGGCTGACTGGATAAAACTGTTCATGGACTCAAAGCAGAACTTTGAGCCGGGTGACAAATTTGAATACATAAACGACTGCTTTTATATGGCGGCGGCAATGCTGCAAAAAGCAACGGGAATGACAGTCGTTGAATTTCTGACGCCAAGATTATTTGAGCCGTTAAATATTGAGGTTCCGTTTTGGGAAACCGACCAGAGAGGCATCGAATCAGGCGGATGGGGTCTGTTTCTGTCATGTGACGACCTTGCTAAGATTGGTCTCTGCTACCTGAACGACGGATATTATGACGACAAAAGCATCATACCGAGCGATTGGATAAAGGAATCGCTGAAAAACCATAAAGGACCTCACGCTCAGGTTACGCATAACCATACCGCAGCATACGGATACGGCGTTTGGAGAAGGAAGGATGAAAACGGTCCTTACAGATTTGACGGCATTTTCGGGCAGGTCGTTGAGTTTTTCAAGGATTACGACGCAGTTGTTGTGCTTGTCGGCGGCGAGGTATCCTTCAGCACCCATACCTGCATCTTTAATTGCTTCCCCTCCGCATTTATTGATGAAGATAATGATTGCCCGCCCAACAAGGAGCTTCTTGATTTGATTTCAAAAGAGGGCTACCCTACCCTCCCTAAAAAGCCAAGAAACATAATTGAAAATGACATAAACGGCAGAACAATTAACTTTAGAAAAAAGCATTTCATTAATTTAATCGGTTTTCCGATGAGTGTCCTGCCCCATGCCGAAACATTTATGACAAAGGACAGGGCGGGAAACATAAACAAAGTATGTTTCCGTTTCTTTGACGATTATGTCGATCTCTCCTGGGTTGAAGGTGACGAAGCAAACACCATCAGCTGCGGACTTGAAGGTGACTACCGAATATCCCCCATTAAACTTGCTGGCAAAAACTACACTGCATATTCGAGTGCCTCATGGGAGGATAAAAACACGCTCACTGTGCTGGTAAGATTTGCCGAAGGTGTATGCTGTCGCACAATGAAATTTATATTTGACGGCAAAAAGGTCAGAATGTACCCATCCTCCCACCAGTCTGTCGGAGATATTCTTAATGACTTGAAGGGAAATATAGCGTCAGTATTAAAATCGGAAAAGCTTGCATCCAAGGTCATAGGCATTGCATGCAAAATCATGGAGCCTGTTCACAAGGGAAGGCTTACAGGGAAGGATTAGTATGTTATATATTTTTTGCTTCACAGTAGCAGCAGAAATCTGCTTTGCAGGGTTTTACCTGTTTTTGCCGTCCATGCAGAAGGGCTGCCGTGATCTCATAGGCAAAAGCGTGTGTGCAGTTGGCTTCGTTTTGGTCTGCATAACTGCCATCCTCGCAAACGGAATCATCACGCAGTTTTCGCTGCTGATATTTATCGGAGCCTTTCTGGGTGCAGTCGGCGACATTCTTCTGGGCATAAGCATGAAGGGTGTATGGTTCATCTGCGGTCTGCTGAGCTTTATGTCAGGTCACATTTTTTACATAATCGCCTTTTGTACGAAAGGTCAGGGAGCGGTCTTCAGTATTTCTGAAATCGCCGCTATTGCCGCTCTTTTAGTAATCGGGATTTTGGCGGGATATAGAATTAAGTTCAATGCCGGAAAGCTGCTGCCCGCAATTTTGTTCTATGCGGCAGCAATTGTGACGATGCTTGTAAAAGCCGTTTCGCTCTCAATCGCAATGCTTGCATCCGATTTTTCAAACTTGCCCGCCGCGCTTTGCCTCACACTAGGCGCCGCATTTTTCGTTATTTCAGATACACTTTTATCATTGAGGTTGTTTGCACATATTTCACCTAAAAAAGCGCCGTGGCTATGCCTGACCGCATATTTCACCGCACAGATCCTAATTGCTTCCAGCACATATTTTATAAGATAAAGTTCACTGAACAACCCGCGTTTGCAAAACGCGGGTTGAAAATCAGCAGGCATAAAAAAAGCCACGGATGTACCGGTGGCTTAGTTTTAACCGCTCATATATTTATTTGCCCATTTTTGAACCTTTTTGCTGTCATACCTTTCCGGAATCTTTTGAGAAACACTCTCCAGCCCTTTTCCCTTTCTAATAGCTTTTACCATCTTGATAAGCAAGGGCATCCGTGCGCTGCACAATATTGCTTTTCCGAACAGATTCCATAACGAAACATTGGCAAAATTATCTTCTGATATATCTTCAAGTTCATACTGTGTGACAACTTTTCTTTCAAAAAGGAAGTCGATGTCCCTGCCCTCAATGTCATTGAAAAATTGCCTGACACTGTCAAGTATCGCAATCTCTGAACCTATATCTAAATAATATCTTCTCTGATAGTTCCATAAAGCACCGACGGAAAACTTGCCGTCCTTGTTTTCAGCGACCGTTTCGGCAAGGATTTTTCCTGCAAGTATTGAATTGTTTACCCCGGAACCAAGAACAGGATTTGTCATACCCGCACTGTCACCGATTGCTGCATAACCGTCAGCCACCATAATCGACAGCGTACGCCTCACAGGGATGGCAAACCGCTCGCAGCGCCCGATTATGTCTTTGCCAAGCTGCGGATTATCAAATTTGAAGTCTGAAAGCACGAATGAAATCTCATCATCTTTTATAGGTTCAAACCCGCCAATCTGAACGTCAACGTAGTCGTCTTTGGTTGAGAGCCAGTCAATGCCGCTACGGTTCATATGATATAAATACACACAAAACGGATTTGCCGGCATCATTTTGCCTTTACGCTCATAATGAGCTCTGTATGCATAATACTTTTGGCCCTGAGTAAACTCACGCTCTATTCCAAAATCCTTAGGCAGTTTCGAACGAACGCGTGAATCACATCCCGCGGCATCAATAACCAAATCCGCAAAATATTTAACCCTTTTTCCGTTCTTTTCAGCAACAACACCAATCACCTTGTTGTCGGAAATCTCCGGCCCCACAATTTTGGTGTCATAAACCAATTTTGCCCCGCATTTTTCCGCATTGTCAATCAAATGCTTGTACAAATCTCTACTCATAATTTTCATTTGACTTTGCTTATCTATCCTGGGAGTAATCTGAACAGTTTTTCCGGGATTAATAAAGGTCATATAATCACAGTGGTTCATCTGAGCCGCCGGAGGAAACGGCAGCCCGACATCACTAAGCACAGAAATATCAAAAGAATCGGTTCGGTTCTCACCGAATGAGTCTTCTTTTCTGCGCTCAAGTATTGTAACATTATATCCTTTGGGGGCAAGAAAAGCCGCAACTGCCAGTCCCCCATATCCGGCACCGGCTATTAAGATATTCTTCGCCAACTGTATGCCTCATTTCCCAGTATTCAAATATATACAAAGCTTTTTTAACAGTTAAGCATAATAATTCAAGCTGAATAATTTGGCGGGCATTTTAACGCCTGATTATTATTAAAACGCGATGATTATTCCGCCGCTGTTCGCATACATGCTGGACAAACCCTTTGTCTTTTCGATAACAATCTCTCTGAATTCGTACATTTCCCCTGCCATTTTTTTGAGTCTCAATGCCTGAGTCTCATTTTTGCAGTGGGTGATTGTCAGAATTTTTTCTCTTGTAGAGCCGCAATGATCGCCTATCATTTTGCATAACAGGTCAATCGCCGCAACCGTACCTCTTGCCTTTGAAAAATACGCAATTTCACCATTTCCGTCAGAGCCAAGTATCGGTCTGATTCCGAGAAGATTCGTCAGTTTCACAGCAAGTTTGGACATTCTGCCGTTTTTAATCAGGTTGTCCAGATTGTCAAGAACAAAAAATGTTTTCATGCCTGTTATGAAATCTTCGACCGTATCAATAATATTGTTTTTGTCGATTTTATTTTCAACAAGCTCTTTTATTTTCAGAGATATCAACAGCTCTCCTGCCGACGCACTTTTTGAATCAAAAACATGGACATCCTTGCCCTCCTCAAGCGCCAGCATTTTTGCCGCATTTGCAGAGGAAAAGGAACCTGAAAGCCGCGATGAAAGCGTTACAATAAAGTTTGTTTTGTCCTCTTCAAATTGTTCAAGAAAAGAATGCGGCGAGGGGCAGGATGATGTGGTTTTGCCGGCGTATTTATTCATTTTTTCGACAAAGTCGTCGACATTAAGTTTTTCATCATCAACAAAGGTAACATCGTCAACCGTCATTGTAAGCGGCACCGCAACAGCGTTGAGCGGCTCGCTTTTCAGCTTCTGCGTTAATTCGCAGCAGCTGTCGACTATTAGTTTATATAGCATAATACAATCCCACTTTATACAAAATTCGATTTCTTCTCTCTATTAAAACATATTTAGTTTATTTTGTAAACATAAAATTAATTATAATTACACTTGACTGTGTAGGATTACAATAGATATGTTACACCAAGCAAGCAAAAACAGTCCGTCACT
>CAZBHG010000061.1:0-4482 GCA_964491735.1 uncultured Eubacteriales bacterium
GGAATCGGAACAAGCAAAGGTAATAGTCGTTGGAAGAGCTATCAGCTTTGTCACATAATAGTCTCTGTGATAATCGCTGCCGCCCACGGCGCTTATGCGCCTGCCCTTCAAAAGCTCACCGTGCCACCAGTCAATCGCTGTCATGTTGTCTATTCGCATGGGAGCGTTCCAGACCTCAACGCAGTCAATCGGAAAGCCCTCCAGCGGCATATGCCAGCCGCACTTTTTGCATGTCGGATGGTTCACGGATACTGTCGCCCCGCGTTCCTTCCCTGTTGAGACAAACGGAAGGAATTCCTCAAAGCTGTTGAAATCGTACGGAGCGTCAAACGGAGCTTCCACGCCCCAAAAGTTCATATGACCAAGTTTGTTTGTCAGCTCTATGCCCTGTATAACTGTAAGCCCGCTTTCATCAAAACGCAGCTTCCCCGCAGTGTTATTATTGTGGTCGGTGATAATAATCCAGTCAAGTCCTCTTTTCTTCGCTCTTTTCACAAGCTCCTGAGGGCTGAGTTTTCCGTCGCTGTTAAAGGTATGCATATGTGTGTCGCCCTTGAGCCAGAGCCGTTTGCATATAACCTCATTGCCCGTTTTTTCGGAGCTTTGGACGGATGTGATAGCTTCATTACTCACGTTGTCTACCTCCTATGTATTTGCTGATTTTCATTTGACCTGTGTATTCGTAGGCATCGGAATAACTGATTCAATATTTTCAAAAAAGTCATTTTTATTGATATCCGGCCCGACAGCGGAATAATACAAACCGAATTTGCGGCAGTCATTTTTACTTCCCTTGCCTTTAACCCGATATGCGCTGCCAAGCTGGGATTCATATTTCAGATAACACTGTTTTGCAACATCTATTCCGGTTTTTCCTCCGAAAGCATCTAAAGGCTTATCCCAATCCATTGTGACAGTGTTTTCGGGATAGAGATGGAGGTAACACTTTTTAATATTCCATACTCCGTATTTTTCGGCAATATCGGGATAAACGGTTGGGTCGCCGCTCATAGAAATTGATTTTTGTATGGCGTAAGCACATAATTTATGTGCGCCGTGACCATACTCACCGTTGATGTCATGCGTTACCACAACATCAGGTTTAAATCGGCGAAGAAGAGTGACGGAAAACCTCAAAACCGCGTCTTCACCGAGAAACTTAATTTCTTCATTCATGTCATGCGTATAATAATCTTCAAAATCTGAAATCATCGGATAGTTGGTAACGCCTGCCTGCCACAAGCCGTCAAGCAATTCATGATTGCGGAAATATTCGTTGCGGACTTTGCCGTGATGAACCAAATAAGCGACCTGCACTTTTTTGTGATATTCACCGGCGTAAACGGGAAGCGTGCCGCCCATCCAAAGGAATTCATCGTCCGCATGTGCAACAAGAACAAGCATATCCGCTTTTTCGAGCATTGGCTGCCATTGCTGAACCCAATCCGGAATGTCTCCGGTTCCGAACACATAGATATCGTCAATCGATCCGGCTTCTTCATCAAAAGTCAGTGTCAGGGTATTCACAGGCTCTTTCAGCGGAATGAACTCGTTTAAAAAACCGTCTTGCCCGCCTTTTTTAGAAACATTACTGCCGCTCGGTGCCTGAATGGTGAAAGATACGGAGGCGCGGTCCCATAAAATATATATCGCCCCGATAGCGTCGGAACATTTTATGGTAAGCGTTGCGCCTTTGCCCCCTTGCCAATAGGAATAAATCGACCCATCCTTTAAATTACTCAAGGATATTTTATTTTCAGATACAGTAAAGCTGCATTTATGTGTGATATCATTTTCATCTGTCGTTTGCTCTATAAGCGCGCTTGCCTGAAAAGCGAAGAAAGCAATTAATATGATAGAAATTAACCTAAGTATATTTTTCTTCATTTATATGTCAGGCTCCCAACCATGAACAATTTTAAAAAACCTGAAATTATCGCAATTTATTTTTTATCACCTCTGTATTGTTCCCAATTTGATTATAACCGTTTTTATAATACTGTCAAGATTTATTTGACGCTGTCGAATAATCCTGAAGCACAATAAATTAAACCCTTTTTTACGCTCCACAAAAAAAGCGCGTTGAATACTTTGTTAAAATATAGTAAAATATTTTGGTAATTTGTTGGGGGTGTTTTTTTTGTTGGGTATGGTAATTTTTGCGGCGGTATATATAGGGGTATTGATATCGTACTTCTTTTCGGAGACCAGCGGCAGCTTAAAGAGAAGAGCGGTCAATAAGATCATTCTTGCATCAATGTTTCTGCTCTATTTTTTTGCGGCGTTTTTTATCGAGGGTGATTTCACATCGTGGAAGCTTTTAGCTATACCCGCATTCATATTTTCATGGTTCGGTGATGTTTTCCTGCTTTACAGCTTCATAAAAGGCGGCGTAATGTTTATGATAGGAAACATCTTTTTCTTTGCCTACGAGCTGTTTCTTGTGAACGATTTGGGGCTGACCTTTGGCGATGTATGGTGGGCAGCTGTGATTTTCGCCGTATGCTGGGGTACGCTTTTCGTGCTTTATCTTACAAAAAAAATCGATTTCAAGAAGATCGGGTTTCTGATGCCGCTTTATGTCGCCACAGTCTCGCTTCACGGCTCGCTGGGAATTGCCATAGCGGCGCAGGGAATCAGCCTGAGGTATGTGTTTTTCGGCGTCGGGCTGGCTCTTTTCATGGTTTCGGATTATTTCCTGACAGTTCACAAGTTCGTAAACAAAAAAAACGCTATCCTCAGACTCAACAGCTGCACATATTTCACCGGCATGCTGCTTGCAGCTCTCAGCTTCTCATTATAAATAATAGACATTAATTTATCTTGACAGAATTCCAAAAGCAGCTATAATCAAATTATTGAATCAAAATTATCGGGCTTCTGAAAGGATGGTTTGATGACTTCGCTGTATAATAGAATAATTTCATTATTTCTTTCAATGGTGCTTTCCGTATGGGGCTACGCTGTCCCCGACACTGCTTTGGAATATTATGGGGACTGGTACGGCGACGTTAACGAAAACACTACTGTGGACACCGACGACGCGGCGCTTGTGTTCTGTTATCTAATGGGAATTGAGACTCTTTCGGAAGAACAGCTTGCCAAGGCAGACGCCGACCGCAACGGCGAAATCACGCTCAACGACGTGTGCCGCATTATCGGCACCGCCTTCAACCTGCGCGGGCTGATTGAGTATTCGGAGGAAACCGATCCGGGCAGCGGAGATGACGATGATACCCCTGACGGAAACGACAGCTGGAGCGGCAGGCTCGCCGAGCCGAACAACACCGGAACCAACGGCCCGCTGCGTACGCTCGGCAAAGCGAAAGCAATCCTCGCGGCGGAAAAGGAGCAGCTCCCGGACTCAGTCAAGGTCTGGCTGCGCGGCGGAAAGTATGTTCTGAGCGAGGCGCTGAATTTCAGTGAGGACGACGCTTCAGGCGTCACGTTCTGCGCCTACCCCGGCGAAACGCCCGAAATCACCGCGTCCGGCACTGTGAGCAACTGGTCCGCAGCGCAGGTGAACGGCATCACTGTCTGGAAAGCATATGTCGGCGCTTCAGAGCTTAATTCCCTGTATCGGGCTGACGAAACGCTCACGCGTTCACGGTACCCGAAAACCGGCTATTTCACCGTTGACTCAGTGTCGGATGACGACGCAATCGACCCGAGCAGCTGGAACAACCAATGCCACAAAGCGTTCTATGCAAAAGATGGCGATCTTAAAGATTTTTACAATGTAAATGACGTAGATGTGCGTATACTTCACCTGTGGAAGGATGAGCTGATTCCGCTGACATCCTGCGACACGTCAACCGGCCGTGTATCGCTTTCCAAATACACCACCATGACAATCAGAGTGGGGGACAGATATTATTACGAGAACGTGTTTGAGGCACTCTCGGAGCCGGGCGAGTGGTATTACAACAAATCGGACGGTACGGTCTACTATGTACCGTATGAAAACGATTCCATCAGCTCCACCGTTCTGCGTTACGGCACGCTCGAAACTGTTCTGACGATGGACAGCTGCACAGACATCAGCTTTTCCGGCATTACATTCCGTGACACGGAATGGAGCCTTAAATCCAACAGCAGCTGCAGCATGACCAAACCGAACGGTGAAGTCGTTACCGGTCTCGGCTCGCCGCAGGCCGCCTCCGATGTTTCATCCGCAATTCGCATCGTCAACTCCAATAATATCAGCTTTTCGCATTGTTCCTTTATAAATATCGGTATGACGGCAGTAAAATTCTGCGAAAACACGCAAAACTGCGCGGTCAGCCGGTGCAGCTTCTATAATATTGGTGCGTCTGCCGTCACGATCTGCGGAGAAAGACTGCCGGATGACGACGCTGCGGTTGTGCACAATATGGATGTCACCAACTGTAGCATCTATAAGTACGGGCGCGTGTACAACTACGCCACAGGAATTCTGCTTATTCATGCAAACCGCTGCTCGCTTTCCAACAATGAGATTCA
>CAZBHG010000061.1:4533-8810 GCA_964491735.1 uncultured Eubacteriales bacterium
TGGATATTATTCCGGCATTTCTGCCGGCTGGTCGTGGGGCTACGGCTACAGCGTCACGCATGACCTGTCCATTTGTAATAACATAATCTATGACATCGGGCAGGGCGCCCTGTCTGACATGGGGGGCATTTATACACTCGGCGTGCAGAGGGGTACTGTCATCAGCGGCAACATTATCCACGATGTCATCTGCGACGGTGAAACTGACATGGGTTACGGCGGCTGGGCGCTTCATCTGGACGAAGGCACGTCCTATGTCACTGTGGAAAACAACCTCTGCTACAGCTGCTCGTCGCAGGGTCTGCACCTGCACTACGGCATGGCCGATATTGTCAGAAACAACATCTTTGCCCTGAGCAGTGACGGGCAGGTGGTCGTCGACAAGAAGGAAGACCACATCTCCATGTATTTTTCACATAACATCGTTGTTTCGCGCTACGCGGCGATTTACAACCGTGTCAAGCTCGGCGTGTTCAAGGATAACGAAAATCTTTACTGGGACTACTGCCGAAAAGCCAATATTTTCAGCAGCGGTATGGAGAAATATTATGTATCCGAGGTCATTCTCTATCCGCTGATGAAAATCGAAGGATATTATAACAACTGCGTCGTCAAGGACCCGCTGTTTGCCGATATTGACAAGCTGGACTTTACCGTTTGCCCCAATTCTCCGGCGTTGGCTATGGGTTTCGTTCCATGGGATTATTCCGCCGCCGGGATTCACTGAATAAAAAACAATCATCAATGCGTTTTTAAATATAGCGTTAATTGCACCTCTTGCGGACGACCAATAGTAGCCCATACGTTATTTCCAATGTTTTTTGACCACGAGTTTGTAGGTTACGCCTCTTGCGGACGACCGATGGTCGCCCCTACATTCCCAACCATTTTTATCACCTCTTGCGGACGACCAATGGTCGCCCCTACATTCCCAACCATTTTTATCACTATAAATTTTAAATATTTTTCGGAACGGTCAAGACCGTTCCCTACACATTGTTTGCACCATCTATTATATTGTCCAATTTGAATAATAAGGTACATGAAAGGAGCTGTTATCAAAACTCTTTTTTCGGAAAGGTCAAGCCTTTCCCTACAAAATGCTTTTATGCCATTGTAGGGTCGAGTCTTGACTCGACCGGAGTTTTGATACAGCTTCTTGCATTATAATCCAAAAAGGCTTGCGCCTTTTTTCCTTTGTGATATACTATTATTGAATTTAACATTTTGGAGGCACTTATGGTAAAGGCTGCGGAAATAAAAACAAAGCTCACCGCGCCCAGAGAGGGCTGGATGACCACTTTCTCGGAACGCATTGATTACAACTGTTACCACTGCGGTCAAAACATAATCTACACCCTTGTTTCAAATTTTCTGACGACCTATCTGCTCATGTGCAGCATTGACCCTCTCAAAAGCGCAACTGTTGTACTTGTCGTAAAAATCTGGGATGCCGTAAATGACTTGCTGTTCGGTGTTATTTTTGACAAGGTCAAATTCAAAAGCAACAAGAAATTTCTTCCCTGGCTGCGGATTTCACTTTTCTTTATTCCTCTGACGACTGTTCTTATGTACGCCATTCCCGGTTCACTTCCTGAAAACGGAAAGGTCATCTGGTTCGCCGTCGCGTATATCCTGTGGGATTCCTCCTACACTCTGTGCGATGTGCCAATTTACGGCATCGTCACCACTATGTCCGCAAACATCAAGGAGCGCACGTCAATCCTTACCGTTTCCCGCCTTTACGCAGGCGTCGGCGTAGTCATTGCCTATGTACTCGGCACGGTTCTTGTCAGCCGGAATGTCGGTCTGAGCTATACAGCCACCTCCGTTATCTGTTCCGTGGCGGCACTTTTGTTTATGCTCCCTATCTGCATACGCGGGCAGGAGCGAAATTACAACTCAGAAAAGCAGCAGGATTTCTCAATTTCCCAAATGTTCCGTTACCTTGTTTCAAACAAGTATCTGCTCATTTTCTACGGTTCAGACGTTTTCTGGGGCTGTCTGGGCACTGCAGGCTCTCTGAACTTGCTTATATCCTATTACTTATTTCACAACGAAATGTTCAGCCTGCTGCTGCAGGCCATATCATATGCGCCGGTACTGCTGCTTGTCCCGTTTGTCAACAAAATCCTCGCCCGGTTTGACAAGGCAAAACTGTTCAAAGCATCAATGGCTGTCCTCGCAGTTCTCGGCATAATTCAGTATTTAGTCGGCTACAGCAACATTGTGCTGTTCGTTATCATTTCCATACTCAAGGGCATACCTACCGGAGTTTCCGCTCTGCTTATGTTCATGTTCACTCCGGACTGTGCGGAATACGGCAAATACAAATCCGGCACCGACGCAAAAGGCATCACCTTCGCGATACAGACCTTCACCACAAAGCTCACAGGCTCCGTAGCCTCATCTCTCGGCATATTCATCATCGGCTGGTTCGGCTGGAAAGAAATCAACGCCTCCAGCTTCGCAGAGCTGGAGGCTATAGGCGCGACTCAAACGGGAAGCGCTTTGGGCGGGTTATGGCTCGCCTACACGTTGGTGCCCGCAATCGGTTACCTGCTCGGGACGGCTGCCATGTTTTTCTATAATTTGACCGATAAAGACGTTCAGGTTATGACAGAATGCAATTCCGGCATCATCACCAGGGATGAAGCCGAAATGCGTCTTTCCAGAAAATATTAATTTACATATATCCGCGTGACTGCCGCCTGCCATTCCTATTCGTCAAGCTTGAGCACAGCCATAAAAGCCTCCTGAGGGACTTCGACCGTGCCGAACTGACGCATGCGCTTTTTTCCCTCTTTCTGCTTTTCAAGCAGCTTTTTCTTTCTTGTGATGTCACCGCCGTAGCACTTTGCAATGACATCCTTGCGCATAGCTTTGACAGTCTCTCTTGCTATTATCTTGCCGCCGATGCCAATCTGAATCGGAATTTCAAACATCTGGCGCGGAATATTATCCTTGAGCTTCTCTGCTATTTTTCTTGCTCTTGCATATGCCTTGTCAGAAAAGATAATAAACGAAAGAGCATCTATCACATCGCCGTTGAGAAGGACGTCAAGCTTGACAAGGTTGGATTTGCGATAGTCTGACACTTCATAGTCAAACGAGGCATAACCTCTTGTTCTGGATTTGAGCGTATCAAAGAAATCATAAATTATTTCATTCAGCGGCAGCTCGTAATGAATATCAACTCTGTCGGAGGTTATATAAGTCATTCCTTTAAAAATGCCCCGCCTGTCCTGACACAAATCCATTATGGCGCCGACATACTCGGCAGGCGAATAAATATGCGAGGAGGTATACGGCTCTTCGCTATAGGCGATTTGCGAGGGATCCGGGTAATGGGTAGGGTTATCAATCTCAACCACCGTCTCATTAAGCATGTGTATTTTGTATATAACACTCGGAATCGTAGTTACAAGGTCAAGATCATATTCACGCTCAAGCCTCTCCTGAATAATATCCAGGTGGAGAAGCCCCAAAAATCCGCACCTGAAGCCGAAGCCCAAAACGCCGGACGTTTCAGGCTCGTATGAAAGGGAGGCATCATTGAGCTGAAGCTTTTCAAGCGCATCCCTGAGGTTTTCATAATCGGCACCGTCCGCCGGGTACATGCCGCAGAAAACCATCGGGTTTACTTTTCGGTAGCCGGGAAGCGGCTCACCGGCGGGCCTTGAGGCAAGCGTGACCGTGTCGCCCACTCTGGCATCGCTGACAGTTTTGATTGATGCCGTGATATATCCGACCTCGCCGGCAGTCAAAGCGTCGGCAGACTCCATATGAGTTGCTCTCATATAGCCCACCTCAACAACATTGAACTCCGCGCCGGTCGCCATCATCCTCATTGTGTCCCCTGCCCTGATTTTGCCCTCCATAACACGGACATAGACAATGACACCTTTATAGCTGTCATACACACTGTCAAAAACCAGGGCGCGAAGCGGCGCATCGTCATTTGCTTTCGGCGCGGGAATATCGGCGACAATCCGCTCCAGCACCTGCTCGACATTTACGCCTGTTTTTGCGGACACTCTGGGCGCACGTGAGCAGTCAAGCCCTATTACATCCTCTATTTCTTTTGCTACCCAGTCCGGTTCGGCGGCGGGAAGGTCAATTTTGTTGATCACGGGAAAAACGTCCAGATCGTGTTCGAGAGCCAGATAGACATTGGCCAGTGTCTGGGCCTGTATGCCCTGGGTCGCGTCCACCACAAGGATCGCGCCGTCGCAGGCTGCCAGGCTGCGCGACACCTCGTAGGTGAAATCCACATG
>CAZBHG010000062.1:0-2636 GCA_964491735.1 uncultured Eubacteriales bacterium
CAGGCTCCCCGTTGACTCAAGCGGGAGATTTTCCCAAAAGGATTTAATGAATGCGGTTAATTCCGACACAATTCTTGTAAGCCTGATGCTTGTCAACAACGAAGTGGGCGCCATTCAGCCTGTGGAGGCTGCAAGGAGAGCTGTCATTTCAGCAAGGTCGCCTGCTTACATTCATTGTGACGCTGTTCAGGCATTTGGGAAAATCAAGATAAAGACATCGTCTTTGGATGTTGATATAATGTCGATAAGCTCGCATAAAATTCACGGTCCCAAGGGCGTAGGCGCATTGTATGTAAGAAAAGGTCTGTTTCTGGTTCCCAGAACCTATGGCGGAACACAGGAGAAAAAGCTCCGCCCCGGCACAGAGCCCACGCCTGCAATTGCAGGCTTTGGTGCGGCAGTTAAGGCACTGCCGAATCCCGCTTCCGAGCTTGAGCAGGTCGGGAGACTTCGTGATTACCTTTGCCTGGAGATTGAGCGTATGGGAGGCATGGTAATAAATTCGCCTCCAAACGCGTTGCCGTATATCACGAATATTTCTGTTACCGGCATCAATTCGGAGCCTATGATGAACTACCTATCGGAGAGAAATATTTATGTTTCGAGCGGTTCGGCCTGTGCAAAGGGGAAAAAAAGTCATGTGCTGAAAGCTATGGGCTTGAGCGACGACAGGATTTCAAGCGCGTTGAGAATCAGTCTTTCCCGTATGACTACATTTGAGGAAATAGATACTTTCCTCGAAACGCTGGCGGAGATGAAAGCAGATATCAAACCCCGCCGCTGAATAATAAACAAAACTCAGGAGTAAATAATGAAGGAAATAATACTATTAAAAAACGGTGAGCTTGCCCTGAAGGGACTCAACCGAAGAACCTTTGAGGAGATGCTCATTAAAAATATACGCCACAGGCTTTCCGACCTCGGCAGGTGGGAGTATGTATCCTCACAATCCACAATCATGGCGGAACCTCTGGATGATGACATTGACTTTGAAGAAGCTGTTGAAAGGCTGAAGAAGGTCTTCGGGGTTGCCGCATTCTCCCGTGCTGCAGCCGTTGAAAAGGATATGAATACAATTCTCGGCTGTGTCGGCGAATATCTGGCTCCCCAGCTCGCCGCGGCAGACAGTTTTAAGGTTGAAGCAAAAAGGTCGGATAAAAGGTTTCCTTTCACCTCACCCGAAATCTGCGCAAGTGTCGGCGAAAAGCTTCTAGAAACCTATGAGTACCTTCATGTTGACGTCCATAACCCGGACATAACAGTAATGGTTGAAATAAGGGACAAATACGCTTATATTCACGGCAATCAGATTAAAGGGGCAGGGGGTATGCCTGCCGGCTCGGCGGGAAACGCCGCA
Organism: uncultured Eubacteriales bacterium; assembly: GCA_964491735.1. Taxonomy (GTDB): domain Bacteria; phylum Bacillota; class Clostridia; order Oscillospirales; family Acutalibacteraceae; genus JAAZFZ01. The sequence continues at coordinate 1,358 of CAZBHG010000062.1, forward strand.
CTCCTCGTTTCGGGCGGAATTGACAGCCCCGTTGCCGGCTGGATGATGGCTAAAAGAGGATTAAGGCTGACCGCGATTCATTTTGCTTCACCCCCTTACACAAGCCCCAGAGCCGAGCAGAAGGTTCACAGCCTTCTTAAACAGGTCGCAAAATACAGCGGCAGAATCAGCCTTTTTGTTGTACCTTTTACAGAGATTCAGGAGCAGATTCTGGAGAACTGCCCAGAGGAGCTTTTCACAATTATCATGAGAAGGCTGATGATGAAGTCGGCTGAAATCATTGCAAAGCGTGAGAATTGCGGCGCACTCATAACAGGCGAAAGTGTCGGGCAGGTTGCAAGCCAGACACTTTATGCGTTGGTCTGCACTGATGCCGCGACGGACATGCCCGTATTCCGTCCTCTTATCGGCATGGATAAGGAGGAGGTTATATCAATATCAAGAAAAATTGATACCTTCGATATTTCAATCCTTCCATTTGAGGACTGCTGCACAGTATTCACTCCAAAGCATCCTAGGACCCGCCCTAAGCCTGAAGCTGTTGAAAAGGCTGAAAAGACACTGGACGTTGAAAATCTGGTAACCAAGGCAGTTGAGAAATCAAGGCTTGTTGTTATTGATTCAGATTAAATGACCGGGGGGATGATGTTATCAATACTATAGGTAACATACTATGGGCATTGTGCGGCGGAATCGTGCTGTCAATTATGTGGCTGCTCTGCGGTGTTTTGTGCATAATAACCGTTGTAGGGATTCCGCTTGGAGTGCAGTGCTTTAAATTTGCAGGTCTTGCGCTTTGGCCTTTCGGCAAAGAAATAGATTATGGCGGGGGCACTATGAGTTTTCTTGCCAATGTTTTTTGGATTCTTTTTTGCGGCTGGGAGATGGCACTGACCTATGTTTCACTCGGGATAGTATTCTGCATCACAATTATCGGAATACCTTTTGGTTTACAGTGTTTTAAGTTTGCCAAATTATCACTTTTGCCCTTTGGTGCGCAAATAGTGAAAGTATAGATTTTATTGGAGGACAATGATGCATAACTGTGAAATAATTTGTGTCGGAACAGAAATTTTGCTCGGCGATATTGTTAATACAAACGCTGTCTTCCTGTCAAAAGCGCTTGCACAGATGGGTATCAGTGTCCTGCATCAAGTTGTTATCGGAGACAATTATGACAGATTGACCGAGGCACTGAAAACGGCACTTGAACGCAGTGATATCGTCATCACAACAGGCGGTCTCGATCAAAGTCAGGATGTGCTTCTGCACCCGGTCG
>CAZBHG010000062.1:2646-8366 GCA_964491735.1 uncultured Eubacteriales bacterium
TACTCGGTGACATTTTAAACACAGACGCTCGCTTTCTTTCAAGGGAGCTTGCAGCAATGGGGATTGCGGTTCTGCATCAAAGCGTAGTCGGCGATAACAGTGAAAGGCTTGCCTGTGAGCTTAAAACAGCATTATCCAGGAGCGATATTGTTATCACCAGCGGAGGTCTTGGCCCGACACCCGACGATTTGACAAAAGAGGTTTGCTGCGAGGTCATGGGTTTTAAACTCGTGATGGATGAGTCGGCGCTTGAAAACATCAAATCATATTTTATAATTAAAGGCACGGAGATGGCTCAAAGCAACGCAAAGCAGGCATATGTGCCTGCCGGAGGGACGGTATTTATAAATCAAAACGGCACAGCACCCGGAGCGGCGATGGAGAGTAACGGCAAATGCTTGATAATTCTCCCCGGCCCCCCCGGTGAGCTTGAACCCATGTTCTTAAATCAGGTGAAGCCTTTCCTGAAAAAGTACTCCTGCGGCGCCATTGTCTCACATTCCATAAAGACAATGGGGATTGGCGAGAGCAAAATGGCGGAGCTTGTCGGAGATTTGCTTAACAATGAGAATCCCACTGTAGCGCCGTATGCAAAAGATGGGGAATCCTTTTTGCGTGTGACGGCAAACGCACAGGATGAAAAAAGCGGGGACAAGCTGTGCGAGCCGATGATAAACACTATTAAATCAAGACTCGGCAGCTATGTCTACGGAATTGATGCCGAAAGTATCCAGCAGAGAGTCGTTGAGCTGCTTCTGAAAGAAGGCAAAAAAATTGCCCTTGCCGAGAGCTGCACTGCAGGCTATATTGCAAAAAGGATAACTGATATCCCCGGTTCCTCAGAAGTTTTTGAGTGCGGAATTGTTTCATATTCAGATGAAGTTAAGATAAGGATTCTTGGCGTTTCGCCTGATACAATTAAAAACTTCGGGGCGGTCAGCGAGCAGACGGCAAGGGAAATGGCAATCAGCGCAAAAAATATCGGTAAAGCCGACATCGGCTTGGGTGTGACAGGAGTTGCGGGTCCGGGCTGTGATTCAGAAGGTAACCCCGGCGGGCAAATCTATATCGCTCTTGCCTATAAAGAGAATACATTTATAAATAAGCTCATAACGGGAAAACCGAATGACCGTGAATATAACCGCTATGTTGCATCTTCCGCCGCGCTTAACATGGCAAGACTCTGCCTGGAAGGGCATTTAGGAGGCACCAATGGATAGAGAAAAGATAATAAAGATAGCAATGAGTTTTTTGCTAATCTTAACAATATTGGGCTGTTCTTCAATCGGTGTTTTTAACTTTTTAGTTATCAAAAACATGGAAATACCAGATGAGCGCACCACGGGAACAGGCAAATCTTCAGGCAGCCTTATGAACGATGTAACAGAACATGATTTTGATGTCACTTATCCTAACGGGATGCTCGAAAAATACAACAAGCTCTATGCTCTCAATGACGACGTTGTCGGATGGATAAAAATTCCGGGCACTTCAATTGATACGGTTGTTTTGCAGGGCAGCAATAACTCTTACTATCTGAAAAACGATTTTTATTGCAACTATACAAGGTACGGAAATATATACATGGATTACAGAGCAAACGAAAAATCTCTCATTCAGAACAATGTGCTTTATGGGCATACAACCGAAAGCGGTGAGCAGGCGTTTTTTGACCTTGATAAGTATAAAAACTCTGATTTCTTTATAGAAAGCCCGATAATTGAATTCGACACATTATTTGCGGATTACAAATGGAAGGTTTTCGCCGTCTTTATGACATCGGTTGATTCAAGTGATGATAACGGCCATGTTTTCTATTATATTGAACCGCACATCAACAAGACGAGCTTTGACGGCTACCTTAAACAGGTCAATCAAAGGGCTCTCTACTCAACTGGAGTTGATGTGACGTCTGAAGATAAAATTCTCACATTATCAACCTGCACATATGATTTCGGTGATGATATCAATACCCGCCTTGTGGTTGTTGCCCGGCTGTTAAGAAAAGATGAATCCAGAGCCATTGACCAGTCGAAAGTCAAGAAAAAGGCAGATTACCGCCGTCCGCAGGCCTGGTATGATAAATACGGATTAACCAATCCGTACTCCAAAGCTGCAAACTGGAAAAGCGCGACTAACGGCTAATATCCGTCAGTTGGTTTAGGAGGTTTTGTTATGGCTGATTTTAAAGATGAACTCAGTAATAACGATGAAAAAAACAGTCCCCACATAAAAATAGATATTAATAAAATAATTGAACAATCCGATGACCTCAATAAAGCCATGCGAGCCGATGACGATTATGAGCATCCCCCCGTCTATGAGTATGACGAGAAATCGCCGGACGGCGAGCGCAGAATCTTCGATTATACCGAAACGAATGAAAACTGCGCGGGGCCAAAGAACGGTGCGGATAAGAGCGAAGGCAAGCAGGACAAGCCTGCTGAACAGACAAAGCCCGATATTCCTTCAAAAAAGAAGAAGGTCGGTTTTGCCGAGCGTTTTATCCCGTTAAAAGGAGACAGTTCTTCCGAAGTTATCAGAAAAATTGCTTTGCTCGTCTCGGTTCTGACAATGATTATATGTATAATAGTAATTATCGGTAAATATGCTGTTGAACCCGTTGTTGAGAAAATCCGCAACAATAATATTTCTCAGCTTAAAACCGACGATGACAACACCGATGTTTTCGCGAGTTATCCCGACATTGACTTCCCGCAAGGCATGAGCCCGGGCTTTGCAGAGCTATATGCTCAAAACAGCGATTTTGCGGGATGGCTTGAAATTTCAGGCCTTGACATTAAATCCGCAGTTGTCAGGGCGGACGATAATGAAAAATACCTGAAAAAGAATTTCTACGGTGAGTCGTCAAAATACGGCTGCCCGTTCATTGATTACAGAAACGGTCTGCTGGTCATGGGCAGAAACACTATCATCTATGGTCACAACATGGTAACTGACGATTTGATTTTCGGCAAGCTTGAGGAATACAAGACTGTCGACGGTTTTAAATCCGCCCCCGTAATTGAATTTGACACCTTGTACAACGACTATAAATGGAAGGTTTATGCTGTCTTCATTACAAACGCTGATGAAGAGGATGATAACGGCTATGTTTTCAGATATAATTTTACAAATGTCAGCAGTGATGAGGTCTTTTCTCAATACATTGAGCAGATAGACCAGCGAAAGCTTTACACAACCGGCGTGGATATCAAACCGAGTGACAAAATTTTAACCCTTTCCACCTGCTCATACGAATTTAATAATGCCCGCATTGTGGTGGTCGCCAGAATGGTGCGCAACGGCGAACCCCCCTATGTTGACACTTCAAACGCACAAAAGAATGCCTCGCCCCGCTATCCGCAGGTGTGGTATGATATCTATAATAACGGCAACAATCCGTACCGTTCATCAGAAAAATGGACTCCAGGTTGAGCAGATTTATCTTACCGGCATGAGGAGAAAAATATGAAGTTAAAGTTGATTTCAGTTTCAGGCAAAGATTCAGAAATAATCTCACCGATTCAAAACAGAATATTTGAGTTCGTGTCGGATATCTTGCCGGACACTGAAGCCTTTTCAAATTTTGATAATTCGAAGGACTTTCTTTACGGTTTGTCAAAAGCGTTTGAGCAGGATGAAATAATTCTTATTGCTGCCGATACTGACATTTATATTGAACAGAAGCAGCTGATTCTTCGCTCCCTTCATCTCAAGGGTGAGTTTAATAATCAAATTGTCAAAGCTGTATCAAAGTCCCTCAGTGAGGACGCTACGAGCGCAAAAATAATAACCTCCCACTCCGTCGTTCCAAAAGGCTCCGATGTGTTTCTGACAAAGAGCGGTATGTATTCCGGCTTTGCCATAAGAAGCGGAAACCAGCATCTGATTTATATTCCGCTCGACTCGGAGATGCTCGAAGGTACAGCGGGCAGCGACCTGACAAGTTATATAAAAATTGCGGTTAACCCTGATTTGGTTGAAGAGGAAGAATCCGCAAATAAAGTTAAGACTGTGGATGAACAGTCGCCCGCATATCAGACATACATGGAGCTCTCCAAAGCAAATCTTCGTGTTGCCGTTGCGGCAACACAAACCGCGAGCCTTGTCAAGAAGCGTTTTTCTGAGGTTATCGAACTGACAAAGAACGTTGAATTTGTCCCTTGCACAGACGAGCACGATGCCGACACTCCTCTGAAAACCCACGTTGCCGCTCTTGCAAAAACTGCGATGGACGAGGTCGGCGCGAATGTCGGCGCGGCGATTTCAAAGGTATATTCCTCAAATGATGAGGGCAATAATCTGTTCGTCCTTGTCGCTGTGGCTAACGGCGATTACGCCCGCCTCATAAAGCTTTGCAATGACGACGGCGAAAGTCCCAAGGAGCTTGCAAATGCCGCCGTAAATATGCTTTTTTCGATGCTTTGCGAATTCACAGTGAATAAAGGTGTTCCTCCCGAGGATGCCAACCTCCTCTTATCCGGCGCTGAAATTAATCAGAACTCCGGCGCGGCCGTCAAAAAAGTAAACCCTAAAAAAACCGTAATAGGTATCGTCATAACGGCTGTCATTGCTCTGATAATATGCCTGTTGATTGCGCTTTTCTTTGATAATATAAAAGCTCTTGCCGCTTCGCTGACTTTTTTGCCCGAAGACGCTGTGAAAACAACCGGCTATGCTGACGAATTGACGGAAAACAGGGCGACAAGCTTTATTGATAATATATTCGGTACCGACACTTCATCAACCGATTTATCTCAAACAGATAAAGCTTCCGTTTCGGCGAATACCGCGACAACAGAAAAGTCCTATGAAGTACCTGTTGTATTTGAAGAAGAAATAACCAAGCGTGAAACCGCACCTCCGGTAACGGATGATATTATTGAACATGCATCGGATTATAATATTAAAGTCACAACCACAAAGGCTCCGTCCACCGCCGCTTCAACCACAAAAACGGCAAAACCGACTGCTCCGATTGGCACAATAAAACCTACTGCTCCGATTAGCACTACAAAAACGACTGCTCCGGTCGGCACAACCAAACCGACTACCGCCGCTACAACAGCAACAACTCATGTTTCCGGCAGCGGCACGTTCGTATTCAAAACATATGGCTACGGTCACGGTGTCGGCATGAGCCAGAGGGGCGCGCTTGCATATTCCGCACAGGGCTGGACATATGATAAAATACTTCTTCATTACTATGTAAACACAACTGTCGAAACCGATTCCGCAGTGCCTGCAACCGTTACATTCGGCGGCAATGCCATTGACATAAAAATATATCTTGCGCGGGCGGCGCGGGCAGAAATCGGAGACCTGAGCGAGGGGACCAAAGCGGCCAATACGGAAGCCATAAAGGCACAGATTGTAGCGATTTATACATACGCAAGATATTACAAGTTTAAGGTTTCCTCTTCTCAGCACGCATATTATAACGGTACATACAGCCCGCTTATTGATGCCGCAGTCAAGGATGTGCTCGGCAAATATATAGCGTATAACGGGAAGACCGCGTTCACGCCCTATTCCGCAAGCTGTTCGGGAAAAACAACATCTGCCGAGGCAACGTGGGGCGGCACTCAGTATCCTTATCTTGTCAGCGGTGTTAAAAGCATTGAAAACGTAACCGCCAAAGAAGTTTCAATTACATCGGAAGAACTAAAAAAATACATAGAAGCTTACGCAGCGGCCAATAATGTGACCATAAACTT
>CAZBHG010000063.1:0-8158 GCA_964491735.1 uncultured Eubacteriales bacterium
CCCTGGAGAGCCGGGGTGATGACCTCGCCGTCAATGACGAAGAAGACGTTCATTGTGCCGACTTCCTCGATATATTTGCGCTCAACGCCGTCAAGCCATAAAACCTGAGTATAGCCGATTTGGTCAGCCTCGTCCTGAGCCTTTAAAGATGAGGCGTAGTTGCCGCCCGTTTTGGCAAAACCGATGCCGCCCTTGACAGCCCTGACATATGACTGCTCAACATATATTTTTACGGGGTTAAGCCCCTCCGGATAATACGCGCCGACAGGTGAAAGGATAATGCAGAAAATCAGGTGATGAGCAGGGTGGACACCGACATGAGCGTCAACAGCGAAAATGAACGGACGGATATAAAGGGATGTACCCTCTTCCGTCGGAATCCAGTCCTCATCAACCAAAACGAGCTGACGGATAGCTTCAATTGCAAATTCTTCGTCAATTTCGGGTATGCAAAGGCGCTCGTTTGACTTGTTGAGCCTCGCCATGTTTCTGTCCGGGCGAAACAGCTGAATGCTGCCGTCATGCGTGCGGTAAGCCTTCAAGCCCTCAAAAACCTCCTGACCGTAGTGCAGGCACATAGCGGCGGGGTCAAGCGCTATCGGAGCGTAGGGCACAATTCTCGCATCATGCCAGCCCTGACCTTTGTCATAGTTCATCAAAAACATATGATCGGTGTAGTGGTTGCCGAAACCAAGCTTGCTCTGGTCGGTAGGCTTTGTTTTTGGCGTTTTTGTTTTTTCGATTCTTATTTTTTCCACGCTAAACATCTCCTAAAAAATATATACTAAATATTATAGCACGGATTCTATCAATTTCAAGTGCAGAAAATTCAAATAGATAATTAAAAAATATAAAAAATATAAAAATTGCGGCTACTTATAAATATATGGGAAACGTAAATGATAACCACAAAACGAAAAGCAGTTTTGTCATAGCAATAACGCCGATGCTAAGGCCGGCAATTGCAAGACCCATACCTCTTCCCTTATCCTTTGCGCACTGTGTTAATCCGACAATTGAGCAAACAACCGCGATTATATCACCTAACAAAATATAAAATATGTAAGGAGTTGCTGAAAGTGCAAAGCTTGCGGCAAAAAAGATAACTGAAAAAATGAAGCCTAATATTGAAAATACATTGAGTTTCTTTTTTTCCTGACTGTAAGGCGGCTGATTATTATATTGATTTTGCGGCGGCATATTTATGTCAGGACGCCGCCCCGGATTATTGAAGTCATTATAGCTTTCATTTAGATCGCTCATATATGCCTGCCGAAATGCTGACGGATTTGCCTGCGTACCGATATTTTGCAGTTGTATCTCAGGGCCTAATTTGTTTGGGCCTTCTTTTTGCCGGTTCGTATCCGGCTGCTGATAAGCGGGCTCATCAGGTATATTTTCAGGGAACTCGGAGTAGCTTGTATTCCGGTTTTGCTTTTTGTGCTTGCCGCCGGCGTTATCGGCTTTCTGAACAGGGGGGAGCGGCTGCTGATAAGCGGGCTTATCAGGTGTATTTTCAGGGAACTCGGAGTAGCTTGGATTTCGATTTTGCCTCTCGGGTACGACACCGGCGTTATCGGCTTTCTGAACATTGGGGAGCGGCTGCTGATATGCGGGCTTGTTTTGGATGCTGACGGGCGGTGCAGACGGCTTTTCCTCCCTGAAATATGTACCGCAGTTGTAACAGCATAATGCATTATCCACATTCTGGGTCCCGCATTTTGGACAAGAAATCATATCTTTCCCTCACAGACAATTCGATTTGGATAATCCCGTGTATTGAATATAATCTATTTCAAAAAAATTGTCAATATAAGTACAATTGGGAAATGGAGTATAATCTTCAATAATAAAAAGCGTGCTTCAAAACGGTAAGATTCCCGTAATGAAGCACGCTTATTTTTAGATGCAAATTATATTTTTATACCGCTGATATTAATGACCTTACAACTTTCATAGTTATATCAAGAAGCGAGCTAAGAATAGATGAAAAAACATAGTCGGCTTTGCTCATGCCGCTTAGCCCGGGAAGCGACGAGCCGTCCTGACGGGCTATATCATTCGCCGAAACAACCTCTGTTTCGTAATTCCACGGGTCATTTTCATTGATGGTTATAACCCGTGCGCCCCTCATACAATCGTGATAAGAGCTATATGTGCAGGAGGGGGACTGAACTATATCAATGCCGTCAACGGTGGTTATGAAATTGTTGACATGGTCGTGACCGGAAACGCAGGCGATTACATCCCCGCGCTCTACAAATGCGTCCCATTCACCGTCATTGTCGCATGATGGGGTGGGGGGTTCAAGAAAAACGCCCTCAAAAGCGGTTAATTTCGGCAAATAGGTATATGATTTGCCATTAAGAAAATTTTTGGTCAGCTTGCCGAGATTAAACGGCGATTCATAAAACATGCCTTCCATAACTTCCTGAACAATAATGTGCTGAAATGCGATTGAAGGAACCTTGCCTCCGTTTTCATCTTCAAGGGCGGTGCTTGTTTGCTTGTACCATTCAATCTGATCTTTACGCACACAGTCATAAATTTCATCCCCGTCCTCGGTTGTGCAGTAATCACCGCAATCAAAAAGCCAGATGTTGAAGGCAGTCTTTGTGCCGTCATGGCTTTTGATTGTGAGGTTGTGCGTTGCGCAGCCGTGAAGGTCAGGGTCTGCGTCATAGGCAAGGCAGCCGTCATATGTCAGGCAGTGCGCAAGGATTTCTTCCTTTGTGAGGTCGGAGCATTCGTCGTCGTGATTGCCAAATACAAAGGTGAAGAGGATACCTCTTTCAACAAGAGGGTTGAATATTTCGTCAAAAGCCCTGACATCTGAGGTCACAACATTGTCACCGCCAAAAATAACAAGGTCAGGCCGGACTTTATCAAGGACTTCATTAATGTATTCAACCATTGCCTCCTGTGCCGGGTAAACATCCTGACAGTCGCAGAGATTTAAAATTGTGAACTTCCCGTCTTCATTAAAGCGAAGGGTTGATTCTGTTTCAGCCTGTGCGAATGCCGCAGATGAAAACGCGAATGTCATTATAAACGCAATTGCTAATGACAATATCTTTTTTTTCATGGCTACCACTCCTCTAATTAATATTCTCAACGAATTAATCGCTTTTTTGCATTTATCCGATATACTTCAACGGATTAACCGTGCCGCCGTTAATTAAAATTTCAAAATGAAGGTGCGGGCCTGTTGTTCGACCGGTCGAACCGACGCGGGCAATTGCCTGCCCCGCGTTGACATATTGACCGACAGATACTGAGGTCGACCCGCTCATCAAGTGCGCATAACGTGTTTTTATGCCGTTGCCGTGATTGATAACAATCTGATTACCGTAAGAGCTGTACCAGCCTGCGGATTCAACCGTACCCCCCCTTGAGGCAACAACAAGCTTACCGCTCGCGCCTGAACAGGACAAATCAACGCCGGAATGGAAGCCGCTGTTGCGATAGCCGTAATAAGAGGTTACGGAGTGGCAGCTCGGCGCGGGCCATACAAATCCGCCGCTCGAAACGGAGACATTGTAAGAGCCGGAGGAGGAATAAACCTTGGTGGGCTTTGTTCCGACCGCAACCTTCTTGGCGACAGGTTCCTTAACACGCACTCTTGAAACCTCTTCCTGAGAAATTCTCACACCATTGATATAGGTAACAAGATAAGTCACCTTGTCCTGCCCCTCAACACCCGCGCGGGTTACTCTGTTGTCGCCGACGAAGTAGTTGGAGTTATTAGTTTTGATTATTTCATAGTCGACCGATTCGGTGACCTGCTCTGTTTTGATGACCTTGACCTGAACATACTTAACCTGCGTTGACACGAGAATTTTATCACCGGCTTTGATGTAATCGCCGAAACTCGGGTTTAACGCAAGAAGCTGTTTTTCCGTCATGTCATGGGCGAGAGCGATATCATAAATTGTATCTCCGTCAATAACAGTGTAAAAAACCGCCTTAACCTTATCGGAATTCAGCTTCTTACCAAGGCGTGACGCATCCCAGATGACATCCTCATTGTCAGGATAAAGCCCCTGAACATATTCGATATCCTCAACGAAATTGACAATTGAAGCTTTATCGCTTAATTTACCCTTATACTCAGTGAGAATGTTGTCAAAAACGCTCTTTGCGTCCGTCTCATTTTTTACGGCGCAAAGAAAATCACCGTCAATGTATACCCCGCAGGCATTGGTAATTGCATTGTCGGAATATTCAATCAGCTTTTCGCTGATTGTTGAGGAGCCTGTAAGCTGGCTGAGTGAAACCAGAGAAAGCTCATATTTAGGAGTGGATGAAAACTCCTCTGTGTTAATCAGCGAGCTGTCAATGTTTTCAAGCTTATCCTCAACAAGGCTCTGTGCCTTGAGATAAACCGATTCATCCTTTATGTAGCCCAGCACCTGATTGTTGTAGGTTACCTTGAGCGCAAAGGTCGCGCCATTCCAATAATTAACCGTCAGCACCAGAACAACAACGGCTGCAATAGGGAGAATAGTGTTGCCGATTGTTTTGAACAGCTTCCTGTGCTCTTTTAATGCGGCTTTGAAGTAGTATAAGATGATGTACTTTATCGACCTGGGATCATCCTCGGCGGCGTCCTTTATATGCCTTGCTGCTGAGTGCAGTTCAACACGGAAATATGCAAGTTCATCGGCAAATGTGTGAAATGACCGGAATGCAAAATGATCGATTGCAATAAAAATCATTCTGAATATTGCATCCAAAACCCTCAGAGGTTTTAAAATAATCTTCCACAATGCCTTAACAATACGTTTCGAATAACGGAAGGTTTCAAGCCCAAGCAAGTAGACGTTGCGGTAAAATGACGACGAAGCCGCCGCTAAGGCGGAAATAACGGCAAAAACAAATTCAACAGCGCGGTTTTTGGCTTTTTCTGCGTTACCCTCACCGTCGGGCTGACCCTCTTCTCCATTATCCGGCGTATGCTTAAAATCATCGCTATCCGCAGCTTCATCAGAGCTGTCAACTGCCGTCTCGTCAGAAATCTCCATTGAATAGTCGTAACTGACTTTCTTGATTTTCTCGGCGGCCGTTTTATCCGGAGTCAAGGGGACGAAAACCTCACTTTCATTTTCAATAATATTTCCGTTCCCGCCATAAAGGTCATTGAACGAAACATCATCAAAAATGTCACCGTCAAAATCACTGCCCGAAAGATTGGCATCTTCAGGCGATTCTTCAGTGTTGAGAATAATTTCGGCAGCGGATTTCTGATTTTGCGGCTGCTGATATCTTGTTTGATTTTTATGGTTATTCTTTTTCTTTTTTTTCTTAGACATAAATAATACCTCAAAAAAGGTTACAAAAGGTTACAAATTTGCTTTATTATAAACCAAAGAATAAAAAAAGGCAAGCCTCAACTTGAAATTAGCAGTAATCAGTTGAAATTACCATTAATCAGTTGAAACATGCCTCAATGTTTTTGAACAAAGCCGCAATTGCAGGGTTAAGAGACTTGTTTTCCTCTGATTTAAGTTCGGGGTCCTTAGCGATAATCTCGCTTGCGGCAGTGTGGGTTTGCCTTACCACTGCGGTGTCGTTAAGCATATCCGCAATTTTTAGCTCCGGCAGACCGTGCTGGCGGGAGCCGAAGAAATCACCCGGCCCTCTGAGCTTCAAATCCTCATCCGCAATTCTGAAGCCGTCGGTTGTCTGCGTCATTGTCCTCAGACGTCTGACCGCCTCCTCGTTTTGCGCGTCTGAAATAAGAATACAGGTGGAGCTGTTTTCTCCTCTTCCGATTCTTCCCCTGAGCTGGTGAAGCTGTGAAAGCCCGAACCTTTCCGCGTTTTCAATAACCATTATAACGGCGTTTGGTACGTCTACCCCGACCTCAATAACCGTAGTCGAAACAAGCAGGTCAATTTCACCGTTAGCGAAGCACTTCATAACACTCTCTTTTTCCGAGGATTTCAGTTTGCCGTGGAGAAGACCTACCCTGTATCCCTTGAAAAAGCCGTCCGCAAGCTCTTTTTTAAATTCTTCCGCGGAGGCTAGGTCGGTTTCACCCTTTTCAACGAGCGGGCAGACGATATAGCCCTGCATGCCGCGGTCAATATGCTTCTTTACATAGGCATAGGCTCTCTGCCTGATTTCGCCGCTGATGCAGTATGTTTCAATCTTCTTCCTGCCCGGCGGCATTTCATCAAGAACGGAAATATCAAGGTCGCCGTATATAATAAGGGCAAGCGTTCTGGGGATAGGGGTCGCGGACATGACAAGGGTGTGAGGGTTTTGCCCCTTTTGCCCAAGCGCTGCGCGCTGACCGACGCCGAACCGATGCTGTTCGTCTGTGACGACAAGCCCAAGGGAGCTGAATTTCACATCCGTCTGCAAAAGTGCATGAGTGCCTATTATAAGCTGAAGCTCTCCGCTTGCCAGCCTGTCCTTTATTTCTTTTTTATCCTTTGCTTTTGTCGAGCCTGTAAGAAGGGCAATGCTGACGCCTGTACCTTCAAGAACCCCGGAAAGGGTTTTGAAGTGCTGCTGAGCCAATATTTCTGTCGGAGCCATCAGCGCGCTTTGATAACCGTTTTTTGCGGTGCTGTATATTACAGCCGCCGCAACGGCGGTTTTTCCGCTGCCGACATCACCCTGAAGGAGTCGGCTCATAGGGACTTCCTTTGCCATGTCGTTCATTATTTCATTGACAACACGTTTCTGAGCCTTAGTAGGCTCAAAAGGAAGAAGCGAATAAAAATCGGAGCTTAAATCCCTTTGAAGCCTCGCGTTTGCGGCTCCGCGGTTTCGCCCGCGCATTTTAAAAAGCCCAAGCTGCAATATTAAAAGCTCCTCAAAAATCAGCCTTTTTCTTGCTTTGTCGAGATATACGCTGTCTGTCGGGAAATGAATGTTTTTGATAGCGTTTTTATATGGCATCAGGTTGTAGGCATCGCAAATGCTTTTAGGCAGACTGTCGTTAAGCTCCTCGCTGCACAGCTCATATGCCCGCGCAATAAGGTTTTCGAGCAGCTGCGAGTTTATTCCGTCTGTCTGAGGGTATACAGGTCTGATTCTTTCGCCGCCCGCCGCTTCTTCAATGGCAGGGGAGGTCATTTCTCTGAAATACGGGTTTCCGCTGACCTTGCCGAGAAATAAATATTCCATGCCCTCAACCAGCTTTTCGGCTGCATACTTGCTGTTGAATATTGTAATCTGCATCAGGCTTTCGCCGTCGGTAACATCTGTGCGGTAAATAGTCATGCCCTTTCTTATCATCTGCGCGGCAGGCTTTCTGTCAACAATCGCTCTGATGCAGCAGGTCTCACCGAATGGGGCATTTTTTATGGAAACGGGTCGGCTCCAGTCCTCATAATCTCTGGGATATAAGAATAAAAGGTCGCCAACAGTTGCTATGCCAAGCTTCTTTAACCGCTCGGCACGCCACTGACCGACGCCCTTTAAATATTTTATATCTGTATTAAGCTTCATACTTCAATTATTTATTCGACAGAAATGATGAAATAATATACGGGCTGACCGCCGTTGATAACCGATATATCCGCATCACTGCCATACTTTGTATCGAGCATTGATTTGAGCTCTTCCGCCTGCTTTTCGCCGGTTCCCTCACCGTAGATAATTGTGATAAGCGAAGAGGTGCCGCGTTTGAATAAATGCTTTGTAACTCTGAATGCTGCCTGAACAGCGGTCGGCTCCGAAAGTGCGACCTTGCCGTTTTCGATGCCGATAATCTGACCTTTCCTGACGCTCTGACCGTTAATCATGCTGTCCTTTGCCGCAAATGTGACAAGACCTGTGCCGACCTTCTCCGCGGACTTCATCATGTTGAGATGATTTCTCTCGGCAGAGAGGGTTTCGTCAAAATTCAGAGCCGCAGTAATTCCCTGCGGTATGGTTCTGGTATGAATAACGCTGACCTTGCGCTCCGTCAGGGGGATAACCTGCTCCGCCGCCATAATAATATTTTTATTGTTCGGTAAAATGAAAACATGTTCCGCCGGCGTTGCGTTGACAGCCTTGAGAATATCATCGGTGCTGGGGTTCATTGTCTGCCCGCCAGCAACAAGCTTGTCAACGCCGATTTCGGTGAACAGAGACTCAAGCCCCTCGCCGTAAGCCACAGCAACCATGCCGTACGGCATGGTTGCTGTGGCTTACGGCG
>CAZBHG010000064.1:0-7647 GCA_964491735.1 uncultured Eubacteriales bacterium
CTGTTTCAGCCATAGTCTCTACAATATCACTCATATCTGTTTATCACCTCCTACACTATTGTAGTTTATCACAACTACCGGAAACAAAGCAACATCTGCCTTATCGTCAATATGCACGATGTTTTTTGCTTAGTTTTAGAATATATGATAATAATCTAAATGAGAATACTTTTCAAGCCGCTAAAAAATATATATGTCTTAAATTAAATTCTAAACTCTGAAAAATATTTTTACTGAATAAAAATACAAATAATTTTTCTAAAAGGCTTGCAACTGCGGTTAAATTATGATAGTATAATTCAGCATTTGTTTCCGTCAATCATAGACGGGGTTTAATGCGGGCATATGCCCAACACATTAAAGCTGATGTTCCTCTTTTACTTAAGTATTATGAACGTCTGATAAAAATCGGAGGAGTTAAACAATGGACGCACTGAAATTAATTGCGCAGGACTGCATCAAAGAAGAGCAGCCCAACATCAAAATCGGAAGCACAGTCAAGGTGCATGTGAAAATCCGTGAAGGTGAAAGAGAGAGAATTCAGGTCTTCGAGGGTACTGTTATTGCCCTCAAAGGCTCGGGTGTTTCCGAGACTTTCACTGTCCGCAGAATTTCTTACGGTATCGGTGTTGAGAGGGTTTTCCCCATCAATTCACCCAATATCTCAAAGGTCGAGCTTGTCAGAAACGGCAGCATCCGCAGGGCAAAGCTTTATTACCTTCGTGACAGAGTCGGCAAGGCCGCAAAGGTCAAGGAACGTCTCGGTTAAAAGCCTTTCGCTCCTGTTTTACTGTTATTAATATTGACGGGTGCCCGGCACTCAGCAATGCATCTGAGCAAATGCGGTTTTTCCGCAATAGCTGAGCAAAACGTCAGCCAAGCTGATGTGCGTTGCTGATTGTCGGGTATTTGTTTTTGTTGCAGGCGAGTTTTGCGAGAAAGGCGGGTTACAATTTGTGCGTCGCAGGCGAATATTGGATTAAGTTCCTCAAAGCAGAAGACTGTTCTCCACCGGCAAATAAAAAATGGATTTTTGTTTATGACATTTTTGCCGCGTTAAAAAATGTGGTAGCGGTAATTTTTATAGTATTTGCTCTGGTCGCGCGCCCCGTCTGGGTTGACGGAAAGTCAATGCTCCCGACACTCCAGAATAACGATTGGCTTATCGTCACGGAAATCAAGGGCTCGCCTCAAAGAGGTGACATTGTTGTTATTTGCCAGCCGAATATTTATAATGAGCAGCTCATCAAGCGTGTTATAGCCGTTTCGGGTGACAAAATAGATATTGACTTTGAGTCAGGCGATGTTTTTATTAACGGCGAGCTTTGCGATGAGCCTTATATAAACGAAGGTACGTTTACATGCTTTGATGTTGAGTTCCCGCTGACAGTTGACGAGGGCTGCGTTTTTGTGATGGGAGATAACCGCAACGATTCGCTTGACAGCCGCAGCTCAAGCATAGGTCTTATAAATGAAAAATATATTCTCGGTAAAGCGAGGGTTCGCTTCTTTCCTCTGAGCGACTGGAATATTTACATAAATACATAATGCGTCGGCATTAATTTAGGAGATTTGACATGGAAGAAAATATCAGACAAAATGATAATGCAAAAACTCTGAAAGCTAAGGCTTTGCAGAATATCTACGATGTAGCTGAGATAATAGCATCGGCAGTCATTGCGATAATGATATTGTTCACCTTTGTTTTCAGGTTTGTCGGAGTTATCGGAGAATCCATGGAAAATACCCTTTTTCAGGACGATTGGCTTTGTGTCAGCGCCTACATCGCAGAGCCGGAATACGGCGATATTGTTATAATAACTCACGCAAACTATTTTACTGAGCCGCTTGTTAAGAGAGTAATAGCAGTCAGTGGTCAGACAGTTGACCTTGATGACGGCTATGTTTATGTTGACGGCGTGAAGCTTGACGAGCCGTACACTCACGGCGTGACTGTCAAGCTCGACTATTCAATCAAGTTCCCTTTGAAGGTTCCCGAAGGAAAATATTTTGTTCTCGGCGATAACAGAGAGAATTCTACTGACAGCCGCACTTCTCTGTGCGGTCTTATAGATGAGGATGACATTCTCGGCAAGGTCAGATTCAGGGTTCTGCCCTTCGGAGATTTTGACGTAAACAATCATTAAGCTTATTTTTGGAGGACAGCCATGTTTGAGCAGACAGTTCAGTGGTTTCCAGGTCATATGGCGAAAACGCGCAGGCTAATCAAAGAAAGCCTGCAGCTTGTGGACGCCGTGACGGAAATCCTTGACGCACGAATCCCCGAAAGCAGCCGCAACCCTGAAATATCAGAGCTTGTCGGTTCAAAGCCGAGAATTGTTCTGCTCAACAAATGTGATTTGGCAGATGAAAACGCCACCCGTCTTTGGATAAAGCATTTTGAAAATCAGGGTGCGCACGCAATTGCAGTTGACTGCAAAACAGGTAAAGGTCTTAATCAATATGACAGCCTCGTGCGAGAGGTTCTTAGTGAAAAGATTAAATCAAACTGCGAAAAAGGCATGAGCGGCAGAGCATTGAGGGTCATGGTCGTCGGCATACCCAACACCGGAAAATCCTCCTTTATCAACCGAATGGCGGGCAGAAACCGCGCAAAGGTTGCAGATTCGCCCGGTGTAACAAGACAGAACCAATGGTTTGTTATCGGCAATGGTATCGAACTGCTTGACACACCCGGTGTGCTCTGGCCTAAGTTTGAGGACCCTGTTGTCGGTGACAGGCTCGCTTTTATCGGCTCCGTCAAAGACACTGTTCTTGACATCGAAACAATGGCGGTAAGGCTCCTTGAGGTTCTGAAATCAGATTATGCCGACAGAATCACCGAAAGATATAAGCTTGACGGTTTTTCGGATAAAGAGCCGTTTGAAATTCTCGAAATGATTGGTAGAAAAAGAGGTATGCTCATAAGCGGCGGCGAAATAGACACAGAGCGCACCGCAGTGATGCTGCTTGACGAATACCGTGAAGGAAAGCTCGGCAGGATTACGCTTGAGCGCCCCGCAAAGGAATAGATTTTTTGAAAGAAAAGCTCGTTTTTGCTTTTCTTTTTTAATATCGTAATGTTTTATGTAACTATTTGAAATATTGTGTATGAAGGATTGAGGATATGGACTGGCTTTTGTATGAAAATAAAGCGCGAGAAAATGGGTTCTGTTCGGTTTGCGGAATTGACGAGGCAGGTCGGGGGCCTCTTGCCGGCCCTGTTTTTGCTGCTGCGGTCATTCTTCCGGAGGGCTGCGATATAGAGGGCATAAACGACTCAAAAAAGCTGTCTCCGAAAAAGCGGGATGAGCTGTTCGACATCATAAGAGAGACTGCAATTTCATTTTCAGTTGCGGCTGCTACGGAAAAGGAAATTGATGAAATCAATATTCTGCAGGCTACCTTTCTGGCAATGAGGCGGGCGCAGGAGGGTCTCAAAACGGCCGCTGATTTTGCGCTTATTGACGGCAATCGCCTCCCCCCTCTTTCAATCCCCGCCGAAACGATAATCAAGGGGGATTCCCTTTCTGCTTCAATTGCCGCGGCGTCCATACTTGCAAAGGTCAGCAGGGACAGATATATGCTTGAGCTTGACAAGCGTTACCCTCAGTATAAATTTGCCCAGCACAAAGGATACGGCACCGAGCTTCACTATCAGATGATTTCAGAATACGGCATATCACCCGTTCACAGGCTGAGTTTTTTGAAAAAAGTAATCTGACGGAGAAATAATATGGAAAACAAAAAGAGATTTTCCGGAATATGGGGCGAAGTTTTTGCCGCAAGATATCTCAGGGATAACGGATTCACTGTTCTTTGTGCAAATTACCGCACGAGGAACGGCGAGATTGACCTCATTGCGCAGGATGATGAATATATTATATTCATAGAGGTTAAAACAAGAGGTGAAGGTGCAATAGCCGAGCCAAAGGAATCCGTTGATTTTAATAAGCAGAAAAAGCTTACGGCGACGGCACTTGAATTTCTTGAAAACAACCCTTATCAAATGAGCAGCCGCTTCGATGTGATAGAGGTATATCTCGATAAAAACTGCAAACTCAATAAAATAAACCACATCAAAAGCGCATTTGACGCAACAACATGAAAGCGGTGACAAAATGAAATTTTTCGACCTGCATTGCGACACGATAACCGAGTGCTGTGCAAAGCAAAAAGAGCTTTTTGAGAACGAAATGCATATATCTATCCGTAAAGGTGAATGCCTTGACAGATGGTGCCAGTTTTTTGCAATCTGGATGCCTGACGAGCACAGAGGTCAGGCTGCAATTGACTATTTTGATAGAAATTACGAATTCTTTTGTTCGCAGATGGACAGGAATTCAAGCTATATCAAGCATTGCAGGAATTCTTTTGAATTGACTGAATGCGTGAACGGCGGCAAAAACGCCGCGCTGCTTGCGGTTGAGGGAGGCTCCGCCGCCGCCGGCAGTCTTGATAGGCTTGACTATCTTCAGAGCCTTGGTGTAAAGCTTATTACCCTTACATGGAACGGCTCAAATGAAATCGGTCATGGCTCCCGTTCTGGCTGTGACGAGGGGCTGACGCCCTTCGGAAAGGCATTTATCAGAAGAATGGAAGAGAAAAAAACTGTTGTGGACGTTTCTCATCTCAACGCAAATGGCTTTTTTGACGTTGCTGATACCATTGACGCTCCGTTTATCGCGAGCCACTCAGACTGCGAGGCGGTACGCTCTTATCCCCGAAATCTCAGCGATTCGCAGCTGGAGGTTTTGATTGAAAGAAATGGCCTTTGCGGCATTAATTTCTGTGATTACTTCCTGAGCGACGATAAAAATAACGGGCTTGAGGCAGTCTATAGGCATATTTATCACATCCTTGAAATTGGCGGTGAAAATATACTGAGCCTCGGCAGTGACTTTGACGGCTGCTCAATAAATCCCGAAATTGATAGCTTGCACAAAATGCCCGCTCTTTATGATTATCTTCTTGGCAGAGGTCTGAATAAAAAAACTGCGGATGCAATTTTCTTCGATAATGCCTACAGATTTTTCACGACATTGGACGGCTGATATTATATTAATAAGCATTTTACGCCTGCCGCTGAATAACGGCAGGCGTAAATTAACCGGATTGAAATTCTCTAAGACTGCATATCCCTGAAGCTCACAAACTCAGGCAGGCTTTCGCCGATAAGGGGCGTACACCACTTTACAAATTCATCCGTAACGTAGTTCCCTTTAGCGTTAATAAACTCCTCCGGCATTTTTCTTTCATGCATCATTACCTTGTCAATGTCAATAAATATCGGCTTAATCTCATACGGGGATGAACTTATGCGTTCAAAGCCGACCATTTTGCCGGTTTCACCGCTCAGCACGGCTTTTGCCGCAAGCTCACCCGCCAGCACCGCCTCGTCTCTGTCAACAGACGATTGCCATGCGGTGGAAGCCCTCGCGAGAATCCCCGGCTTTTCGCTCCTTGCCTTGTAGTCGAGCTTTTTAATAATAAGCTCTTTGAGATGAGCGCTTACATCGCCGAAATATGTAACCCTGCCGATTGTCATCAGCGGCTCGACAATCGGCATGCCCTGTGCATTTTTCAGCCCCTCGCTTGCGACAACAACCGCTCCTCTTTTCTTCTTTATCAGGTCTGAAACATCCTCAAGAAATTCGTCCTCATTAAAAGGCCTTTCGGGAAGATAAATTAAATCCGGCCCATCAACTCCGCTCTGCTTTGCGAGCGCGCTTGCGGCTGTTACCCAGCCCGCATTTCTACCCGATGCCTCAATTATTACAACGTGAATCGGCAAGCTTCTGACGTCGGCACAGACCTCCGCGACGGAAGCCGCCATATATCTTGCAGCGCTTGCGTAACCCGGGCTGTGGTCGGTTATCATTATATCGTTATCCATTGTTTTGGGAATGCCGACAACGCAAATGCCGTTTTCCCTGCATTTATTAAAAATCTTGCCGCATGTATCCATTGTGCCGTTGCCGCCGTTAAGCAAAACATACTTTATATTGTTCCTTTTGAAAGCCTCCATCATTTCATCATAGTCCGAATCCTCAAGATGATCGCGGGACGTCCCGATTGCTGATGCAGGGCTCGACAGCAAAAGCTTCAGCCTGTCTTCGGGTATCCCCTTTAAATCGAGCAGCATTTCATTGAGCATCCCGCCGGTGCCGCCTATTGCTCCGTAAATTCTGTCAATTCTATTATCATTTTTCGCCTGCTCAATCACACCGTAAAGTGAGGAATTAATAACCGCAGTCGGCCCTCCGCCGTGAATGATGACCATGTTAGCTTTCATAACTGCTCCCCTGTTCTTCCCCTGCAAAAAAATCCCCAGTATGTTGGTTAAATTATAAAAAACTTTCTTGCATTTGTCCATATTTTTTTTGCCTTACACAAATGAAAAATAGGAGAATAGGACTTTTAAGTTTGAAAATATATGCTATAATAGGATATGCAGAAATAAATGGAGGTATTTGTCCTAATGGCTGATGTAATGAGGGTTTTTGTCGAAAAGAAAGCCGGTTTCAATGTTGAGGCAGAAAATGTTCTTTCAGACCTGCGTGATACGCTTGGAATCTCCGAATTGACCTCTTTGAGGCTCTTTAACCGATACGATGTCGAGGGTTTAAGCCCCGCAGAATTTGAGCGCGCGAAATTAAGCGTGCTGTCTGAAATTAATGTTGACGACGTTTATCCGTATCTTAACATTAAAGAAAACTGGCGCGTGTTTGCGTCGGAATATCTTCCCGGTCAGTATGACCAGCGTGCGGACTCGGCGGCGCAGTGCATTGCTCTGCTGACGGGCGGTGAACGTCCAAAGGTTCAGACCGCAAGGATTTATGCGCTGGAGGGCAATATTTCGGACGACTCCTTTGATAAAATAAAAAGCTATCTTATAAACCCTGTAGAATCCCGCATTGCATCAATGCAGAAGCCCGAAAGCCTTGATATCAAGGCGGCAATGCCCGAGGATATCAAGACAATTGAAGGCTTCACGGGCATGAGCGCGGATGATATCGCCGGCCTGCATAAAAGCATGGGGCTTGCAATGAGCGTTGCCGATTTAAGGTTCTGCCAGAGATATTTTGCGGAAGATGAGGGCAGAAACCCGACTATCACTGAAATCAGGGTCATTGATACCTACTGGTCGGACCATTGCAGGCACACCACATTTATGACAGAGCTTGAAAACATTGACGTTGAGAACGGAAGTTTATCGACGACAATCGAAGATGCATGGCGTGAATATATTGTATCCCGCGCAACGGTTTACGGCGAACGCAGAAAAAATGTCACCTTAATGGATATTGCGACAATCGGCGCAAAGGTCATCAAAAAACGCGGACTTGCCGCCGACCTTGACGAAAGTGAAGAAATAAACGCCTGCTCAATAAATGCCGACATTGATGTTGACGGGAAATCCGAACCATGGCTTATCCAGTTCAAAAATGAAACTCATAACCACCCGACGGAGATTGAGCCGTTCGGCGGTGCGGCGACCTGCCTTGGCGGAGCAATCAGGGACCCGCTCGCAGGCAGAGCTTATGTATATCAGGCCATGCGTGTCACTGGCAGCGGAAATCCATGCACACCGTTTGAGAAAACCCTTAACGGAAAGCTGCCGCAGAAAAAAATAACCGTAGGCGC
>CAZBHG010000065.1:0-1876 GCA_964491735.1 uncultured Eubacteriales bacterium
TTATTCATTGCCGCAGCCTCAACAATAATTGAAAGGTTTCTGCCCGGTTTTACGGGAACAACCGCAACGGGGATTTTTATGCCGAGGATTTCAATAAACTCATTGTCAATGCCCATCCTGTCATAAACCTTTTTTTCTTCCCACTGCTCCAGTTGAATGACCATGTCGATTTTTTCTGTCATCTTCACAGCGCCCATGCCGAAAATTCTGCGCGCATTGATGACGCCGATGCCCCTAATCTCAATAAAATGTCTGATAATTTCGGGGGCCGTACCAATCAGAGTCTTGTCGGATACTTTCCTGATTTCCACCACATCATCAGCGACAAGCCTGTGCCCTCTTTTCAGAAGCTCAAGTGCGGTCTCGCTTTTTCCAACGCCGCTGTCGCCAAGAATCAGAACTCCCTCGCCGCTGACCTCAACAAGAACCCCATGCCTTGTTATCCTTTGAGCAAGCTCAACGCCAAGATAGGCAATAAGCGCCGCCATACTGTTTGAAGTCGTTTCATCCGTTCTTAAAATCGGTACTTCATACTTTTTCGCAATATCTATAAATTTATCACTTACTGAAAGCCCTCTTGTAACAACCACAGAGACAGGCCTTCTTGACATGAGCCTTTCAACACTCTCCCGACCCATCTCTTCGCCGAGACTGTTTAAAAACTCAAGCTCGGTAAGTCCTAAATACTGGACTCTTTTAGGGTCAAAATAATCCGTATAGCCTGCAAAGATTAAACCCGGTCTGTTTACGTCCTGAGATTCTATATAGATATCTTTTGTTTCCTTGGGAGTATAAATTACTTCAAAGGAATGGTCATTGATAACCTTCTCAAGCGAAACATTATATTTTGAACTCAATAATAACCCCACCTAAAAAAAATATATAAATTAATTAAAATTCAAAATAATTATAGAACAAAACTTAAAAACTTCCAATAGTTTTTACAAATTTTTTTGATTTTTTCATTTGTTCAGTGAGCATTAAAATTAAAAAAGCTGATAAGCCGAACTATAAAAATCAACTTATCAGCTGTTTGATGAACAGTAGGACATTTATCCGCCGAATATTTGCTGTTGCATCCTCAGTATCTGCTCTTTGCGGCGTATCTCCTCATTAACATCAATTTTAATACTTCCGTCATCTTCAACAATAAGGATATTGCCTGCTCTCGCTCCCTTTGGAAGGCGGCTTTTATCAATATTAATCATAGAACAGTCTTCGCGCTCACAAACCGCAATTTCACCTTCAAAACGGTCAATGATAATCTTTTCCACAACATACCTCCGATTAATAGTTTTCGTAGTTTCCAGAGAGTGTTTCGCCGTCGCTCCCTATAACAATTGTGCCTGCCAGATCCGTTCTTAAAACCTGAGCGCCAACGCTTTCAATGTTTTTCAGAGTATCTTCATGCGGGTGTCCGTATGAATTATCCTTTCCGCAGGAGATAACGACAAGTTCAGGTGAGACAGCCCGCAAAAATTCAGCTGAGCTTGAATATTTGCTGCCATGATGACCTGCTTTTAATACATCGGCATCAAGGTCATATCCGCTTTTAAGCATATCTTTCTCCGATTCAATTGATGCATCACCGTCAAACAGGAACGAAGTTTCACCGTAATCAAGCCTTATTACATCGGACATATTATTAAGATCATCATACTGCTGCAAAGGGGCAAAAACCTCAAAGCTTATCTCGCCGGCCTTATATATATCTCCCGGAACAGCATAGACGGACTTTGCACCAGAATCCGAAACCGCAGAAAGAAGATTTTCATATACTCTTGTTGTAGGAATATTTTCCTGTGTCAGCTCCGGCATTATTACATTGCGCACTTTGAAATGCTCAATAACTTCCGCCATGCTACCGATATGGTCG
>CAZBHG010000065.1:1886-7611 GCA_964491735.1 uncultured Eubacteriales bacterium
CGGAAATGCTGTGAGGACTTTCTGCATCCCGCCGATATGGTCGGAGTGCGGATGTGACACAATCACATAGTCCAGCGTTTTGATACCCAGATTTTCCAAATAGCTGATAACATTATCCTCATTGCCGTTTTCACCGGCATCAATCAGGATATTGCACCAATCCGATTTGATAATAATGCAGTCGCCCTGCCCGACGTCAATATAATGAACGGACAGCGGCGTTTCGGAAATATAAACGTCATTTGTTACAAGCTCTGCATTTTTAAATATCTCTTTCCAGCCCGGCAGATCAGAGCTGAATTCAAGCTTAGGAGCCACTGTAATAGCCAGAGATATCAAAAGGACTGCGGCTATTATGGCAGATATAACAGACTTTTTACTTGTGTTTTTTCTTTTTGCACTCATAGTCGTTTTTTCTCCCGATATTATTGATATGATTCCCACCGTTGTTTTTTGACGGTTTAATCAAACATTTCTCGGAAAAACCTATAAGATCCGCTCTGCCGGCTCTCTTCAACGCCTCTTCAGCCAAATCGTGATTTTTAGGGTTGAAATATTGAAGTAAGGCTCTCTGCAAAGCTTTTTCGTGCTGACTTTTCGCAACGAAAATCTCTTCCATGGTATAAGGGTTAAGCCCTGTGTAAAACATGCAGGTCGACACCGTTCCGGGCGTCGGATAAAAATCCTGAACCTGCTCCGGTCTGATTTTTTGGTTTTTTAAAAACAACGCAAGCTCAACCGCGTCCTTCAATGTCGAACCCGGATGAGACGACATAAGATAAGGCACAAGGTATTGTTCCCTGCCTGCCGCTTTTGTGAGTGAAAAATATTTCTTAGAAAACGCGATATACGCTTCGATATGAGGTTTTCCCATTGCGTCAAGCACAGCCGCCGAGCAATGCTCCGGCGCGACCTTCAGCTGACCGCTGACATGATGTTCGACAAGCTCTTTAAAAAAAGAATCGTCCTTATCTTCAAGCAGATAGTCAAATCTTATCCCTGAACGTATGAATACTTTTTTTATATTCGGCAATGCTCTGACCGTTCGCAAAATATCAAGATATTCCTCATGGGTGGATATAAGCTGTGAACAGGGTTTAGGAGCAAGACATTTCTTGCCTTTGCACAGCCCGCTCTGAATCTGTTTGTCACAGGATGGCCTTCTGAAATTTGCCGTAGGCCCGCCGATATCGTGTATATAGCCCTTGAAGCCCGGCATATGCGTCAGCAGCTTTGCTTCGCTGACAATTGACTCCTTGCTTCTTGATGTCACATATCTGCCCTGATGAAATGCAAGAGAACAGAAATTACATGCGCCGAAGCAGCCTCTGTTATGAGTAATTGAAAACTCGACCTCTTCAATTCCCGGCACTCCTCCCAAGGCTCCATAGGATGGATGATATGTCCTCATATACGGCAGGGAATAAACCCGGTCAAGCTCCTCCTGCGTCAAAGGAGGCATGGGAGGATTTTGCACCAGCATTTTTTTGCCGTGTCTTTGCTTTATCAATCTACCTCTTATATGATCCTGTTCGTCCATCTGGATTCTGCAGGATACTGCGTATTCTCTTTTATTGTTCACAACATTATCAAATGACGGACATTCCGCACCCATAAGCGGCGTTTCGGTCACATCCACCGCATAACATGTGCCTTTAATATCTCTCATTGAGCTTATCGGCTCGCCGTTACGAAGACGGTTTGCAATTTCAATCGTCTGATTTTCGCCCATGCCGAATGTCAGAATATCCGCCTGCGAGTCAAAAAGAATTGAGCGTCTCACCTTATCGTCCCAGTAATCATAGTGAGCAAAACGGCGCAGAGACGCCTCGAGACCGCCGATTACAATCGGAATATCTCCGAAAAGCTCACGGATTTTGTTGCAGTAGACTATGACTGCTCTGTCAGGTCTTTTCCCGATTTTGCCGCCCGCCGTATAGGCGTCTTCGCTTCTCTTCTTTTTTGCCGCTGTATAATGAGCGACCATAGAGTCGATGTTGCCCGATGAAACCATAAAGCCAAGCCTCGGTCTGCCGAAACGCAAGAAGTCATCGCTGACACCCCATCGCGGCTGAGAAAGCACAGCAACCCTGAAGCCCTGTGATTCGAGCACTCTTGTAATTATTGCTGTGCCAAAGCTGGGATGATCGACATAAGCATCGCCTGTGACACACACAAAATCGACACTGTCCCAACCTCTTTGCCTGACCTCTTCTGCTGTTATCGGTAAAAAACCGCTCATAAAACTACTCCACTAAGCTTTCATCTTCATAATCAACTGCGGGAATTCTCTCCGAAGAGAGAGCATTCATCTCCATCCATTGCTGCTTTGATATCAGAACCTTTCTGGGCTTGCTGCCCTCAAACGGTCCGACAATACCCTTTTCCTCAAGCTCGTCAACAATTCGCGCGGCTCTTGCATATCCAAGCTTGAGTCTCCTCTGAAGCAGGGTCGTGGAAGCCATCTGAGCTTCAACAACCACCTCAACGGCTTTATTGAACATTGAATCTTTCTGGTCATCATCGTCATTATCCTGATTCACTGCAGGGCCTTTCTTTTTTGTGTTATCTGCATTTCGCTCAATTTCCTTCATAATATCATCGTCATAGTCGGCTTCTTCAGCCTGCTTCTTAATAAAGCTTACAACTCTTTCAACCTCGGCGTCGGAAACGAAGCAGCCCTGAATACGGACAGGCTTTGATATGCCGACAGGGTCAAAAAGCATGTCGCCATAACCAAGCAGCTTTTCCGCCCCCGCCATGTCGATAATTGTTCTTGAGTCAATCTGAGATGAAACATACAATGCGATTCGGCTGGGTATATTTGCCTTGATAATACCAGT
This sequence comes from uncultured Eubacteriales bacterium, assembly GCA_964491735.1. Taxonomy (GTDB): domain Bacteria; phylum Bacillota; class Clostridia; order Oscillospirales; family Acutalibacteraceae; genus JAAZFZ01. The sequence goes on from CAZBHG010000065.1 coordinate 4,730, forward strand.
AATAACATCAACAGACGGCCTCTGTGTTGCGATAACAAGGTGCATGCCAGCCGCACGCGCCATCTGCGCAAGGCGGCAGATTGAGTCCTCAACCTCATTCGGAGCGACCATCATAAGGTCGGAAAGCTCATCAATAAAAATGACTACCCTGCTCATTTTTTCCATTCCGTCTGTCATTTCGGCGATACGGTTATATCCCAAAATATCCCTGACGTTCTTTTCGGAAAAAAGATTGTATCTCTTGAGCATTTCCGTAACAGCCCAGCCCAGTGCGCCCGCCGCCTTCCTCGCGTCGGAAACAACAGGCACCAAAAGGTGCGGGATTCCGTTATAAACAGTAAATTCAACCTGCTTAGGGTCAATCATAAGTAATTTGACTTCATCGGGAGTTGCGTTATACAGAAGGCTCAGAATCATCGAGTTCAGGCAAACGGATTTGCCCGAGCCTGTTGTGCCGGCAATCAGAAGATGCGGCATCTTTGCAAGGTCAGCGCATACCGCGTTGCCCGTTATATCCTTGCCGAGCGCAACGTTCAGTTTGCTTTTTGCGTTGTTAAACAGCGGCGTATCAATAATTTCTCTCATTGCGACAATGGATTTTTGTTTGTTTGGTATTTCAATTCCAATGGCTGCCTTGCCCGGAATAGGCGCCTCAATTCTGACGCCTGTGGCGGCAAGCCGCATTGCAATATCATCCGAAAGGTTTGTGATTTTGCTGATTTTCACTCCCTCTGCGGGCTGAAGCTCATACCTAGTGACGGACGGGCCTCTGAAAACGTCAAGAATTCTCGCCTTGACACCGAAGCTGTTAAGAGTATCAATGAGCTTTCTGGAATTTTGATCTATCTCATCCACATCCGAAGAAAATCCCGCCTGGTTAGACTCCGCGAGACATTCAATCGGAGGTTTTTTATATGAATGTGTCTTCTCCGCCGTGTCATCTGCCGGTATAAAAATCGGCTCTGTACTCTCATCCTTCGGAGCTTCCTTGACTTTTCCCGCTCTTTTTGTTCCTTTGCTTTCGGTTTTTTTCTTTTCGCCAGCAACAATTGATTCAATCGGCACGGGTTCGGATGCCAAATCATTTTCAATTGCATTTTTGTCAAAGAATCCGTAAGCGGAAGGTGAGACAGGTATTTTAGCCCTCAGCTTCTCTTCCGGCATCTCAGTCGATATGAAATCATTCGGGAAACTGTCCTCTGTCGAAAAAGCGGGTGTCGCATCGGGACCGACTTCAATGGAGGGGGCCGCTTTTTTGCCGCGTTTTCTTCTGGAGCTGAATTCTTCCGGCTCGGCAGGCTCAGCATCTTCTTCAATTTCGCTTTTGCGAAGCTCCTGCTTTCTGATGTTTTTCTCCATTCTCTCGTCCGCAAGAGTACCAACTTTCCTGACCGGAACCGAAAACGCATTGAACAAGTTCACAAGGCTTATACCTGTCAGAAGCAATATGCCTATAACTAGAGTAAGAACAATAGTTATTCCTGCACCCGTCTTGCCAAAAATCTTAACAAGAATTCCGCCGAAAAAAGCGCCGACGACTCCGCCGCTTTTGATAAAGCTGACAGCTGCCCAGGCATTCTTAACCTGAGTCCAGATGCTTTCCGTCTGCAGATAAAGAGTTTCGTTTGCAAAAATATGTATTGCCCCGCTGATAAGAATAATCAGAATTCCTGAACCGATAAGCTTTGAAGATACGCTGCCCAGCGGCTTGTCCAGTGCCGTGATAACAGCAATATATACAAGCATAATCGGGCTTAAATATGCGCAAAAGCCGAATATACCCAAAAGCGCATTGTGAAGCCAAAGCCAGACGCTCTGGCCCTCAATAAACACAACAAAAAGCAGGAAGACCGAAATGCCCATCAGTACAATCGCCATTTTCTGGCGCTGAGCCGACGTCATTTCAGGCTTGGTACGGGCAGGAGCCGAATAGCTTTTTTGAGACTGCGCCCTACTTTGACCGCCTTTTGTATTCTTATTTGCAGTTTTTTTCTTTGTTGTCTGTGCCATATTCCTCTCCGTCAATCTTTTTTAATCAAGCGGCTATAATGCCGACCTTTTCGAGAACGCCCGCAATAATCACGGCAATGCCGAGAATAAGGCAATAGTAGCCGAAAAATTTAAACTTATCGCTTTTTACAAGCCATTCAAGAATTTTTATTGCCGCAATGCCGACAACTGCCGCAACAAGAATTCCGATAATTGTCGGTGTTAGTTCAAGAGGGCTGCCGGCTTCAAGCGCATTCTTAACCTCAACCGCAGAGGCAGCAAGAATTGCCGGAATACCCAGAATGAAAGAATACCTGACAAGGTAATCCTTTGATACGCCGCAGATGAGACCTGTTGAAATTGTTGAGCCGGAACGTGAAATCCCCGGAAAACCTGCCGCAATCATCTGTGCAATACCTATCGCCGCCGCGTCCTTTGGCTCAACTTTAGGGCGAAGCTTTTTGATGTTTTGCGACCTCCATGTGCCGAAAAGCAGCAGAAAAGCGGTGAAAATAAAGCAGACGCCTTCGACAAAAATATCACTGTCCTCCGCAAGCGTGCCAAGGGCATCCACGAGGTTTCTGTCGCCTCCGACGGGAACGAGCAAAAACAAAAGAGGGACGCAGGAAATAACGAACATGAAAAGCATATGCCTTGTTTCGCTCATTCCCTTAAACTTGAATTTGCCCGTAAAAATATCACGGATAAGAAAAACAGCTTCTTTGATAAGGTCAATTATCGTCTTGTAATAAACAGCTATGACAGCAATCAGTGTACCAATATGTAACAGCACCGAGAAAAGCAGAGAGCCCTCCCCGCCGGTTCCGAGAAAGTGCTGAAAAATTGACAGATGCCCGCTTGACGAAATCGGTAAAAACTCTGTAACTCCCTGA
>CAZBHG010000066.1:0-5930 GCA_964491735.1 uncultured Eubacteriales bacterium
ATAACTTCATATTTATTCAGGGAGCAATCGGCTCGCTTATTTCCGCAAGCAGAGGTTTAGCCACTGACGGACTTAAACTCACAAGGTATGAAGAAGCTGTGCGATACGGTCAGGAAATGGGCTATATCCTTTTAGGCATGAGCTATGCTACGGAGCAGGAATGCATTGATAATGTTGTTGATAAGGAACGTGAGGCGGAAGACTTGACCGGGACGGAAAAATACACGCCCTGGTATGAAGGCTGGTATGTTGACGAGCCGGAGAAAGAGGTTGAGCCGATTCTTAATATCGCATTGACTGAAGTATTTTATAAAATTGATAATCCGCTGATTGAAGCGTTAGGAAAGCTTGGGCTTACCGACAACACAATGGTCATGGCGGACGACGGCATTTACACTCCGACCGAAGTAGGCTATCTGGAAATCGGCAAGGATATAAAGGTGCTGATGATGCCCGGTGAAACAGCGCCCGAGCTGGTTGTCGGCGGCAAAACGATGACATCGGAGGGTTCGGTTTCCGGCGAGGACTTTATGTATGAGCCGCTCAGAGAGATTGTTGACGAGGATCTGATTGTTTTCGACGTCATGAACGACTCTACGGGTTATATAGTCCCGGACAATGACTACGGCATTGTGACGCTCAGATACTATGACGGAAAATTCACCTACAATACAGACGGTATGCTTTCTTTCGGCGGAAAAGCGGCGTCAACATTTGTTGCGGCGTTTCTTGACCTTGTCGAGAGTAATTCATAAAAATTCTAAATATAAAAACCCCGTATCACAGCGATGCGGGGTTTTTGTTTGTCCGACGGGCAATAATAGTTTACATGTATTGTTATTTCTGATATAATGTCGAAAACACTATTACTGCAGAAAGGTCAGAATATGAGCGACCATATCACAACTTTTACAAAAGAATTCTTTCACCCGCTTGAGCCTGAAATTGAGAAAATCAAGGTAATTGACATCGCGCATGCGCTTTCGCTCATGTGCCGTGCCAACGGTCATATACACAGCTTTTTCTCCGTTGCCCAGCACTCCATAAACTGCGCTGAAGAGGCCGCAGCGAGAGGGTGGTCAGCGAGAATTCAGCTCGCCTGCCTGCTGCACGATGCAAGTGAAGCGTATATTTCAGATATTACAAGGCCGGTCAAAAAAGAGCTGCCGCGGTACCTTAAAATTGAAGAAAACCTGCAAGGCGTGATATATGCAAAGTTTTTTGAAACGCCCTTGACGCAGGACGAGCTGGATTCGGTTTCTGAAATTGATGACGCAATGCTCTATTATGAATTTGTAAACTTCATGGGTCTTGAATTGCTTGACTATATTCCGACGCTTATAGGCAGCCCGTCTTTTGATTTTGTTCAGTTTGCCGATGTCGAGAAAAGATTTGTTGAGATATATGACCTGTTGACATCAAAAATCGCAGAAAGATAACGCCCCGCCTATTGGCGGGACGCTATGTTCTTCAAACTGAAGAAAAAGACGCAGCACCCGACATCTCACAAAGAGGGAGATCCGGTCGAAGACCGAATTAATGCAAGTTGCCTAACAGCTTTAAAACCATTTAGCTGCTGCGCCTTTTGCCGCAGTTTGAAAAAAAATGAAGTATACATAAAAAATGATGTTATAAAAAGAAAAAAATATTTAAAAAATATTCAAGCTCTGTGTCAGGTTGTAAATTTCATAAACCCAAACTCAAGATGAGATTATTATAACAAATTATATTTATTTGTCAAGACAATTACAAAATAAAATTATTTGATTTTGCATTTAATAAAATATTTTTTCTGAAAATTAAAATTAAACTTAAACTAAACTATTTTCTGAAAATAAAAAGCATCAATTTATTAGCAAAATCGGTTTCATAACACCGTTATCCGATATAAAAAAACAAAAAAAGCGAGGTTACATAATGATTAAGCACATAGTATTCTGGAAGCTCAAGGATGAGGCAATGGGCAACGACAAGTGGGAGAATGCGCGCATCATCAAAACAAGGCTTGAAGCGCTTGTCGGCGTCATCCCCGGACTGATTGAAAATGAGGTCGGGCTCAACGTCAATGGTGGTGAATATGACGCCGCGCTTTATTCCGTCTTTGAATCAGAGGAAGCCCTGCACAGCTACGACTCACATCCGGAGCACCTCAAAATCAGGGATTTCGTCAAGGATGCCCGTATTTCAAGGGTAGCGGTTGATTACGAGGTCTGATGCGATAAATAGTCAACATTTTATTAGATAATATTCACAATAAAAATTTATATTTTTGGTTATTTTACTGTCATCTTTTTTCTCTGAAATTTACTATATAGATGTGGCTAAAGAGCCAGACGGGAGGCGGTAACGCCTTTACGGTACTATATTTTAAAAAATATTAGGAGGAAAAATTTATGACAAATGACGAATTTGTAACAAAGCTGGGCGAGAAATACGAGGATTTAATTAAAAGCAGAAACGATTCTGATTATCAAGTCAATCCAAAAAACTGGGCTAAAATGACAAAACTAGTTGACTTTTTAGTTGAAACATCTGAGGAATTGGGCGGTAAGGTCATGCCTGTCGAGCTAATCCCAAAAGAGCAGCACGCATATATTGAAGCCGTTTTTGATATTTTGGACATTTATGGTGAGAACGTGAAAAAATTTGCCGATGCAATAGCGTTAGCAGATGTATTTTCGGTTGAATCATTAATTAATGAGAAAATCAGAGTTGGCTTTAATATCAACGAAGTTTTCATTCGCAAGGTATAAACATATAAGATATTCAATGAAACCGGCAAACTTTATTGGTAATAAAACAGCAGGTACAAAATTGCGTTTTGGGTGTGATAATCCCTACCCAAGTATTGCCAAATTCAATTCAATAATATCCGTAAGCAGTTCGCCTGTTTTTTTGAGAAAGGCGAGCTGTTTTTCGTCTCTTGCAAGACATTTTGCCGCCCTGCGGACCGCTCTGACAAAATCAATATCAAGCTTATCCCCGCCCGCAATCAGAGGGCAGGAATTTAAGCCTCTGGGGTCATATGTAAGCTCAATTTTGGTTTCCCCGTCCTTCTCAATAACAAGGGGGAAAAGCGGATACATCCTGCAGGCAAGCGGTCTTTTTCTTCTGTCACATTCACCCTGACATATCAGAAGCAAATCGCCGTCCTCCGAAGCTTTTACGGAAAACTCTTCACAGTTTTCAAAAAGCTTGTTCTCGTCGGGAAAAAGCAGCATACCCGTATTGTTATCGCCCTTGCAGCAGCACCCGCCGCAGAGCCTGCCGCAGTCGCCCTTGAGGGGCGTTACGCTTTCAAGCAGCCCATATGCCCTTTCAAGCTCTGTTCTCATCGTTATGCTCCTTTAAGAACTCGACAGCGTATTTATATCCGTCAAAGCCGAGACCTGTATATCTTTTTATGCAAGCCAGACCCGCATAGGATATTTTTCTGAACTCCTCGCGGTTATCAACTTCCGAAAGGTGAACCTCAACCGCGGGTATTGCAACCGCCTTCAACGCATCGAGAATGGCAACGCTGGTGTGGGTATAAGCGGCAGGGTTAATAACAATGCCATCAACCCTCTGATATGCGTTTTGAATGGCGGTAACAATTTCGCCCTCGCAGTTTGACTGAAAAAACTCGGCCTCAACTCCGTTTTCGGCGCAAACCTGTGAGATGAATTTGATTAAATCATCATAGGTCCTTGTGCCGTAAATATTTCTTTCCCTTATGCCGAGCATGTTGATGTTCGGGCCGTTAATGACAAGTATTTTCATAGAATTTATCAATAACCTCCTGAGCTATTTTTTCGGGATCATCTCCGGCGGTTTTATAATCGCAAATGCTTTCATATATCTGACGCCTTTGCTCCCATATCCTTTTGACGGCGTTTATATCGGTTGAAAGCGGTCTCCCTTTCATATCGAGTGATTCCAATTCCCTTTCGAGAAGCACCACAAAGGAGTTCTGACGGATTGCCTCTCTGTTTTTTTCTCTCAGAATTGAGCCGCCGCCGGTTGCAATAACCGTCCCAAGCTCCTTAAAGATTTCGGAGACGGTCTGTGCTTCAATCGACCTGAAGTTATCCTCGCCGAACACTCGGAAAATCTCCTCAATGCTCATCTCGGTCTGCTTTTCAATAAGCTCATCCGTATCGGCAAACTTTCTGAGGAGCAATTCGGCTGTATACCTGCCGACTGTGGTCTTGCCGCTCCCCGGCATACCCACAAAGGCAATGTTCATCATCCTTCTGACAAGCCCTGAATAAACAGGCTCAATCCTCTCGTCAGACGTCTCGCTTTTAAGAAACAGATCATTCGCGTATTTTGCCTGAGCGACAAGCATGGGCAGCCCGTTTGTGTGCGGGATGTTAAGCTTTTCGGCATCAAGCAAAAGCAGGGTTTTCAAAGGATTATATATGACATCTATTACGCCCGAACAATTATCGAATCTTTTCAAATCAATAAGCCGTTCGCCGTTTTTAGGATACATCCCAACTGGCGTGGTGTTGATGATTATTTCACTGTCACGGTGTTCATAAATGTTTTCATAATTGACATCACCGCTTCTTGAAGCTGTTACTATTTCTTTTGCCCCGCAGTCCCGGGCTGCGGCGGCAGCGGTAAGGCTTGTCCCGCCTGTGCCGAGAATCAAAACCTTTCTGCCTTCAAAAACAATGCCCGCCCTGCGTGCCATATAGAGAAAGCCCGCATAATCGGTATTATGACCTGTTAAGCTCCCGTCGGCTTCAACCGTTATCGTATTCACACTGCCAATGCGCTGCGCGGCGGGTGAAAGGGTTTGGCAATACTCCATGACAGTTTTTTTGTAAGGTATCGTAACATTTAGCCCCTCAAAGTCCCTTGCATCAAAAAAGGCGGGCAGTTCGTCAGGTGAAAGGCATTTTAATTCATACTCATATCCGCCGAGCATCTGATGAATCGGCTTTGAATAGCTGTGTGAAAGTTTTTCACCGATAAGGTAGTATGCCAAAAAATCACCCCTGACTTTCACAATAGTTGCCCAGAAACGCAAATTCTTCCGCCTGTGACGAAAGCTGATTGAGAAGCTTAATAACATTGCCGTTCATAACGGACGCTTCAAAATCAAAATAGAACATGAACTCAAAATCAGTCCCCGGTATCGGTCTGCTCTCAAGCTTTGTGAGGTTAAGGTCAAGTGATGAAAAGCCGGAAATAACTTCATAAAGAGAGCCGGGGCGGTGCGGTGCGGAAAGCATGAGGCTGATTTTGCCCGCGTCCGGATATATCTCCAGAGTTTTTGAAATGCAGATGAATCTTGTATAGTTATTGTCGCAGTTCTGAATGTTGCTCTTAATGCAACTGAGTCCGTAAAGCTCTGCACAATCCTTTGAAGAAATCGCGGCAACGTCTTCCCTGTCTGATTGTGCTACCATACGGGCGGCGACCGCAGTGTTTTCGCAGGCTGTGATTTTCACATCCTTCAGCCCTTGTAAGAAATCACTGCACTGCCCTATCGCCTGCTCGTGCGAATATATATCTTTGATGTCCGTTAATCTTTTTCCGTTCTTTGCGAGAAGCCCGTGGTCAATCCTGAGCTTAAAGCTCCTGACAATATAGAAGCTGTGGAGTTTCATCAAATCGTAAACCTGCGTCACAGAGCCGTTGGAGCTGTTTTCAATCGGCAAAATTCCGTACCTGCACAGCCCGCTCTCGACGGCCTGAAAAACGCCCTTGAAGCTTTTAAAATAAATTTTGCTCGGCGCAGAAAACACTTTGTCACAGGCAATTTGGGAATAAGCTCCCTCCACACCCTGGCATGCAACAACAGCCTTTCCCGGAAATTGCTGAGGGGTTGAAGTGATTGCCGTATTTATATTTTCCGAAAGCTCTGTGCTTTCATCCGTCAGCACAGCCTGATATGAACGGCTCAGGGAAAAAAGAGTGGAATAAAGTGTCCTGAC
>CAZBHG010000066.1:5940-7319 GCA_964491735.1 uncultured Eubacteriales bacterium
ATATGTCTCAAGCTCAGGCTTTACAAGCTTTGTGACCCTGTTTATGACCTCGCGTTCACGGTCTCTGTCGCTGACAGCCCTGTTATGTTCCTTTTTCCATTTTGCAATTTCGCTTGAGACTGCCATCCTTTCCTCAAAAAGCGCGGTCATATCCTTGTCTATTCCGTTTATCTGCTCACGTAATTCTTCTATTTCCATTTTCGTCCCCCTGACTAGTGTTCCAATATAAAAATGTAAGTATTGTTTGTTTTAAACAAGAAAGTCCGCCAGCACTATTGCCGTGACCGCCTCAATGCATGGAACCGCCCTAGGCACAATGCACGGGTCATGCCTGCCGACAACATTAAGCTCTGTATTGCAGCCCTTTGAAAGGCTGACGGAATTCTGCGTTTTTGCAATTGACGGGGTAGGCTTCACGGCAGCGCGGAATATTATCGGCATGCCTGTGCTGATTCCTCCCAGAATCCCGCCGTGATTGTTTGTTTTTGTTTTAACTTTGCCGTTCTCAAAGTAATATTCATCGTTGTTTTGTGAGCCATTAAGTTCAGAAGCGGCAAACCCTGCGCCGAATTCAATGCCCCTGATTGCGGGAATCCCGAAAACGGCGGAGGAAATCCTGTTTTCAAGCCCGTCAAACATCGGCTCACCTATGCCTGCGGGAACACCTGCGGCGGCGCATTCAATAATACCGCCGACCGAATCCCCCTGACCTGCCGCCGCTTTTATTATATTTTTCATCCTGTCCCCCGCATCATCATCTATAACGCAAAAGGGCTTTTTTGTTAATTCATTCAGTTCATCCGCCGTTATGTTTACGGCATCAAAAGCAGTGTCCCTCTCGCCTGCAATTGAGAAAATGTGCGCGCCGACGGCTATGCCTTTTTCCGCAAGAAGCTGCAGACAAACCGCGCCCGCAAAGCAAAGCGGAGCTGTCAGCCTCCCCGAAAAATGCCCTCCCCCTCTGATATCGTGATACTCACCGTATTTCACAAAGGCGGGATAGTCGGAATGCCCGGGTCTCGGTATATCTCTTAACTGTGAATAGTCGTCTGAGCGGATATTTGTGTTTTCTATAATAACACATATCGGTGCGCCGACCGTGTAACCATCAGCGATACCGGAGAGGATTTGCGTGATATCCGATTCCTTCCTCTGAGTTGAAACCTCACTGTTCCCCGGAGCGCGTCTTAGCATAAATTCATATATTTTGTCTGAATCAAGTTTTATGCCCGCAGGCACGCCGTCAATGACCGCCCCGACAGCCTTTGAATGTGACTGACCGAAAACCTGTACTTTGATTTTATTGCCGAATTGAGACGACATCGCATTTACCCCCCAAAAGCCTGAAATGAGTGAAAAACTCAGGATATGATTTTTCA
>CAZBHG010000067.1:0-3248 GCA_964491735.1 uncultured Eubacteriales bacterium
CACCCCGTAAATTTCTGCCGTATTTCAAGTATTGCCGCCGAACAGGCATCCATCACGACACCGCTTTCATCCTGCATACGGGCGCCCAAAATACATTTCGCGCCCCTCCACTCATTCTGCAGATTATAGGTTATTTCATGTGTATTTCTGTTGGCAATTAAAATTAATTTTGACTCTTCGTCTGTTCTGGCATAGGCAATGCAGCCAAGTGCCTCAGAAATCGGTCTGAAGCCGCCCGCTCTGAGCGCCCCGCAGCTGCGCCTGATTTTCCCAAGGTTTTTATACCAATCCAACAGCTCCGTATTTTCATTTCCCCATGGAAAGCAGCCCCTGTTGAATGGGTCGCCGTTGCCCTCAAGCCCCGCTTCATCGCCGTAAAAAATGCAGGGTACTCCCGGCAAAGTGAACTGAATGGCGCTTGCCATTTTCATAAGCTTTATGCCAAGCTCAAGCTCTTCTTCATCGAGCTTTTTCCCTCGGCGGTCGCTGCAGTCAATATCGGCGCCGACGAGCCTTGTAATGGCCCTTGCCGTGTCATGTGTGCCGATATGGTTCATTAAGGTTGAAATTGCCTGCGGGGGATAGTTTTCAAGTATGGTCATCACGGCATCCATAAACCCGTGTGCAACACCTGTCCTCAAAAACTCAATTATGATGTTCGCAAACGGATAGTTCATCACGGAATCCAACTGACTGCCCAGAAGATATTGCCGCCTTACCCCGTAGCTTATTTTGTTGGAGGCATCCTCCCATACTTCGCCCAAAAGGTAAGCCTCGCCGTTTTCCGCTTTTATCGCTCTGTGAAGCTCATTCAAAAATCTGTCGGGCAGCTCATCCGCAACGTCAAGCCTCCATCCGCCCGCACCGGCCCTTAGCCATTTTCTCACCACACCGTTTTCACCGGCAATAAAATCAATGAAGCTTTGCTCCGTCTCGTTTATTTCGGGAAGGATTTCAACTCCCCACCAGCTGACATAAGAGTCGGGCCATTTTTTGAACTTGTACCATTTATAAAAGGGCGACTGCTTTGACTGACAGGCGCCCTCAGTATCATACCGCCCGCAGCCGTTGAAATATTTACTGTCCTTTCCTGTGTGACTGAACACTCCGTCAAGAATTATTTTTATTCCGTTTTTTTCAGCTGCCGCGCAAAGCGAAGAAAAATCTTTTTCATCCCCAAGCAGCGGGTCTATTTTTGTATAATCAGCCGTATCATACCTGTGGTTGGAATGAGCTTCAAAAACAGGATTCAGATAAATACAGCTTATGTTTAACTCCTTCAGATATCCCAGTTTTTGCTCTATGCCCCTGAGGTCGCCGCAAAAATAGTCGTATTTTTTGATTTTGCCGTTTTTATCAGGCTCCCATAACGGCTCGTTCCCCCAGTCGGAACGGATAATTCTATCCTCCGGCACATCTGATTTTACCTCACCCGAATTGCAAAACCTGTCGGGAAAAATCTGATATATTATGCCGCCTTTTATCCAATCCGGAGTTTTATAGTCAGGGGAGTAAACAGTCAACTGCCATGGGTCGCCGTCATCCGTAATACATCCTATCCCGTTTCCAACATTGTTTATCTGCTCAATGCCCCGATTGGCGTCAAATTCGAAGCTGTACCAGTAAAGCCCGACTGTTTCCGGCGTGTAGCTTACAGCCCACCATTCTTCTCCCAGCCCTTCCATGCGTTCCCATGTCATCGGGGTGCTCTGCGTATCACCGCCGTCTCTTTGGCAGACAAGCCTTATTCCGGTGCATTGCATGTCACGCGGCAGTATCACCCTGAAATTCACCTGTGTGCCTGCCTCAACCGCTCCGAAAGGCGTTTTATGGTAATCCAGTCTTGAGTTATAGGGAATATAGTGCATTAACTTCCTCCAGTTTAGGTTATATCAACTATCCTGAATTATAAAATAAGGCGTTTCACCCGAGGCGATATTATTTACGCTGACAACCGTTTTTCCGGCGACGGTCACAGGGGTTTCAACTGTCACGCCTCTTAAATCAACCGCAAAAACCTTTGCGGTGCTGTTGAGGATTGTGCCGTCATAAATCTGACTTGTGCCGCTTATTGCCGCCTCGCCGTCAACCATGCAGATTAGCGCAGTATCCTCCGCTGCGACAATTGCCCTTTCGATGAAATCAACAAGGGCTGCGTTCCTTGTCAGCGCGCCTTCTTCATCCTCGCCCTCAAATGTTGCCTTTGTCAGACCTGCTGAAGGATACTGCACTCCATCAATGAGGACGCCGTCAACGCCCAGCGCGCAAACCTCTTTAATAATGTCGAAAAGATACTGCTGCGCTGCATCCGAATACGGATTAAGCCACGGCTTGCCGCCGTTCGCATAGCTTCTATCAAGCCAGAGCATACCGATATTGCCCATATAATTTATTGCCATTGCGCCCTTGAAAGCGCCTGCGGCAAGAGGATCCTTAAAGCAGAAAATTCTGGCGATTACGTCTATATCATTCACCCTGCAAAGGGCTATACAGTCGCTTACCGCGTCATAAGCATTCGCGTCAGCCTCTGTTGTTGCCATTTCTTCAAGTGATGAATCATAGCAGAGGTAACCCGAGCTGTCCTTAAAATCAACAATAACTGCATTGCCGCCCTGGGCTTTGACGTTTTCAATTTCGCTCTTCATACTGTCCGTACTGCTCAACGAATCCGCGTTTATCCATACTGCTTTCATATTGCTGCTGATAACCGCCGGCTGAGGAGCCTGCGCAGTCGTCTGCGCCTTTGTGGATTTCTCAGCGTCTGTTACTGCCTGTGTAACAGTCTCTTTAGGAAGCTCTGAAATATTTAGCAGCAAATCAGTCAAAAAATAACCTGCGGTGACGACCACGCAAACGCCTGCGACAGCGAGCACCGTTTTTATTATCCTTTTTCTTCTGATCTTTTCGGAGTAGCTTGTGCGTTTGCCGAGACTTCCCCCCGGATATGCGCGTGAAAATCCGGTATAACTGCTATGACTGCGTGAATATTCATTGCGATATAGCGAACTGTTCTTTTTATTTTTTTTCAAATTGATTGCCCCCGATAACAGTTTCTTTCTTTATACAAAAAGCGATGTGCCCGAAAAGCCCGTAAATGCCATTGACAGCAATGCAACATACAGGAACATTGCCGGCGCGCCTTTAAACGCCGCAGGAATATTTTCGTTGCTCTCAAGCCTTTTAAGCCCGATGCTTATCAGTGAGATTGCAAAAATAAATGCCGCCGCCGAGCCTATTCCTACGCCTAT
>CAZBHG010000067.1:3258-7243 GCA_964491735.1 uncultured Eubacteriales bacterium
GTGTTCCCGAGCCTAAGGTTTAACAGGGGAATTGCAAAAACAAGGGTGTTAAGCGCTGCCATGCCCATCATGCTCAGAAATTTCACGCCCGGCTTGAAAATAAATCTTATTGCCAGCGCCGTGACAAGGTAAAGCATAACAAGCACTCCCCCGAATATTGCGCTGTGAAGCGCCAGATTCAGCTTGTCAATTTCCACAATAAAATCCAGCGCACGGCAAATGACTGCCGAAAGCACCGAAAAATATGCAATCATTATTGAGAATACGGCAAGACGGCGCGGCTTTGTTGCCATTCGGACAGCTTCGCTTGCACCGTATCCGCCGCTGAAAACCAGATTTTGAATGAACACTATATACAGTGCCGCATTCAGCAGATTAAAAAACCAATTCACGCTGCCTCGCCTCCTCAGTCATCCAGATTATGTTTCTTTTTGAATTGCTCAAAAAGCTCCGACATGTTGCGGTCAAAATCTTCATCCGCGCCTTCTTTGCTTTCAGCCTCAGGCTTTCCCTCATCGGCGGCAATATCTCCCTCTGCAGGTTCGTCCTCATCGGGTTCGATTTCATTATTGAGCATCTCAAAGTCTTTTATAATATTCTGGGCATCATCTTTATTAATTTCTTCCGGAAGTCCGTCGAAAATATCCGGCGTTATTTCCTCTGCCGTTTCCTCTGATATTTCCTCAATTGTTTCTTCGGCTTCTTCCGGCTCCTCTGCCTCAGGGATATCGGGGACATAGACGACGCCGCCGAGCGGACGGCTATCAGCCTCATCAATGCCGATTTCATTTCCGTCTTCCGGAGTCTCATCCCGCATTTCATCGCTTCCCCGGTTCTCGCTTTCCGGCAGAAGCTCGGTAATATCCTTCATTGCCACGGGATTTCCGGCATCTCTGCGGTGAATTGAAGGCACCTTGAGCGCTTCGGCCTTTGAGGTCTTGATTTTGAAGGTCATGTCCCGCTCAAACCGCGGGAATATTTTTATTGCAATATATTTATGGAGCGCTGCAAGCATACCAATCACTATAAAGCCGCCAAAGGTCATAAGCATTCCCGGCATCGGGGCATTCTGCACAATAACCTTGCCGCCGATTGTGCCGCTGCCTAAAAATTCCCTGACAGCGCCGACAATGAGGAACACCGCACTGTAACCCAGACCCGCCGCCGCGGCATCAAAGAAGCTTGCCAAGGCATTGTTTTTGACTGCGAATTTTTCGCATCTCAGGGCAGTCAGCGAGCTTACCGCAAGGAGCGGCAGATAGATTCCTATGCTCACACCCATCACATAATCCCTGATATCCGCAATATACATCACCGGACAGGCTATCAAAAGCCCGACCGCCATATAAATTGCAACTCTTATCCATGCAGGCACCTTTTTAAGTGCAACGCTTGCTAATATCTCGCATATTAATAGAAGTAGAACAGTAATTGCCGCCATAACCGCCGCCGCGGAAAGCGAAACGGTTGCGGCAACTATCGGGCAGATTCCTATAACCTGCACAAGGACAGGGTTATAAATGAACGCTCCCCTTAATAACATTGCTGATGGTGAAAGCATTTTTTGATTATCGCTCATTTATCGTTTCCCTCCCTGCAGAAGGTTTGCGGTTTCTCGTTTTATCAATAAATTTAACGGTTTTCTTAATTCCGGTAGTTATAAGCGGCCAGACAGCGGATGAAATAAGCACGGCAAAGCAGGTGCTCTCTTCAAACGTGCCGAAATAGCGCATAACCATGCATAAAATGCCTGCAAGCGCACCATAAAGAAATCTGCTCAACGGTCTTCTCGGCGACGTTGCGGGGTCTGTTATCAAAAACAGGGCTGTGAAAATAAGCATCCCAGAGCTAAGCTCGAAAACAAGCGAGGAAGCTGCACCGCTGAGAACTCTCGGGAACAAAAGAGCCATGACGGCGCTCCCCAGAATAAAGCCTGCGCTGTTGATTGCTGACCGGCGCTGCCTAATTATCAGGAAGATAAACACACCTGCCAGCCCCACAATGCAGGTTGTCCCCATAGGCCCCGCTATGTTTCCGATAAATACGTTGAAAAGGCTGATAATGTTAAGCCCTGCGGAATGGTTTAAACTGAGCATTGATGCGAGCGATACTCCGTCTGAAACAGTGTTTTCGGTCACAATCCCAACAGACGGATAGAAGAAAACCTTGTCGGGCCTGCACAGGCACAAAAAAGCAAGCCCTGCGGCCGCCGGCATAAACGGAGCGGAATTTGTCCCTCCGAATGGCATTTTTGCAACTATTATCGCAAACGCCGTGCCCATCGCGGCAAACCACGGTGAAACGTTTGCGGGCAGCATGAGCGCAATGACCAGACCCGTAAATATCGCGTTAAGGTCTTTTAAAGTCCCTGTCCTTTTTGAAATGAGACCTATAATAAATTCACAGACAACGGCCGAAATAACCGACATCGCCATTACTCTGATAACTGCCATCCCATAATAATACCATGCCATGACAACCGGAGCTATCAGCATCAAAAGCATATCCGAATAAAAGCGGCGTGTCTTTTTTTCTTCTAAATTAATTGATTTTGTTTTGACCGTCAATCGTATCACCTCTTGTTACTTTCGCTATTTTTCTTCCATAATTTGCATTTGTATAAAACTTATATATTAAATATAATAGTAATAGTTGAAATGTCTAAATACTGCGGGGGGAATTACTTTTTGAAAATTGAAGCTATAAGTGATAACCGAATCTCCGTTGAACTGACTCAGCAGGACATGACAGAATTGGATATCACATACGAGGAAATGGATTACTCAAACATTGAAACCAGGCGTGTAATTTGGACCCTACTTGACCGCGCGCGTGAAACCCTTGGACGTGATATCGACCCTTGCGGCAGGATGCTGATTGAAGCTGTTCCGAAGCCCGAGGGAGGATGCACATTGAACTTCACCGTTCTGACAAGCGAGCTCAAATCACCAACATATCCAGGCAAGCTGCATTTTAGAAAAGACAGTACTTACATAACCTTCGAATTTGATTCTATTGACAGCCTTATGTCCTGCGCAAAAAGTTTTGTTTCATCAGGACGGCATCTGCCTGTCAGCGAGCTGTATTCAAGCAGAGGTCAGTACCGTCTGCTTTTATGCCCGGGCAGCGAGCCAAAGGCCGTTAAAAGCTTTTTCTCCGAATACGGCTTTCTGTGCGGCGAGGGGAACCTCCATGCAGAATTCACGAGAGAACACTGGGAGCTTATCACTTTGGATAACGCCATCGAAAAGCTCGCGTTCTAATTAAATAAGCGCTTTATCTGCCAGCCTTCGCAGGTTATCAATAACCTGCGAGGGTTGTTCTGCATTAAAAACGGCGCTGCCCGCGACAAAAACATTTGCGCCCGCTTTTGCGGCGTTGGCAATTGTTTTTTCGTTTATTCCCCCGTCAACCTGAATATCGACGCAAAGCCCCCTGCGCTCACACTCGGCTTTAAGAGCGCTTATCTTCCAAAGCGTTTCCGGGATAAAGGGCTGACCGCCGAAGCCCGGCTCAACTGTCATTATCAGCACCATGCCAAGCTTATCAAGGTACGGAAAAATCTCTCCGATATCGGTTTTCGGCTTGACGCTGAGAGAAGCCGTGCAGCCGTGCGAGCGGATACGGTCGATAGTTTCTTCAGCCGGCGAGCCGGCCTCAACGTGAAAGGTAATAATATCCGCGCCCGCTTTTGCAAATTCATCAATATAACGCAAAGGCTCGTTTATCATCAGATGCACGTCAAACGGAATTGCCGTGCATTTTTTTATTGCCTTTATCACAGGGGGACCGAAGGTTATGTTCGGCACAAAAGCACCGTCCATAACATCGAGATGGAGCATGTCCGCTCTGCAGCGCTCCATTCTCTTCGCCTCCTCACCGAGGCGGGAGAAATCACTTGCAAGTATTGAGGGTGAAATTTTTATTTTTTTCATACCGGCACATAACCCTTGTCTATTTTAAAAACTATATATTGTAGCTGTCA
>CAZBHG010000068.1:0-7194 GCA_964491735.1 uncultured Eubacteriales bacterium
TTTTGTGAAGAAAGAGACAGCACCCTATAAATATCCGCGAGTAATTGATTTTGTCGATGAGCTGCCAAAGACGGTCAACGGAAAAATCAGAAGAGCGGCAATCAGAATGAATGATGCCAAGACAAATTAGTTGCTGAAATAAAAAATCCCGCCTCAGTGTCAGGCGGGATTTTTTTAATTCAGATTATCAGGAGGACTGTGAGTTTGAAGAATTGGAAGCAATGATAGTATCAATTGCTACAAGTGCGCTATCTGTTGCGGAGCCGATATTTGCTGCTTTCTCAATCGCTTTATTTGTGTCAGCTGCAAGCAAAGCCTCAAGATATGCGGAATAGTCATCCTGCGTATGTTTTTCTCTAAGGTCAGACCGCCAGTTCGGATCATCGGTGTTATTTGAAACAAAATACATGATGTGATACCCGTATTCAGTTTCAACAATTCCCGTGTCTCCGGCCCTTCTCGATTTGTCAAAGCACCAGTTGTCAAATGCGGCGACCATAGCGCCTGCGCTGACTGCCTCATAAAGTCCGCCTTTGTCTGCATTATCTTCGCTGTTTTGTTTAGCAAGCTCTCCAAAACTCTCTTCAGTGGCATCGCCCTTTTTCCAATCATCATAGATGCCTTCCGCCTTCTTTTTTGCGGTGGCTTTATCATCATCTGTCGCTTCTGTGCCGGTAGAATTGAACTTGATAAGAATGTGGCGGACATCAATCGTGTTGGTAGGGAACTGCTTATCTAATAAAAGCACAACAAAACATGCAGCGTCGGTTTTAAATATTGATTTTTCAAGCACCTTGCTTCCGTCCGCAAAAGCCCATTTCGCTGCGTCATCGGAGATTGACGATTTTAAAGTGCTGTAAGAAGTCCTGTAAAACTCTGTGGAAACACCGGCATCATATGTTGAAGAGTCAACTTTTTCACCGCTTGTTTTCTCTGTTCTTGCAGCGACTTTTTTGTTATAATCTTCGGATGCCGTGATGAAGGAAGCCTCATCGGTGATTTTTTTGAGCATTGCATCTGCAAAAGCATTGATTTCTGCGTTTGCCGCTTTTTTCCTGGCAACGAAATCCTTATCGCTTTCTTTATCTTCCTTTGTCAGAGTGTCATAATCAAACTTAAAGTATCTGACGCTGACTACATCAAAATCATCAGGTTTTTTGTCATATTCTTTTTGGAGTATTTCATTTGTATATTTATCGCTAAATGCTTTCTGCTTATCTTTTTGGAACCTTGTGACAAGAGTTGTTATCTCAAGATATTCCCTGTAAACATTCTTGTTTACTCCATTACCGAAGTATGTTTTAAGGTAGGCATTTATGCCAAGGTTTGATTTTAACGCGGTGGTGCGAAGTTCTTCCATACTTTTTTCAATGTCCGCGATTTCATCTTCGTTGAGCGTATATTTATTCGCTACGGCATCCGCGTACAAGACAAACAGCTCTTTTAAAGATTTAATAGTTTCATCCTTGAGATATTCATCCCAATAAAGATAATTGCCCGCATCATCCTGGAAGGGGCTCTGCTGGGTTGCGGGTGCGGTGGTTTCACTGAAGCCGTAAACATCATATCCGTAGTATTGCTTATATTGAGAAGCCAGATCTATGTTGTAGTTATATTTCTGCAAATATGCAATCTCATATTGCGCAAGGCTTATCTTTTGCTCACCGACTGTCATAACCGCTTTGACTCTCTCGGGTATGCCGGAATATTTGGCAAAAAGGTAATAGGCACTGCCGCCCACAAGAGCTACTGCGAGGACAATTGAAACAGTTGCCTTAATTATTTTGCCAAGCTTGGGGTGCTTTTGCTTTCTTTTAGCGTTTTTCTTAGAGGTTTCGTTAAGCCTTTTATTGCGTTCCTGGCGATAAAGTTCAGCTTTGCTAAGTTCTTGTTTTGCCATTTCCTTATCCATCCTTTTCTAAATTGAATAATAATCCGTACGGCAATTGCCGACATAACAAAGACATTTTATACTATTCCAGTCTGTTTTACAAGAGAAAAAAATATATTTTAAGCTTTGGAAAAAAATGTTTACAATTTCTATCACCATTAATCATTCGGAAAGAATATTTCCGTTTAAAAAGTCATTGACAAACCAGATGTTTTGTATCTCAAAAGATTTTCTGTTAAGATAGCTGAGGATTCCGGCATCGCTTGAAAAGTCAAAAGTGAGGCGATAAGAGCAAAGAAACTGCTTTTTGTAGCCAAATGTTTTGTTCAATTCATTTGAGCCGTATTTCCCGTCGCCCAACAGAGGATGACCTATGCTTGCCATATGCGCCCTAATCTGATGAGTCCTTCCGGTCATCAAATCCACCTCAACAAGGCTGAGACCGCCCTTCGAGCTGATTACACGGTATTTTGTTTTTATCTGCTTTGAGCCTTCAATCTGGGTTGTATATACCTTAACCTGATTTTTCTTTTCATCCTTTATCAGCCAGCCGTCAATATATAGCCAGCCTTCGGGCATTCTTTCACCCTTGTCTGGTGTTCCGTGCACAACGCAAATATACAGTTTGTGAAGCTGGCGGGTCTTCATCTTTTCATTAAGTATTCTTAAAGACTGCGCATTTTTTGCGGCGATTACTATTCCTCTTGTGTTTCTGTCAATCCTGTTGACCAGAGCGGGGGCAAAAGAGCTTTCATCATCAGGGTCATAGCTGCCGTTTTCAAAAAGATATCTCTTTACTCTCGTTATCAGAGTGTCATTATATTCTCCCTCATCGGGATGGGATAAAAGCCCCACTTTTTTGTCAAGGAGCATTATGTTCTCATCCTCATAAACAATGTCGAGATTCTTTGAGGCCGTCATAAAATCATAATTATCCCTTCGCTTTTCAAAAAACTCGTCATTGATGTACATATCAACAACGTCGCCCTCGCACAGCCTTGTTGATATTTCGGCACGCCGGGTGTTGACCTTAATTCTCTTGAGACGTATATATTTATACATCAATGCATTCGGAAGCAGCGGAACGCTCTTTGTAATAAACTTATCGAGTCTCTGACCGCTGTCATTTTTACTTATTATTAAGCTTTTCAATTATTTTTCCCCTCAACGAATTTATATTTTATTATATCACAAAACAAAGCTTTTCAAAAGCAAAAATATAATGTATAATATATGCGTGTTAAAAGGGCTTGTATTATTACAGCTGGACATTAAGATTTAAGGAGTGTTCATATGCTAAGCAGTGAAAGAGTAACGGAGATTCTCAAGGAAGCGGGCGTTTTGCTCGAGGGGCATTTTCTTTTGACTTCAGGCAGGCACAGCAACAGATATCTTCAGTGCGCTAAAATTTTCAGAAACACAAAGTACAGTGAAGAGCTTTGCTCGGAGCTTGCAAATCTCTATAAGGATGACAATATTCAGCTTGTAATCGGCCCCGCAATGGGCGCGGTTCAAATGGCATATGAGGTCAGCCGTCACCTGAAGGTTGAAAACTTTTTTGCCGAACGTGACGAAAGCGGCGCAATGGTTTTAAGAAGGGGATTTGCGATTGAACCCGGTCAGCGTGTGCTTGTGGTTGAAGATGTTGTGACGACAGGCGGCTCAGTCAATGAGGTCATCGCTCTCGTCAAAAACGCAGGCGGAGTTGCTGCGGGCGTAGGCTCAATTGTTGACAGAACAGGCGGAAAAATTGATTTTGGCGTTCCGTTTAAGGCAGTATATTCGGCAGACGTAACATCGTGGGATGCCGGCGAGTGCCCGCTTTGCAGGGAGGGCAAGCTTGAGCTTGTCAAGCCGGGAAGCAGAAAAATTAAATAATGTAAGACTGCACAATTTGAGGAAGCATGTGCTGCCTTTGCATTTTAATTGACTTTTTTTGTCGTGAAGTAAAAAAAATGTATTGCGGTGATTAATGTGAATGTTCATTCTGGCCATCGTAATCGGATGTATGAGCGTTATTTGCAGGAAGGGCTGGAGGGCTTTTCCGCACATAATGTTCTTGAATTGCTCTTGTTCTATTCAATCCCACGCAGTGACACAAATGGTGTAGCTCATAATTTAATTGAAGAGTTCGGTTCATTGCCTGCCGTTTTCGAGGCATCCTATGAGGATTTGCTCAAGGTAGAAGGCGTTGGTCCCCGCTCTGCTGTTTTGTTGACGTTGATTCCGCAAGTCACTAAAAGATATCTTAGCGAAAAAGTTTCTGAAAAAATATTTTTTTCAGATTCGGAAGAGATAAATAGATATATAAAAACAAAGTATATAAACGTAAAAAGCGAGATTGCCTTTCTGATGTGCTTTGACAGCGGGGGAAGACTTAATAACTGCTGCAGAATTTCGATTGGTTCTGTCAATAATGCTGTTGTAGACAACAGAACCATGCTTGAGCTTGCTTTCAGAAACAACGCCAAAAATGTTGTGTTGGTTCATAATCATCCCAGCGGAGTTGCAGCTCCGTCAAAGGATGATTTAACCATAACGCAGGAGGTGTCCGCAATTTTCAGGAGCGTCAATATTAATCTCATTGACCACATTATTTATGCAGACGATAAAATTTTTTCTATGGCTCAAAATCCAAAATTCAGCAAATATTTATTATAAGGCTTATTTTTTATGGATAAATTTAAATTGCATTCGAATTATCTGCCCACGGGCGACCAGCCGCAGGCTATTGACGAGCTTGTTGAAGGTCTTAACAGCGGCTATACGGAGCAGACGCTTCTTGGCGTTACCGGCTCGGGAAAAACCTTTTCAATGGCTAATATCATTGAAAGGGTCAATCGCCCCACTCTTGTTCTGGCACATAACAAGACGCTGGCTGCTCAGCTTTGCAGTGAATTCCGCGAATTTTTCCCTGAGAATTCCGTTGAGTATTTTGTCTCGTATTACGATTACTATCAGCCGGAGGCATATATTCCGACGACAGATACCTATATTGAAAAGGATTCGGCTATCAATGATGAAATTGACAAGCTGCGTCACTCGGCAACCTCTGCACTTTCGGAACGCAGGGACGTTATTATTGTCGCCAGCGTATCCTGCATTTACAGCTTGGGCGACCCTATTGATTACAGGAGCATGGTTATTTCGCTCAGGCAGGGCATGACAAAAAGCAGGGACGAGCTGATTGCCAAGCTTGTTGAAATACAATATGAACGCAATGACATCAGCTTCACCAGAAACAAATTCCGGGTGAGGGGTGATGTCGTTGAGGTTTTCCCTGTATATTCAAATGAAAATGCTATAAGAATAGAATTCTTCGGCGATGTAATCGACAGGATAAGTGAAATCAACGCTTTGACAGGTGATATAAGAAACAATCTTTCACATGTCGCGATTTATCCCGCCTCGCATTATGTGGTTTCGCCCGAAAAATTGGAGTGTTCCATCGCTGAAATATATAGCGAAATGCTTGACTGTGTTAAGGCGTTTGAAGCGCAGGGCAAGCTTATTGAGGCTCAGAGAATAAGGCAGAGAACTGAATATGATATTGAAATGCTCCGTGAAACAGGCTTCTGCAAGGGGATAGAAAACTATTCCAGGGTTATGTCCGGCAGAGAGCCGGGCTCACCGCCGTTTACGCTTCTCAATTACTTTCCTGAAGATTTTTTGCTTTTTGTTGATGAGTCGCACGTTACCCTGCCGCAGGTCAGAGGAATGTTCGGCGGTGACCGTTCGAGAAAGGAAAGCCTTATTAACTTCGGCTTCAGGCTGCCTTCCTCTTATGACAACAGACCGCTGACATTTGATGAGTTTTATGAGCGCGTGGGGCAGAAAATATTTGTAAGCGCGACGCCCGGAGATTTTGAAAAGGGCAGAAGCGTTCAGATTGCGGAGCAGGTGATTAGACCTACGGGATTGCTGGATCCTGAAGTTATTGTGAAACCGACACATGGGCAGATAGACGACCTGATTTCCGAAATCAATATTAGGGTTGAAAGAAAAGAGCGCGTTCTTGTCACGACGCTCACCAAAAAAATGGCTGAGGACCTGACGGATTATCTCGATAATCTGGGCATTAAGGTTCGCTATATGCACCATGATGTCGATACAATAGAACGCATGGAAATAATCAGAGATTTAAGGCTCGGCGAGTTTGATACCCTTGTTGGAATCAATCTTTTGAGAGAGGGGCTGGATATTCCGGAGGTGTCGCTGGTCGCAATTCTTGACGCTGATAAGGAAGGCTTTCTGCGCTCTGAAACTTCGCTTATTCAGACAATAGGCAGAGCGTCGAGAAATGAACACGGCGAAGTCATAATGTATGCCGACAGCGTCACGCATTCAATGGAACGTGCTGTTTCAGAGACATACCGCAGGCGCGAAAAGCAGATGAAATATAATACCGAGCATGGAATAACGCCGCAGTCAATAATCAAGGAAGTCAGAGGAATTCTTGAGATTTCGAGCAGAGCTGAAACTGAAAAGCCTGTCAGCAAAATGAGCAGGTCGGAAAGAGAACAGCTCATTAATCAGCTTACGGCTGAAATGAAATCAGCCGCAAAAATTCTGGAGTTTGAGCATGCGGCATATCTGAGGGACAGAATTGAAAAATTAAGGAGCGCTAAGTAGCTTCACGGAGGAAATATATTGGCACAGAAAAATCTTATTATTAAGGGTGCAAGAGAGCATAATCTGAAAAATATTGACCTTGAAATCCCGAGGGACAAGCTTGTTGTATTTACGGGGCTTTCAGGCTCCGGAAAAACGTCGCTTGCTTTTGACACGATTTATGCGGAAGGTCAGCGCAGATATGTTGAATCGCTCTCATCATACGCCAGACAGTTTTTAGGGCAGATGGAAAAGCCGAATGTCGATTATATTGACGGGCTTTCTCCCGCTATATCCATTGACCAGAAAACAACGTCGAAAAATCCCCGTTCCACAGTCGGGACTGTAACGGAAATATATGACTATCTTCGCCTGCTGTATGCAAGAATAGGCATTCCGCACTGCACTGTTTGCGGCAGGGAAATTTCCCGCCAGACGGTTGACAATATTGTTGACAGGATTATGGAGCTGCCTCTGGGGACAAGGATACAGATTATGGCTCCAATCGCAAGGGGAAGAAAGGGCGAATTCATAAAGGAACTCGAATCGGCAAGAAAGAGCGGGTTTGTCAGAGTCCGTGTTGACGGGATTTTATATGACCTCTCCGAAAATATTAAGCTTGACAAAAATATTAAACATAATATTGAAGTGATTGTGGACAGGCTTGTTATAAAGGACGATATCAGAGGCAG
>CAZBHG010000069.1:0-6511 GCA_964491735.1 uncultured Eubacteriales bacterium
ACGACCTGCTGCCAGATAGATATAATCAAGCTCTTCAAGGGCGGTTTTTCAACAGGTCACGGTTTTTTGAGGGAACCGAATGACATTGCAAGCTATTCCGCGCTTGCCTGTATTGCAATTCAGGCAAATCAGAACGACCAGCACGGCGGTCAAAGCATACCGAACTTTGATTACGGCATGGCCAAGGGCGTCGCAAAAACGTATAAAAAGACATATCTTAAAAACATCGGCAAGGCTCTTGAGCTTTTATGCGATGCCGAGGACAGTGACAGCACGGCAAAGGCTGTTATGCAGAAAGTAAGCGATGAATACGGTGCGTTCCCAATTCTTGCAAATGACAATGACTATCAGAAATATGAGGCAAAGGTGCTTGAAAATGACTACAAGCTTGATGCCGCTCTTGTTGAAAAAGCGCAGGCTTTTGCCGTTAAGCGCACATTAAAGGAGACGGATAGAGCCGCCTATCAGGCAATGGAGGCGTTGGTGCACAATCTCAACACCATGCATTCGAGGGCGGGCGCACAGATTCCGTTCAGCTCCATAAACTACGGCATGGATACCTCGGCAGAGGGCAGAATGATTATAAAAAACATCCTTCTCGCAACTGAGTCGGGTCTCGGCAACGGTGAAACACCTGTATTCCCGATTCATATTTTCAAGGTCAAGAGCGGAGTAAGCTACAATCCGGGAGACCCGAACTACGATTTGTTCAAGCTTGCCTGCCGTGTTTCAGCAAAGAGGCTGTTTCCGAACTTCTCGTTTATGGATGCTCCGTACAACAAGCAATATTATGTTGAGGGCGACTATGATACAGAGGTTGCATATATGGGCTGCAGAACAAGGGTTATAGGCAATGTCTATGACAAGACAAGGCAGACAACCGGCGGCAGAGGCAATCTGAGCTTCACATCAATCAATCTCCCGAGGCTTGCAATAAAGGCGCACGGCAGCACGGACATGTTTTTTGAGGATCTTGACAGAAAGATTGACCTTGTTTTTGACCAGCTTCTTGAGCGCTTTGAAATTCAGTGCAGAAGAAAAGTCAAAAATTATCCTTTCCTTATGGGGCAGGGAATATGGCTTGACTCCGACAAGCTTAAATCGGATGACGAATTGTTTGAGGTTTTAAAGCACGGCACTCTTTCTGTCGGCTTTATCGGTTTGGCGGAGACGCTCAAATCCCTGACGGGCTTTCATCACGGCGAAAGCGCCCAAGCGCAGAACCTCGGGCTTGAGATAATTGCGCATATGCGCAACCGCATGGATGCACAAAGTGAAAAGACGGGGCTTAACTTCACTCTTCTCGCAACACCCGCGGAGGGGCTGTCGGGCAGATTTGTCCGTATGGATAAGGAGAGGTACGGCGTCATTCCCGGAGTCACCGACAGAGAGTATTACACGAACTCCTTCCACATTCCCGTTTATTTTCCGATTTCCGCTTTTGATAAAATCAGGCTTGAAGCCCCTTATCATGCGCTGACAAATGCAGGCCACATCTCATATATTGAAATGGACGGCGACCCGACACAGAACCTTGACGCTTTTGAAGCTGTTATTCGCTGCATGGCGGAGAGCGGCATGGGCTACGGCTCCGTCAACCACCCAATCGACCGCGACCCAGTCTGCGGATTTACAGGCATTATCGGCGATGAATGCCCTAACTGCGGCAGGCATGAGGATGACGTCAATGAAAAATTCGAGCGTATCCGCCGAATCACAGGCTACCTTGTCGGCACGCTAGACCGTTTCAATGACGCAAAGTTTGCAGAGGTGCAGGACAGGGTCAAGCATTCAATCGGCACGGGACTTGGCGATATGGAAAAAGTATAATTCTTTTGTCTTCCGATAAATTTATATAACAGTCAACGCCCGATGGAGTTTTCATCGGGCGTTGGCTGTTTTTTTGACATCATTTCATTTTTTAATAGCCGCTGTAATTTTTTTTCGCCTTGGTCACCAAATCATTTACCTTATCCATTTCAACGGTTGGGTTATTAATGTTGGATAAACTCACCGCAAGCTTATTTTCGTCATCAAAAATAACTTCAAGATATGTAAGATAACCTTTTGAAACTGTAAATTTAAGGCCGATATCACCGAATTCTTCAGCTTCTTCAAGAAGCTCAGCTTTATCCATACCCAAGTTATCCATAACATCCATAACAGCCGGATAATCTTCTTCAACATAAGTCAAAAATGCATTAAGTAATTCCTCTACATCAAGGTCAAAACTATATTCGGTTCCATCGGCAGTATCTTGTTCATCGTAGGATGAAACAAATGAATCTGTAAGCTCTTCTTTGTCGCACTCGTTAAGTATAAATTTCTCAATGAGTTCATATGCGTCTTCATATGCCGGAAGTTTAATGTTTTCCCTAGTTGCAAATTCATTTGAAACCAAAGAGTAATATTGTTTCAGAGCGTCTTCATTTAACTTGTTGCCTTTGACTAAATTCTCAGCTTGGAATTCACTGCCAAAAAATTCAGGGAGAATTTTTGAAACCTCGTAATAGTCATAGAATGATCCATCTATGTACGCAATAAAACCATTGGAAATACAAGCGCTATATTCGAAAATAGACTCGTAACCCTTATTTTCGATATCCATCTCAAAATATCCGACTGAATCGCTCAAATCTTTACCGAAAGAGATGAAACCACTGCCACTATATGAGTTACCATCTTCGGTTATATCTACATCAAAATCAGTACCCGAACATAAAAGAGTTTTTTTGGTTGAGGATAACAGTGATTCAACACAATTTTTTTGGGCAAGCGAAGCTTCCGGTTCAGTCGTTGTTGCAGCAGGAGCGCTTTTTTCGAACACATGTCCGAATGCCAATAAACATGATATTGCAGCAATAATGACTACCGATGCCGCAGCTACTGATATATATATTTTTTTCTTGCTTTTCTTCGGGATTTCATCGTTTGAAGGTGGAAATACGGGCTGAGGGGGAACGGCATTGTTTTCGCTGCTTTCGGCTTTCTTAATTGGTGTGCCGCAGGATGTACAAAACATCGCATTGTCAGGAATATTGGTGCCGCAATTTCTACAATACATGTAAGAACCTCCGTTAAAATTATTATTAAAAGGTTGCTCTTTTAGGTTTGCTAATTATAATTCCAATATTTTAATTATATTCCCTTATTATATTTTGTCAAGAATTTTTCATCAGAAATATCAGAAGCCCTGTTTGGTGCGAATAGTCTCCTTTTCGATTATTATTGACAACATTTAATTATAATTGTAGAATATAATTGTTCCAAACACAACGGAAATATTATATTCAAGAAGGATAAGTGTATATGAAGACCAAAAAAGGAATGGAAAATAATGGGCTGAAATATGCTTGCGGTTTATTTATTATAATCGGCTTGGGATTACTGTTTTTCGGGTTTAAGATGACTTATGAAAAAAAACACGTCACCAAAGACTATGCTTCGACAGAAGGTAAGTTTATCGGTACCAGTCTTTACTCCGATGGCAGTCAAAGCAATGATACAACCTATGCTTTAACATATTCTTATGTTGTAAACGGAGTTGAATATATCATTTCTACTGACTACGGAACCAGCATAGTTCCGAAATTGGGAACGGGAAGAACCGTAAAATATAATCCTGAAAATCCCCAGGAGGCCATTTTGACAGGTATGGGAGGAAACGCATTATTGTTATTTTTAGGCTTTATGTTTACGGTAATTCCTTCAATAATAATTTATTCGGAATATTTCGGCGCCAATGAAAACAGTTTCAACAAAAATTTTCCTGCTGTCATTTTCGGATTAGTATTCACAATGATAGGGGGGGCGGTGTATTGGTTTTTTTGTTACGGAGGCTCATTATCAATTAGAAATGCATTTGATAATGCCGGTTTGCTAATCATTTTTCCGATTGTTTTCGTTACTGTCGGTGTTTATATGCTGCTTCGTTGCTTCATAGGCAGCAAGGATGATGTCAAATTAACCAAAGAGGGTTATTGCATCCCGGATATGAGCAGAAGCCAGCTGCCGCCGGCAGATAGTGAGGAATATAAAGAATATGAACATGATGACAATGTTGAAAAAGTATCTGATGCAGTAAAAAAAATCAGTCCTTATGCGGATGTAATCGGCTCGGTATATAGATTAATCGGTTCAGTTGTAGTTGCGGTTTTCATAATAACGTTTTTTCAGAAAGTATCGGAAAATGCATCAAGAATAGCACTAATTATTTTTTTATTATTTGATTTGTTGTTTTTGATTGCTTCATTAATATCGTGTATTAAATTTGCTGTCTGGCTCAAAAGAAAAAGAATGGGTTTTGACCCAAACGAAAACAAGAAAGACATTAATGAGAGCTTGGATAAAGCCGGTTCGATATCAGGTAAAATTTATATAGTTTTATTTTTACTGCTTTGGTTTGGGTTTTTGATAGTCTTTGATTATTTTGTAATCAAAGAAAACTCCATGAGCTTATTTTTATTTTCATTAATATTTTGGGCGGCGGGTATTTATATAGCAAAAGATAAATTAAAAAAGAAATAGGAAAAGCGGCTTTCGATTCAGGTATCGAAAGCCGCATTTTTAAATTTTGGGTAATTTCGTTTATATCACCTATTATAATTCGGACGACCGATGGAGGCCCCTACATTATCACAAGATAAATATCAAAAAAATTTGCCCAATAAAACCTTATTTGGTTTGTGGCAACACCGTTCATTTTCTGTACGATGGTGGAAATCGTAGGGGCGACCATTGGTCGTCCGAATTCAATTATTTATTCAAGTATTGCCTTTACCGCCTGAGCAAACTCCACAGTATCAATTATATTTTCCAGCCTGTGCGCGTCCGTTCCGAAATTGAAGACTGTGCCTGCTTCCCTGCCGATTGACCACATTCTTTTTGCAAACGCCGGGTCACCCATTATCGCATTCAGATTGATTTCAAAAGCCGTTTCATGCTCTGCGCCAAGCTCCAGCAAATCTCCCAGCTCATTGTCCGTCATTGCCCTTGTGAGCGCGCATTTATCGTCTCCGATAGTCTTTACATGACTGCCGATTATCGGATGGGCAATGCAGTCCGCCTTGTCGGATTTTATCAGCGCCGACACGACTTCATAGGAGTGAACGGCATATCCTCTCGGCGAAACGTCCTCAGGATGCTCCCAAAAACCAAGGTGGTAGTGGTTGCAGGCGTAAAGCTTATAGTCCAAAGCCCTTCTGACCTGCTCGTTTTCAAGGGTTTTGTCAACACCGTAGCACGAAAGCTCGCCGCCAAACAGTATTCTGAGATTTGTACCCGTCTCCTGAGCCTGATGCCTCAAAAAAACGCTGCGCTCAATAAACTGCTCGTTCGAAATATCGTCATTGAAATGGTCGACAAGAGCAATCATTTCTAGCCCCGCCTTTTCGGCGCGGTCAATTATATCTGCAACAACCATTTCCGGTTTTGCACATCTTGAAAAGCTTGTATGGATATGCATGTTGTACCTTGCGAGAATGTCGATATCATACGTCTTCTCGAAAAAATACATTTTTCAGCCTCCTTTTCACGAAGCGGTTGTTGTTTCAGCCTTATCGGTGACCGCTGCCGAAGTCAACTCCTGCGTCAGTGATTCGGTTACTGCCTGCGTCTGGTTCTTATCCACAATATCGGCGGCGTCCGTCGCCTGAATTGCGCTGATATAATAGCTGTCTCCGCTTGTGCGAAGTGTTATCTTCATATATTTTCCCGGCTCGGGCGCGATGAAATTTCCCTTATCATCCTGTGCCCATTCATTGCCGCTGAGGTAACCGACAGTCAGTATAATTGACGAGCCTTTTTTATCAATTTTTAATACGCGGGGAGTGTAGGTCGGCACAACGCCCGTAATAGGAATAATATAGCTTTCAAGAGAAGCATTATACACAAAATCATAGGCGCTTCCCGATGCCTTAGTGTGGTCAGGCACAATGTCACTGCCGAACAGCCGTTTGAACTCAGCCTCAATGTCCTTCCGCGGAACAAGCCGCCCTGCCGTTTCGCCCTCATAAAGGTCATAGTCATTCGGCGAGATGTCGCTGTTGAGCAGTGACCAGACGGTTATGTCGAGCAGCTGTGACATGTTTGCTTTGCTGATATCGTCAAAAGCGTCAGGGTCGCTTATAACAACCGGAGCTAAGAAGCTTTCATACTCCTCGCACTCG
Organism: uncultured Eubacteriales bacterium; assembly: GCA_964491735.1. GTDB lineage: Bacteria > Bacillota > Clostridia > Oscillospirales > Acutalibacteraceae > JAAZFZ01. Next base: position 6,168 of record CAZBHG010000069.1, read on the forward strand.
GCGGTGTCATCCGTGATTTCGCTGATTTTGTCAACTCCCCAGGTGACCGCTCTGACAGCACCGATAACGGCAAGCACAATAATCAGAAGACCGAGAGGAAAAGCCCAGCGATGTGTTCGCTTATGCTTGGGTTTTAAATTTCTTGGCATTATGTTGCCCTCCTTTTACAGGCAGAGGATTTTTTAATCCGGTATATACTTATATGTAAAGCAATGCGAAATAAGTTCTTTATTTTGCAAAACATTATATCTGAAAGAATAGCCTCTTATGACCACATCTCCGATACAAATTTTTTCGACATATCCTCCGCTGTCGGTTGAAATAATTTTGAGCCAGTCGGCAGG
>CAZBHG010000070.1:0-6458 GCA_964491735.1 uncultured Eubacteriales bacterium
CAATACTGCTTTTCAAGCTTATAGGTCGAAGTATCGTTTGAGAAATGACCGCCCCATGATACCTGGAACATTGAAGAGCCTGCCTTGCCGCTCTGAACAAGGGTTGTGAGCAGCGTCAGACAGTCGTTTGATTTATTGACGCCGTTTTTGTAAATGCCCGTAACATCCGCCCACTCGCCCGTGAGTATTGAACACCAGCCGGGAGCGGTCGAGGTATCCTGCGTGTTTTTCTCCGGATAATTCACACCGCCGGCGTATGAGATATAAGCTTTGCCGCCCTCCGAGAGGAGCGTTTCTATGCCGCTGTTTTCAGCAGCTTCAATGTCTACGGCATCTGCCCTTGCCCCGTCAAAGCCGATAACGATAGCCTTTTTTATCGTTTTTCCTGCCGGCAGAGCGGTGTTAAAATGCTCCGTTATCATATCAAAAACAGCGGTTTGCGGATATGCGGTTTCAATTGTGTTTTCATAAGCGGAGATTTCCGCAACCTTTTTACGGTAATTATCAACCGTATCGTTCAAGTCCACCACATAGCCGAAAAGTGAAACGATTAAGGTTGCCAGCGCAGTAATAATTGAAGTTAATGCTGAAATAATCGTTGACATTTGATTCCTCCCAAACTTGAAACCTCTCAATATTTTTATTGGCGATTAGATATTATCATAATTAAAACTGTTTATCAATATAGCTAAAAAATTATTCTGAAAATAAGCTCACGGCATCACTCAATGCCAATAAAAAGTGGCACAGAATAATATCTGTGCCGCCTTTGCATTTTATAAAATTATTAAATATCATTCAATATCGTTCTGCGCGGGATTATCTATTAGTCTTCCTAAATAATCAAAACGGGAGCCGTGGCAGGGGCAATCCCAGCTTTTTTCATCGGGATTCCACTCAAGCTGGCACCTCAGATGCGGGCATTGTGAATTGACTATATAGATTTTGCCCCCATCATCCTTATAAACACCGACCTTGCCCTCGTCCGATTCCACTATCCCCCCACTGCCTTTTGGCAGCTCATCTAAAACAGACTTTGCAAGTGTTACGTTTTTGATAATAAGGCCTTTAACTGCCTGCCCTGTTTCTTTCATAATGTTTACCATTGCGGAGGTTTCAAACCTCTGCGGTGAGAACATTTCGGCATAAGGGTTTTTTATGCCCGAAATCATATCCGAAATAATATCCGCTGCAACCATTGATGATGACATGCCCCATTTCATAAAACCGGTTGCAACATACCAGTTTGGTGTGTTGTTTGAATAAAATCCGATATACGGAGCGCTGTCGGCAGGTATACAGTCCTGCGCAGACCAATGAGCAACTTCCTGGGCATACGGATATATTTGCATTGCCGCCTTTCGCAGTTCTTCATATTTTCCTCCCGCCGAATTTTCACCCGTACGGTGATTGCCGCCGCCAAACAAAAGAATGTTCCCGTAATCGCGCAGGGAATAGCCGGTATCGTCCATGCTGATATACATTCCGTCAAGCTGCTGCGCATTTTTGAGAGCCAGCACATATGAACGCTCCTGATGCATTCGCAGAAAATAATAGCCCGGCACGTTGATGAACGGAAAATGCGTTGCAAAAACAATATGCTTTGCTTTGACAGTGCCTCTGGCAGTGTGAATGATATTTCCTTTGACTGTTTTTACGGGCGTATCCTCATATATCGTCAGGTTTTTTTGAACACCGTCTATGAATTTCAGCGGATTGAACTGCGCCTGATTTTCAAAGCGTACAGCGCCCTTGACCTGAAACGGCAAATTCACATTCTCTGTAAACCAAGCGGGTATTCCGAGCCTTTGCGCCGCTTCGGTCTCCCTTTTCAGCGGTTCGGCATCGGAGGTTGAATACAAAAAGGCAGGTTTTACCTCATAATTGCAGGAAATTATATTTTCATCAATTATTTCTGCATATTCTTTTATCGCTTTTCGGTTGGCATCGGCATATTGTTTTGCCCTTTCCTCGCCGAAATCAGTGATAAGCCTTTCATATGCGTAGCCGTGCTGTGAGGTTATTTTTGCAGTTGTTTTTTTCGTTTGACCGCCGGCAATTCTGTCCCCCTCAAGCACAACCGTCTCAATGCCCTTTTCCTTTAGCTTGTAAGCGGTGAGAATTCCCGCCATGCCTGCGCCGATAACCGCTGCCTCTGTTTCAATATCCTTATCAAGACTTTCACGCCTTTGAATTTTACACGATGACGTCCAAATCGAATCCATAAACACACCTTCGTCAGCGAGACATCAAAGAATGTCCGAATTTGCCGTGAACAAATCGCTTGTGCGATTTATTGGCAGACATTATTTATAATCTCCTGATATGATTTGTGTATACACTCTGTGACACAAAAAAGACGGCAATGAGTATTCAATAAAAATCCGCATGGTTTCATGTAAATTCTACAAAATCCAAACATATATTGACTTTTAAAGTGAAATATATGTATTATATTGGTGAAACCGGATGCTAGGAGGAATAACTTTGGAAATAGATCATGTTGAATCAAACAGCAAGGCAGTAATGACTGATATCGGCTACAAGGAGATGACTGTTCGCATGGCAACGGCCTGCGCAAATGTCAAAATGAACAGCGAAACTCTCCTTAGGATTAAAGATAACGTCATTTTGAAAGGCGATGTACTCGCCTGCGCAAGAATAGCAGGAATATCAGCCGCCAAAAAGACAAGCGAGCTTATCCCTCTGTGCCACACCGTTCCTATTGACACTGTCAGCGTCGAGTTTGAATTTCAGGGTGAAGACACGCTGGTCATCAAAACTTTTGCAAAGTGTGAATATAAGACAGGCATTGAGATGGAAGCGCTTACTGCCGCCAGTATTGCCGCATTAACCATAATTGATATGTGCAGGGCCGCCGACCGCTCAATGGTTATTCAAAACATCATGCTCACCTCAAAAAGCGGCGGTGTGTCCGGAAATTTCAGAAGAGACGAGTAATTAATGCATGCAAAAAAAGGGGCTGTATCAAAACTATTTTTCGGAACGGTCAAGACCTACGGTGTATCTTTACCGTAATCCGAGAAATGATTTTCGGCAGGAGCAAGCCCCTGCCCTACGGTTGCATTTTTACCGTAATCCGGTAAATGTTTTATGCATTGTAGGGCAGGGGCTTGCTCCTGCCGAGGGGCTTGCTCCTGCCGTTTTTCTTTTCGGTAATTCCATTTTTATTGCTTAAAAATATGTTTTGATACAGCCCCATTAATTGCTATTTAAAAATTTCATCTATCAGCCTTAGCTGTTTTTCAAGCGTAAAATCATTTGCCCTTATGCTCTCATTGTATGAATAAGTTTTAAGAAGCTCCGGGTTATCGAGCACTTTTTTTAACGCCTCATATAACGCTTCTTCATTATTTTCACATATAATCCCGCACTCGTAATCGCCGAATATTTCGTGCATACCCGAGCAATCGGTTGTAATTATCGGTTTATTCAGAACAACCGCCTCTGTTATCGCCGTGCTAAAGCCTTCGGCTAACGAAGAACAAACTACCATATCCGAATTGCGAATAAATTTGTATGGATTGGTTTGAAAGCCGGAGAGTTCGGCATAGTCTTCAAGGTTGTTTTGTATAATAAAATCTCTTAAATTTTCTTCCTCTTCGCCCTTTCCCAATATATAAAGTCTGAGTTTGTATCCGTCATTTTTTAACCTTAAAACTATTCTGAGCAAGCGGTCAAAGCCTTTTACGGGAGTTAGCCTTCCGAGAGCAACAAGAGTTAATCCTCCGCCGTTTTCAAGACAAAGCTCCTCCAGACTCTCTTTGACTATTAACTTTTCATCGACAATGTTATAAACAACCTGCGTTTTTGAGGATAGGCCGTATTTCTCATCAATTGATTCTTTCACGGTTTTTGACACACAATTGATAACGTCAAACTTTTCATAGCAGCTCTTTTCCTCCTCCTGCGATGAATAGGCTGCCACGCTCCACGGGTGATTGATAAAATCAGTGTGAACCCACGCGATTTTTTTGCTTTTTCTGTTTGGTGAGTTTGCAATGAGCTTTGTACCGAACCCTTCACAAAATGCAACCTCAACATCATATTTGCCGCGGATAAAAAAGCGGTAAACTAAGCTCGCAGGAGCGCAAACGGAAAATTTAAAAATGACCCGATTATAAAGCTCCTTAATTTTGCTGCCGGACAGATTCTTCGTTGCGAAGCAATGGAAGATACTGTTTTGTTTGATAGTCTCGGTATGAAACTCATTGTCTGTTTCGGAAACGACATAGACCTTATATTTTGTTTTATCAATATTCTCCACCAACCTCGTCAGCGCCCCTTCGGCACCCGCGCCGCTAAGAGATTCCATAAAAAACAAAATTGATTTCATGATTACGCCCCATTATTTCAAATAAAGTTCATACCTTCGCAAACGCGGTTTGTTCCGTGAGTATTAATCAAAGGCAGGTAATATGTAAGTCTCCAAAACAGCGTTTAACAAAAGAAAAAACGTCTTGCATAGTTTTTTAGCCATATAAGCAAGCCTTTCGGAAAACGGTTTTTCGGTCTCAATAACAAGGCTTGCGCCCGACTCCGTCGAGGTAACATCATATGTAAAGGTTACCCTCGCGCTGACATGGTCGGAAAGGCTTCTCCCGCTGCTGTCGGTAATATTAACATATTCGTGGCTTGTCGGCGTGAGGGTAATCCCGCTGCCGTCACTGTATTCAAACCTTTCGACCGAATCCCACAGCCCCCAATAATTGCCGCTATAACGAGTGTACCAATCGGAAATGAGGCTGTCCCTGTTGTCGCCTCTGAAATAGTCCCCGTTATTTTCAAGCTCTGCCCATACATCTTTAAGCCCGCTTTTTTCAAGGAGATTCTCATATAAACCACCTATGATGCTATTATGCAGGGTACAGTTAAAATCGCCTGTGATTATCACCGGCCTGCCTGTTGATTTTTCTTCGATAAGCTCTGAGAGCTGCAGAAAATTCGAACGCTTGGCCTCTTCTGAACAATCATCGCCATAAGCATCGACATGAATATTATAGAAATCAATTAAAACTCCCTGGGCCAATTCAACCGTACAATATAAAATTCCTTTGGGGGTAAGCTCATCGCTGCCTGCGTCGAGAACGCCGTAATGCTCGTCCCATTCGATACGCTCAACATTATAAATCGGGTATTTTGAATATATGTTCAGCCCGTCGCCAACAGGAACGCCTCCGCTGTGAATACTGCTGTACGGATAGGACTTCATGCAATTTTTGAGAAGAAAATGGAAGTTGAAATCCTCCTGAAGTGCAATAATGTCATAGCCGCTGCTGTTGAGGTATTCTCCGATAAGCTCTGTGTCGTTTATAACGTCTCTGTCAATGTCGTTTATATACGGCACAGACGGCAGGCCTTCAACATTATAACATAATATGCTAAGCTCTTCCGGCGAAATATCTTCGGCGGATACGCTCACGCAGAGTGAAGGAATTGCTAAAGCGGCGGCAATAAGAACCGCACAGAGTTTTTTAGTTATTTTCATATAGTTTTGGTCACACCTTTCAGTATATTTTATCGTCCTCGTCGGGCAATATTTTTACATCCTAATTGAATTAATTACAAAGCTTATGGCATCGTCGTTATTCGACGGGGCTATTTTGTCAGCGGCTTTTTTGACACTGTCAAGTGCGTTTTCCGTTGCGAAACCGATATCCGCCGCTTCAATCATTGAGATATCGTTTTCATAATCGCCGACTGTGATAAGAGTGTGAATATCCGGGCAGAACTTCTCTTTGAGCAGCTTCACACATACTCCCTTGCCGCTGCCCCTGACATGCATTTCAACACCTAAAGGCCAGCTTCTGTCAAAGGTAAATCTGCCGCCGAATTTCTCATTGAGGTCGTTCTTCAGAGCCAATGCGGATTCGGGAGTGGACAGCCTTATCAACAGTTTATATATTTTTTCGGAGCCGAACCTCTTTCTTACTGCTTCAGGCTCGAGGGATTCGCAAAGTATATTATTATCGAGCTTGTATGCCTCTGAATTTCTGACCTTATCCTGATAATTTTTAAAAATATACTCCAAAATGTCAAAGTATTCGCAGTCAACAAGAAAATCGCTCAGCAGCTTTTCGGTTTTCATGTCATAAATAACAGTACCGTTGACGGCAACAACAGGCGCGTTGGGCACAAATGGCAGCCCTGACATATAGCCGGGCAGCCTGCCCGTTGAAACGGTGAACAAGCCCCCGTTTTGTTGAAATTCTCTGATTGCGCTGACATTTTTTTCTGTTATCACACCGTCTGAATTCACAAGCGTACCGTCAATGTCGGTACAGATAAGATATCCTTTATAGTTCATAGCACACTCTTCAATCATTGCTTACAATATTATTAAGGTTTTCGATTATGTATCTCTGCGCATTTTTGTCATAAACATTTTTCTTGTAAGGTACGCCCTGCATATTTGTTGAATCAATGGTATAAATACC
>CAZBHG010000071.1:0-6331 GCA_964491735.1 uncultured Eubacteriales bacterium
ATACCGGAGAAATTGTTTTTTGAGCAATGTGTAACACATCATTGACAAACCTACATTTTATTATGGTTTTTTATTCAAATATTGTTGACAAATTTTTCCTTATTGTGTTATAATGAGTAAGGCCGGATTATAGTAGGCAATTAACATTGATTTTCCGACCGAGCATATAAAATTATCGACAGTTCATCTTTATTTGTCCTTGATTTTTCTGCCTTTGATTAATGAAACTCGGCAAACGGCACATTATTTTGAAGTTTTAGGAGCTGTGAACAGCGCGACAATTCAACAACAGAGCCTTTTTTTGATGCCAAGGTTCCGTTGCTGGAGTTGTGCTTTTTGGAGTTTCTGGCTTAATAGATTGAAAAACGGAGATGAGAAAATGAGAATAGCAAAGAAGGTTCTTTCATTTGCCCTGGCCCTTTCCCTTGCATTGGGCTGTCTCACAATTGGCGCGGCCGGCTATAAAATCGTTATTTCCGCACCGTTCCAGGATCTGATTAATGAATTTGTCCCAGAAGATTCCGATGATGGCATTTTGCATATTGATGCTGATGATGTTACAATCACAGATGCAGTTGTGATTAATAAGGATATCATCATCGACTTCGGCGGCGCAGAAATCAAAGGCCCTTATGGCTGCCCGATTTTTAAAATTGCCGGCGGCAATGTCACAATCAAGAATGCTACACTCAATGCGCGCGTTGGTACATACTCAGAAAAAACGGACCTTGATTTTGACTTCCTGGTGGATATGAGTGCACCTGCACTTGATATCGTGGGCGGAAATGTTACTCTTGAAGGCGTCATCTGCAATGGTGCTTCAATGAGAGTTCCCTTCACACAGACCGGTTATGTTCCTGTAGGAAGCGGCGTTGAACTTAAAAACGGCGCAACGCTTACAGCTGATAACTCTGTTTTCATCGGAAGATATGGCATCAACAACGCAGTTACAGGTTCAGTCCGCGGCGGTGCCGTGACATTCATTGACGGTATTGCAGCCGGATATATTGAAGGAATCAAAAATTCTTCAGGCGTTGTTCTCGGTGATAATTCAGCTGCGTATCCTGCAGGCGACCTTATCGCTGACCTTCAGCGTGGTGGCGTAACGGTTACAGCTGATGAGCGCGATCTTCTCAAGACCCTTGTGGATAACAGAATTTATTTTGTTTCCGATAGTCCTGAGCTTGCGACACAAACAGCTTGCGAGGACGGCGTGCTGACAGTGACAGTTACCCCGGATGCTTCAAATGTCATTGAGAAAAGCCCTGTCAATTATACTTGGATTCCGAAAACTGTAACAGTTAACGGCGTAACTGCTGACGTTGTTAATAACGCCGGTGTTTACACAGCAACATTTACAGGCATTGAAAGCGGTAAATATGCAATAAGCACTACACAGACCATGTACATTGACGTAACCGAATTCAATGATTTTCTTGTAAACCTTCCCACATATTTCACTGATTTGCTTGATTCTGGTATCGGATTTATCAACAGATACATTGGCGATGTTGATAACGCTTATGGTCAGGTAACAGACGCTTTCTATGATGTTGCCTATCAGTTTATCAGAATTCCGCGTGTATATTGGAATGGCACAAGCGGTCTTGCTGACGGATATGACAAGATTACTAACGCTGTTATGGCAATCGGCGGTCAGCAAATGATGAACGACGAACAATTTGCTGCTTATTCCGGCGGCCTTATCAACAGCAAGGGTGTTGATGTTGTTATTCCTGCAACAGGCATTCTCGGCAGATTTGACGCTCTCTATACCGACCTTAAGAACAACATTGATACACCTGAGAATTTGGCAATTTGGGCTGTCAATAACTATGCTGAGCTTTATGACATCGTTAAGGATCTCGTTGCAGAGGTTGATAATATTTACAAGGTACTTACAACTGATGTAGCTTGGGTTGACGCTTTGAATTGCGATCTGTTATTGTCATCTCTTCCGGAAATAGAGGATTATATGGCAATAGTCAACCAATATGGTCCTTATCTTAAAAAAGTAACTGATGCTTTTGCCGATGTTGACGCGTTCCTTGCATCTGAAACCGGCATGCAAATTACAGGTGCTCTCACAGAGGCAGATATGATTATGGCATTCGATAAGCTTAATAATCATATTGATACATATTACGAACCCACTATCGTTGACGGTTCACTTCTCAAGTTCATATCGAGCAGTGCTTCCGGCACGATTGATGTTGTCGATACAGTGATTAAAACAGCGACAATAACAGCAACAGCTTCCGGTCAAGGCAAAGTTTCACTTGAAAACGGCTTCTCAAATGTTTCGAGCGGTTCTCAGACATTGCAGGTCGGTCTCAAGAAGACTATTACCGCAACGCCCAACGCGAATAACAAATTCTTATACTGGAAGAACGCTGAAACAAACAAAATCGTTTCTTACGATGCAGCGTTTGAAGTAACAGTCGGTTCTTCAACTCAGTATGTTGCATACTTTGCTCCGGAGACTCTCATTAAGGTCACATTCCTCACCGCCTACAATTCAACGATTATGACTGAGGATTTCGAGGAGAGAGATTCGGATTACGCAGATTACATTAGCACCGCTGCCGCTCCCGACATAACAGGCTATACTTTCACAGGCTGGGAGAGCGTAGGCACAGTTGATAATGAAGTTTACAGAGCGGTTTATTCAGTTGTCGACAACGATTGTGAAGTTGCTATTTCAAACAGCGGCGCAAGCTTTGTGGGTGCAGGCACATATAACCTTTATGATTCTGTCACCATTTCCGCTCCTGCCGGCGGCTTCGGTTACTGGGAGAATGCGGTTACACATGAGAAGATCAGTTACTTCGCGACATATTCATTCATAGTAACCGAAAGCGTTGAACTCAGAGCGGTTTATACAACCTCTGTCGCTGCAGGTGTTGCGCTGAATATCACGAAGTCGACTGCCAATTCTTCAACAAACACAGTTTCGTTCTATTCAGAAAGAAGTATCAAGGGCTATTCACTCGTTGAAACCGGAATGGTTGTAACGAACAATGCTACAACAGCACTTGATAACGAGTCATTCGTAATCGGCGGAACAGGAGTTCTCAAAGCAATAAGCACAAGCACATCAAAAGCCGGTACATTCATTGTCAATAAGCGTAATGCCGGCACAGGCGTTGTCTGGTATGCAAGAGCATATGTTATTATTCAGGATGCCAACGGCGAAGTGACAACGGTTTACAGTGCTGTTAAATCCGATTCTATTTCCTAAGGTGGGATGCATAATGAAAAAAGAGTATAATGCTCCTCAATTTGAGGCAGAAGCTCTGGAAATTGAAGATGTCATTACTGCCAGCTCAGGCGATCCCGGTCTTGAACTTGGCGACGATATTGATGTATAATTAAAAGGGCTTGGCACGAAACTAATAATAAAAAAGGAGGAATAAACCAATGAACAAAAAATATGAGAAACCGGAACTTGATGTTGAGCTTTTTGACGTTGACGATGTCATAACGGCAAGCGGCGCAACCACAGAGGAAGCTACCGGCGACCCGGTTACAACTCCCGATCAGGCTGATATCTAAGAAGTATTCTTAATTTGCTATCAGGCAGGCAGATTTTTTCCGCCTGCCTGTGGCATTTTTAAGAGTTCACTTTAATACTGTTCACCAATTAAAGAGCAGCTGTATTTGCGGGGATGAACAGTATAAACACTGATTTTGGTTTTAAAGTGAGCTTTTAAAAATTTTTATATTTTTTCGCAGTAGTCAAGAAGGGGAGTTTATGGCTTACTACAAAATTGCTGGCTTGAATGTCAGCTACTGTGCAAAATATGAACATACCGCTGAAAGAAGCAGAAAATATGAGGTCGGCAGCCCTAATGAAGTTGATATAGCAGTTTGCGTGAGTGATAATGAGATTGAAGACTTGCTGAAACGCGCGCCGAATCTCACACCGGGTGAGGCTGAATATCTTCTTTTAGGCTCGGCTTTTTATTTGCGGCTTCTTGATTTTGACGGCTTTTTTCTTCACGCCTCAGCAGTGATGTATGAGGGTGAAGCTTATCTGTTTTCCGCCCCGTGCGGTACAGGCAAATCAACCCATACGAAGCTCTGGCAGACTTATTTCGGCGCGGACAAAGCACTTATTATCAATGACGATAAGCCCGCATTAAGGCTTGTGGGCGGCAATATTTTGGTTTGCGGTACGCCGTTCAGCGGCAAAACAAATCAGAATTTGAGCATAAGCGCGCCGCTAAAGAGCATTTGCTTTTTAGAGCAAAGCGACGAAAACTGGATAAAGCCCATGCCGAGCTCAAAGGCAATTGCGGCAATACTTAACCAGACGATAAGACCGCGTGAATTAGAAACAATGGACAAGCTGCTATTAAATATTGAAAAGGTGCTGGAGTCCATCCAAATCTATAAAATGGGTTGCAATATAAGCACTGAGGCTGTAAAATTGTCATATAACGCCATGAAATTCGGATTTGAGGAGCAATGATGAAAGCTAAAGACGGTTTTGTCCTTCGCAAGGTCGCTGATAATTATATTATTGTTGCCACGGGCCGCGCGGCACTTGATTTTTCAAAGGTTATCAACCTGAATGAAACAGGCGCTTTTTTATGGAACCTGCTTGAAAGTGAAACAACTGCCGAAAAAATGATTGATGCTCTTTTGGATGAATTCAATGTTGCCGAAGAAACAGCGCGTAAGGATGTTGAGATTTTTATCGGTAAGGTTAAACAACAGGGCATGCTGGAATAATTGTATAGGAAGATGCACTTTGATTATTAAAGATTCTGATAAAAGCACTCTGAAATGGTTATACAAAGCCTCAAAAAAACAGATACCCGAAATAATTGCGCTGATTATAGTTTATTGCCTGTTTTCGTCCATCATGATTGTTATTGCTTTCCTGTCAAAGTGGCTTGTTGACAGCGCAGTAGACGGAAATAACAAAGAACTGATTAAAAACATGGTGCTGATGGGTGCCGTTGTTTTGTTCAGGCTCCTTCTCAGCTTTTTATACAGGGGTCTTGAAGAACATTCAAGAGCAAAGCTTGAGATAACACTTAAACAGAAGCTTTTTAATTCAATATTGCTCAAGGACTATTCAAAAATATCCGATTACCACAGCGGAGAACTGATGAACCGCCTGACAAATGACGTGCTGGTCATTGTTGACGGTGTAATATCAATTCTGCCGAACTTTTTCGGTCTTATGACAAAGCTTGTGCTTGCCTTCATAGCCCTGTTTTCGATTGAAAAAAAGTTTGCACTGGTATTCGCCGTCGGCGGAGTGCTGATTTTTGTAACAACAAGGGCATTCAGAAAGGCTATAAAGCATTTGCATAAGGATGTTCAGGAGTCGGAGGGTGTTTCACGCTCATTTTTGCAGGAGGCTCTTGAAAATTCACTAGTTATAAAAGTATTCAGGGCTGAAAAACAGGTCGAGAAAAAATCTGACAGCCTATTTAATATAAACTATAGGAAAAAAATGAAGAGGATTTTAGTAAGCATTTGTGCAAATCTGGGTTTGAGCGCAGTCTTCAATATAGGGTATTATTTTGCTTTCTTCTGGGGCGCATACGGTATATATACAACTACGATAAGCTACGGCACTCTGACGGCGATTCTCCAGCTTGTTAATCAGATTCAGACGCCTGTTTCAAACCTTTCGGGGCTTATCCCCAAATATTACAGCCTGATTGCCTCTTCGGAGAGAATAATTGAAATAGAAAGTCTGCCCGAGGAGGTTGAGCTTGCCTCAAAGGTCACAGATATAAATGGCTTTTATAATAAGCTTGAATCAATCGAGTTTGATAACATTACTTTTGCCTACAAAAATGAGGCTGTGCTTGAAAACACAAGCCTTTCGATAAACAAAGGTGATTTTGTCGCAATTTCGGGCATTTCGGGAATTGGCAAAAGCACACTGTTAAAGCTTTTGCTGGGCGTCATTAATCCCCAATCGGGCAGCATATATTTCACGCTGAGTGATGCAAAACGTGAGGCTGACAAGGGTGTCAGAGGGCTTTTTGCCTATGTTCCACAGGGCAATATGCTCCTGTCAGGCACAATCCTTGAAAATGTAACATTTCTAAACAGCAATAAATCCGAAGAGGATATCAGAAAAGCGGTTAAAATAAGCTGTATGGACTCTTTTGTCAATGAATTGCCTGATGGACTTAACACAGTGATAGGCGAGAGGGGACACGGTCTCTCCGAGGGGCAGGTGCAGAGAATTGCGATAGCCAGAGCAATACTTTGCGATGCGCCGATTTTGCTGCTTGATGAGGCGACCTCGGCACTTGACGAGAGGACGGAAAAGGACCTGCTTGAAAACATTAAACAGCTT
>CAZBHG010000072.1:0-6290 GCA_964491735.1 uncultured Eubacteriales bacterium
GACCATTACGGACAATATCTTCGACTCCATGAATGTTCAGCGGATTGCCGCCCGCAACCATAAGCCCCTGCTTGCGGATAATGCCCCTGATGAGCGTCACGCCTCCGTCAGGAAAATATCTGCCGATGTAGCTTTTGTTATATTCACCGCTTTGTGCGTCAAGAAGATGTATTCCGCCGAGATGCGCTTCCTTATTTTTCAGCGCCATGATACCGCCCATACTCCCCACATGGGACGAAACAACACTCACAGGATTATCCGAACGAATAAGGATGTCGGAAATCTCGTCAATCAGCGGGTCGTGACTGCCGATAACACAGACACAGTCGGCAATTTCATTGCTGCTTTTCAGCAGACGAAGGCCGACGGGGCTCCCCGCTTCAAGACCTTCACTGTTTTGAGGTATTTCAAGTATACCCGATGCTTTTGCAAACCCCGTAACGATTCCCGCGCCGCGGCTCATGGGTACGGCAACCGTTCTTCCGTTGACGTTTGCGGCACGGCATCTGATATATTCCTTATATTTCAGAGATGAAGTGAGCTTGCGTGAAATAACAGCATCTGTCTTTTCCGTTACAGGAAGAGGCTTTTTTGTGAGCATTGTTATGACCTTGCTCACGATTTCATCCATAACGATTATTCCCGATACGGGATATCCGGGAACACCGATAAAAGGTATACTGCCGATTCTGCCCAGAACCGCCGGCTTGCCCGGCTTTATCGCAATGCCGTGGAGGATAAGCTCGCCGAGTTTTTTTACCACACCTGCAGTGTAATCATCCCTGCCTGCGGAAGAGCCTGCGATTACTATTATCGCGTCACACTCTCCGGACGCCTTGCTAACGGCTTCTTCGAGCAGTGCGGGGTCGTCAGGCACAATCGGGTAAATGACCGGAACCGCTCCCCAGTCTGTCAGCATAGCGGAAAAAATTGCGGAGTTATACTCTGGGATATCGCCCGCCTTAGGTTCGCTCTCGGTTTCAACAATCTCGTCTCCTGTGGGGATGATTGCTACACGCGGCTTTTTTATCACCTCAAGGCTGTATATTCCTCCCGCAAGCAGAGCGCCGATAACAGCAGGAGTTATTAAGGTGAATGACGTCACAATCATGTCGCCCATGCAGATATCTTCACCTATCTGACGAACATTGTTCCATGGTACGCTTGCGTTGTAAAGGCAGACGCTGCCGTCGGAATTCTCAACAACATTTTCTATCATCACGACACAGTCACAGCCGTCTGGAAGAGGGTCCCCCGTGTCGACAAAAACATAGCTTTCGGCATCTATTGTAACGGGCGTGCCTTCGGATGCGCCGTTAGTAAGCTCCGCACGCAGTGCAATTCCGTCCATAGCGCTTGCACAGTAATGCGGAGAACACCGTTTTGCGTATTGAGCCTGTGCAGTTACACGTCCACCTGCAGCCCGGGTCATAATCGCTTCGGTTTTGTGACATATTCCCGCATTTTTCAGCGCGGCGATATAATCCTTAACCGCCTGCTCACACGGCGTATTTGAAAGATATTCATATTTCAAAACAAAGTCACCTCAACTTCAGCTCCTTTCAGAATTCCTTCCGTATCCCTCGCAATCGTTATATATCCATCAGCCTGAGAAAGCACTGAAACAACACCCGATTTTGCAAACAGAGGCACTGCCGCGCAATCAACGAGCTTTACCGCAACCGTTTCCTGTCTGCCATGGTTTGAAGGAATATTCTGCGATACCGCGGCTGTAATACATATTTCCTTTTGTATACTACCGAGCATTTTTTGGAGGGCAGGTTTTACAAACTGAGTAAAAGCAAAAAATGCCGCTGCGGGATGACCGGGCAGACCGAAAACAGGAACATTGTCTATTACCGCAAACATTGTGGGCTTTCCGGGTTTAATTGCAATTCCGTGAAATCTGATATCACCGAGTGACGAAATCACGCGGCATACGGCATCCTTTTCCCCGACCGAGGAACCGCCGGAAACCAGCACGCAGTCACATTCCTTTACCGCGCTCTCAAGAGTATTCAGAAGGTCTTCCTCTTTGTCCGGCACAATCGGATATATAACGGGGTTGCAGCCGCTGCGTTTTATACATGAGGCAAGGGTAACAGAGTTGATGTCTCTTATCTGCGCGCCCTGTGGTTTTTCTTTGAAATCAATAATTTCATCACCGGTTGAAATAACGCCGACTTTAATCGGGCTTACTACATCTACCGTTCCGATGCCGAGCGCAGCAAGAACGGCAATATTTTTAGCTTCAAGCACCGTGCCGGATTTAACAACTATATCACCGGCTTTGCAGTCATCACCGCGGCGCACGATATTTTCATTCGGTGAGCAGGGCTTCAGAACGTACCGGAATCCGTCTGCGATATCCTCGGTGTATTCAACCATAACTGCAGAATCTGCGCCTTTGGGCAGCATTCCGCCCGTAGGAATCTCCATGCAGGAGCCTGCGTCAAGGCACTTTTCAGCTTCTTCTCCCATGAGAATCTTTCCGCTTATTCTCAGCATTGCGGGCAGAGCTTCGCTTGATCCGTATGTGTCTTGTGCATGTACGGCAAGCCCGTCAACGCATGAGCGTGAAAATGCAGGCAAATCCTCACCGCTGATTATATCGTGGGCAGCAATTCTGCCCTGTACATCCCACAGTGAAAGCCGTTCACATGCATCGGTTTTACTTACATTGGAGAGGATAATATCAAGCGCTTCCTGCGGTGTCAGAACGGTAAGCATCAGCCTATCCTCCATTGATTTATAAATTTCTGCCCGAATTCACTGTTCGGGCATGAGATGGCCGAGGCGGTATCGGAATACTCCGCAACCCTGCCGTTATTCAGAATAAGCACCTTTGTTGAAACGGCAAGAGCCTGCTTGGGCAGATGCGTTGATATGAGCAGCGTAGTGCCGTTATTGCTGCAGTAATCCAAAAGAAGCTTTTCAAGCTTTTCCGACGTTTCGATATCGGTGGCACTAAGAGGCTCATCAAGCAGAAGACATTTATATTTTCCCGCAAGCATTCTTGCAAAGCACATTCTCTGCTTTTCTCCGCCGGAAAGCTTTGAAGCCCTGTTGCCGCGAAGTGACGCAAGGCTGCATTTTTCAATCAATCCGTCAAGGTCTGTACCCGTATCAAGACCGAGACGTATGTTTGACTCAACGCTTCCCGTAAAACAATACGGTTCCTGCGGCTGATAACCGACTTCGGGCGGTATTATAAATTTGCCCCTGTCGGGTTTAATAATACCTGCCAGAATGCGCAGAAGAGTTGATTTTCCTGAGCCGTTTGTGCCGATTATTGCGACACGCTCCCCGTCATCTATATGGAGTTCATCGATTTTCAAGGTGAAATCCGATGAAAACTTTTTTTCAAGGTTATAAATATCAATCATTTGATTTTCTCCTGAATGGTATAGGCGGCTGCATTTACAATCAGTGAAATGAGCAGCAGCAGAATACCGAGGGCTATAGCCGTGTCAAAATTACCTTTGTTTGTTTCAAGCATGATTGCCGTCGTCATTACCCTTGTTTTGAACTGAATGTTGCCGCCGACAAGAGATACTGCGCCAACTTCGGCAATTGACCTGCCGAATCCCATAAGCGCAACGCTTACAAGCTGACCGGCACATTCACGCAGGAGCAGACGCACCTGACGTGCCGATGTTATTCCGATTCCCGTTGCTGTTTCTCTGAGAGCCTGCGCCCTTACGCTCGCGGCAGAAGCAGAAAGCCCCATAATTATCGGCGTGATGAGTATTACCTGTGCAATAACCATAATCTCGACCGTAAACATAATATGAAACGAGCCGAACGGCCCTATTGAACGAAACAGCATAAACACAACAAGACCTGCCACCACCGGCGGCAAGCCCATAAGAGTATTTGTAAGGCGAAGGATAATACCTTTGCCCTTAAATTCGGTGCGTCCCAGCGCGACGCCGAGAGGTAAGCCGATAAGTGAAGAAATACCAGTGCTGAAAAATGACATAATAAGCGTTGTCCGGATGATTAACCAAAGCTCGCGGTTGCCGCTTGCTATGAGCGTCATTGCCTGTTTTATATAATCCATAAATCCTTACCTGTCAAAAACGAAATGAGTCGCCGAAGAGTCACCCCGGCGACTCGCAGAGATTAATCAGTCTTTAATAAGGAAGAAAAGCTGCTCGCCGTAGGTATCAATGCCGTAAGCGGCAATAAGTCCGGCAGCTTCGTCGCTGAGTAACCAGTTTATAAGAGCATTTGCGCCTTCCGTATTGATTTTTACGTCGGAACCCGCAAAAGCTTTGGCACTGGCATTAACACCGATAACAGAATAGGTGTTCTTCATATCATCGGATTCCGCCTTGAGTATTGTGATGTTGGGAAAAGAGTCTTTATTTGAGAGATATGTAGCCTTGTCGGTAAGTACATAGCCTTTCAATTCATTCGCCTTGTTGAGAGTATCTCCCATGCCGGAGCCGACAGAAACATACCACGAATCGGATTCTCCGGGGGTTATTCCGGCAGCACCCCAGATTTTGACTTCTTTGGTGTATGTGCCGCTGTTATCGCCGCGGGATACAAAAGTTTTGTCAGCCGCTGCGATTGCTTCAAATGCTTCGGCTGCATTTTCAGCTTTTGCAACGCCTGCCTGGTCATCGGCGGGGCCGCAGATGACAAAGTAGTTGTACATAAATGAGAGCCTATCGGTTGAAGCATAGCCGGCGTCTATGAATGCCTGCTCCTGATCCTTTGAATGTACAAGGATAAGGTCAGCATCACCGCTCTGAGCGTAGCCGATTGCAACACCTGTGCCGGCTGAAGCAACTTCTACGGTGTAACCGGTTTTCTTCTCAAAATGCGGAAGCAGATAGTTGAGAAGGCCGGAGTCATTGACCGAGGTCGTTGTTGCGAGCCTGATGGTCGCATTTTCGGGTGTTGCGACACCCGAGGTTGTTTCGGGTGCAGTTGTCCCATTTGTTGTTGCGGTTGAACAAGCAACAAGCGAGAGTGCCATAACAAGGCACAGGAACAGTGCGAGGATTTTTTTTGCCATTTTTTTATTTCTCCTTTCTAAATACGAGAGGCAAAGAGGTTTCCCGCTCCACCCATTGGCCAGATAAGCATATCATATGACTTAGCTCATAAGGCTCGAAGAATTATCTTAAAAGCAGTAACAAAATGCCGAATTATGCCACTGCAATTAAAATCTAAATATTATTCAAATTTCATCTTTGTTTTTTAAATATTATATGATATAATCAAAAAAAAAGCAACTGGTGAGAGTGAAAATGTGTAAGATTGCTATTATTTGTGTAAGCGACCGTTCCTACGCAGGGACACGCGAAGATTTGAGCGGCCCAGCAATAAAAAAGGAGCTTTCGGATATCGCAGAAACATCCGAATATATCTGCGTTCCCGATGAAATGGAAATGATTGAGAGCGAGCTTGTCCGCCTCTGTGACACCGATGTAAGCATTATCATCACCACGGGAGGAACAGGGCTTGCTCCGCGGGATGTCACTCCCGAGGCAACGCTTGCCGTTGCAGAAAAAAACGTTCCCGGCATCGCGGAAGCTATTAGGGCAAAAAGTCTTGCCCACACACCGATGGCTATGCTGTCACGGAGTGTGAGTGTGATACGCAACAATACTTTAATCATCAACTTCCCCGGTAGTCCGAAAGCGGCGGCAGAATGTGCTCAGATAATCAGACCCGTTATCTGTCATGCAGCAGAGCTTCTTTCCGGAAACGTCACTGACTGCGCCAGGCAGTGACTGAATTAAGCTCAATCTTCCAGTCAATCGAAGAAAGGGAGGAATGCTGATGTGGAGCTCGCAACAGAGAAAGACAACCTTAACAGTGTGATTTTTGATACAGAAAAGCTGCGCCGTTCAAGAGTACTCCTAATCGGTGCCGGAGGTCTTGGGTGCAGCATTATGCCTCATCTTGCCGGGGCAGGAATAGGGAAAATCGGCATCTGCGATTTTGATGAAGTAAATGTGAGGAATCTGAACAGGCAATATTTTTATACCGTTGACGACATCGGCAGGAAGAAAGCCGAGCTTGCGGCGACGAGGCTGAAAGCTTATGCGCCCGACTGCCTGACGGAGCCGATTTGTGATAAGGTAAGCCTTGAAAACGCCCAAAAAATCATTGAAGGCTATGACCTTGTTATTCTTGCCTGCGACAATCAGAAGACAAGACTTGATGTGAACCACGCATGTGCAGAGCTTAGGATTCCTCTTGTCAACTCCGGAATAGCCGGCTGCTGCGGCGAGGTACGCGAGGTGCCCGGCGCGACGCAGACGCTGGCC
>CAZBHG010000073.1:0-3270 GCA_964491735.1 uncultured Eubacteriales bacterium
CTGCGGTATCAGCAATATCTGCCCGCCGAGTTCACATCTGCTCTGGTTTTTCACAACAAAAACCTCCCTGACCTTAGCCGCGCGCGGGGATGTCCTTCCCGCATTTCAAGACTAACATCAAAGAGTATATTTGTCCAACATTTTCTGTTTTCAAAATCCTGCACAAGTCAACCGCATTATCCGTTATTCGCGCGGTCTTTTTGCGATTTGTGCCGCAGGACGGGGATATTTTGGCGGAGTTTGCGATATTTTTTTTATTAAAATCAGGTTTCTTTCGCCCGTATTGCCCAATTCAAAGGACTTTATTTCTTCAATATGGCCGCCGAGGCGCTTTATAAAAGCTCCCGCCTCGGCAATTTCATCGTCGACCCTTGAACCCTTCATTGCAATAAATGCTCCGCCTGTCTTCAAAAACGGTATACAATACTCGCCTAAATTGCTAAGGTTTGCGACAGCTCTTGCCACGGCAAAGTCAAAGCTGCCGCGCAAAGCCTTATTCTGCCCCGCCTCTTCGGCTCTGCTGTGTATAATTGAAGGCGAAATTCCAAGCTCCGCACACACCGAGCGGATGAATTCAAGCTTTTTGTTCGTCCCGTCAATCATTGTAACCTGCATGTCCGGTCTGGCTATGCAGACAACCATCCCCGGAAAGCCCGCGCCTGTGCCGACATCTATCAGGCTTGCGCCCTCCTGCGGGTTAATTACGGAAAAAAGCGAAAGACTGTCAGCAAAATGCTTAATAACAATCTCATCCGGCTCAACAATTGCCGTCAGATTCATAACCTTATTCTTTTCAATTAAAAGACTTGCATAAATATCAAATCTTTCGGCTGCAGCCGCATCAATCTCAATATTGAATTTTGCCGCATAGGTCAAAAGCAAATCCTTATTTATTGTCATGTCTCTTCTTCTCCAAATATATCAGCAATACTGAAATGTCAGCGGGGCTTACACCCGAAATCCTCGAAGCCTGACCGACATTTTCAGGCCTGACCTTTGAAAGCTTTTCAATTGCCTCAAGCCGAATGCCCGTAATATCGGCATAATTGACATCCGCGTCTATCTTTCTTGATTCGAGACGGCGCATTTCTTCAACCTGTGCCTGCTGACGTTTTATATAGCCCTCGTATTTAATATCTATTTCAACCTGTTCGCAGACCTCAAACGGTAACTCCGGTCTGCCGCTGTCAAAAGGTTTCAGCTCCTCATAGCCCAACTGCGGTCTTTTCAGCAGCTCGTCCATGCGGACACCCGTTGTCATAGGTGCTGTTTCACGTGAAACAAGGAGTTTATTAAGCTCATCTGAGGGCGGAATCACTACTTTTTCGACTCTTTTTCTCTCATTCTCAATCATTTTCAGCTTGTCAAGGAATTTTTTATACCTTTCATCGCTGATTAAACCAATCTCGTGCCCCAAAGGCGTCAGACGGCGGTCGGCATTATCCTGGCGCAATATCAGCCTGTACTCTGAACGGGAGGTCATCATCCTGTAAGGATCAGAGCAGCCCTTTGTGACAAGGTCGTCAACCAGAGTCCCGATATATGAGCCGGCACGGTCGAGTATAACCTCGGGCAACCCCAATATCTTGCGGGCGGCATTAATTCCGGCAACAAGACCTTGTGCCGCTGCCTCCTCATAGCCGCTCGAGCCGTTGAACTGCCCGGCACCGAAAAGTCCGCCGAATTCCCTAAGTTCAAGCGTAGGTCTTAAAGTTATAGGGTCAACACAGTCATATTCTATTGCATATGCGTTTCGCATCACCTGAACATTCTCAAGTCCGGGGATAGTTTCAAGAAATTTTTGCTGAACGTCCACGGGCAGAGAAGAGGAAAGCCCCTGCAAATACAGCTCCTCCGTATCCGCACCGCAAGGCTCAATAAAAATCTGATGCCTTTCCTTTTCGGCAAAGCGGACAATTTTATCCTCTATGCTGGGGCAGTATCGCGGGCCGATTCCGTCAATCTTCCCGCTGTAAAGAGGCGAGCGGTGCAGATTATCATTAATTATCTGTTTTGTTTTCTCATTTGTATAGGTGATATAACAAAGCTCGGTGTTTTTTACCTCGCTTTCTCCCGAAAATGAAAAAGGCACTGTTCTTTCATCGCCGAACTGAGGCTCCAGCGACAAAAAATCGACGCTGCGCCGATTAACTCTGGATGGCGTACCGGTTTTAAAGCGGCGCGTCTGCACTCCGAGTTTTTTAAACGATAATGCCAGCCCGACAGCCGGAAACATCCCGTCAGGCCCGCTCTCATATGTAACGTCACCGACATAGACACGCCCCGCCAGATACGTTCCCGTTGCTATTATTACGCATTTAGCGGTATATATTGCCTCAAGCATTGTTGTCAGCTGCCACAAACCGCAGCCGAGCTTTGTCAAATCGACAATTTCCGCCTGCCTGAGTTCAAGGTTTTCCTGCCTTTCGAGAGCACGCTTCATATAAGCCGAATATTTCCGCCTGTCAATCTGTGCGCGAAGGCTGTGAACGGCAGGTCCCTTGCCAAGGTTAAGCATACGGCTCTGCAGCGTGTTTGCATCCGCCGCCTTGCCCATTTCCCCGCCGAGAGCGTCAATCTCTCTGACAAGATGCCCCTTTGATGTGCCGCCGATTGACGGGTTGCAAGGCATATTGCCGACAGAGTCCATGTTTATCGTAAAAACACAGGTTTTGCAGCCGAGACGCGCAGCGGCAAGCCCCGCCTCAATTCCGGCGTGGCCTGCTCCTATAACGGCAATATCATATTCCTTCGCAAAATATTTCATGGTATCCTCTGTTAATCAATTTTTGAAGAGCGCATAAAAAATTATTTTCCCACGCAGAATTGGGCAAAAACCTCATCAACAACCGCTTCCGACACCTTTTGACCTATAAGCTCAAGCAGCGCTTCAATTGCGGAATCAATGCAGACGTTGACGGCGTCGAGGGTGACGCCGGAATTCAGAGCGGAAAAAGTTTCATTGAGCCATTGTACAGCCCGTTTACAGCAGCTTCTCTGCCTTTCATTTGCAAGCATCGCCGCTCCGGGATTGAAATCCCCTGTTCCCAATAATTCCACTACCGCACTTTCAAGCTGCTCATAACCGTTGCCCCTCGCGGCGGATATTTCAACAAGCCTATCGGAATTATTTTTAATATAATCCAAATCAATCTGACGGAGCAAATCGGATTTATTTATTACGGCGACAGTTTTTTTGCCCCTGCATCTTGCGATAAGCTCCCTGTCCTCGGCGGTCAGGGCTTCGGAGCCGTCAAAAACCGCCAGCAC
>CAZBHG010000073.1:3280-6287 GCA_964491735.1 uncultured Eubacteriales bacterium
TGACCATATCGGCGTTGGTGGCAACTATCTTGGGCTCAAGCTTTTTCTTTGCAAGCCCTATCCCTATGCTTTCGATAGGGTTTTCTGTGTCACGAATACCCGCTGTGTCCGAAAGGTGCAAAACGACATCGCCAAGAGTTACAGTCTCCTCAACAACGTCCCTCGTCGTCCCCTCAAACGATGTGACAATTGACCTTTCAAAGCCGGAAAGCAGGTTCATAAGTGTTGATTTGCCGACATTCGGTCTGCCCACTATAACGGCATCAACGCCGTTCATCACAGCCCGTCCGCTGTCAAAATGTGAAAGAAGGTCCTGCAGTTTTTCAAGTGAGTTTTTTATAACGTCAGCCAGTTTGCCGCCGCTGATATCTTCAATTTCATCGTCTGGGTAATCAACCCATGCGGCAATGTGAGCCGACTCGCTGATAAGCGCATGCGAAACGGAATTAATCTCCCTGCTCAATGCCCCCTCGAGAGTGTTGAGCGCCGCCTGAGCCGCCCGCTCCCCCTGCGCGCCGATTATCGACATAACCGCCTCTGCCTTTGACAAATCAAGCCGCCCGTTCAAATATGCTCTTTTTGTGAATTCACCCGCCTGCGCAGGGACGGCACCCGCATTCAAAACAGCCTGCAGAACCCTTTTGACAACAAACAGGCCGCCGTGGCAGGATATTTCAACAACATCCTCGCCCGTATAGCTGTGAGGTGCGCGGAAAACCAAAAAAATAGCCTCGTCCACAGCCACTCCGTTGTCGCAAACCCACCCGTAGTGCGCTTTATATCCTTCTGATTGGCTGAGAAGGCGCGCTTTTTTTGCCATAAACACTTTTTGAGCAACGGCAACAGCATCCTTGCCGGATATCCGGACAATACCAATGCCGCCCGCAGCCTGAGGCGTAGCGACAGCGGCAATCGTTGAATCGTTAATCATATCGTCTTCTCCAAATCAAGGCAGGAGATTAAGGTTCAGCGGAACATTTTCACCGCTGACCCGTTTTGAAATTCTTAAAAAGGCGGCTCCCGCAAGGCTTTTCTCCGAAAGCTTTTCACCGTTGGAAAGAGAATAAATTACCTCTGTATCCTCAGGCACAACACCGATAAGCTGAACGCCTGCCGAATCAATCACATCATCAATGTTCGGAAGCCTGCGGCGCTCTGCGGGCCGCCTGTCAAATCTGTTTATTATCAGCCTTATATCCTTTATGCCGAGTTCGAGCAGCTTTTCCGCCGTCAGGAAACCGCACCGCACACAAATACTGTCGGGTGTCGAAACTATCAAAGCCCTGTCCGCACAACAGGCGGCAAGGTAAAATCCTCTTGAAATTCCGGCAGGAGCATCGAGCAGTATATAGTCAAAGAATGAATCCACACTGTCGAGAAGCGTTTTTATCGTTCCGTTATCGAATTTATCCGAAAACTCACGCGGTGCAGCGAGGAGAGAAGCTCCGTCAGCAAATATAAAAGCTTTCTCAATCTCGCATCTGCCGAGGATAACGTCTCCCCAGTCAAAAACGACCTTCTGAGATACCCCGAAAATCAAATCAAGCCCGCGCAGCCCTATGTCAAAATCAATCACAAGCACCTTTTTGCCGAGCGATATTAAGCTGCGGCACAGACCGCAAACAGCTGAGGATTTGCCGACCCCGCCTTTGCCGGACGCCACTACGATTTTTTTTGCCATTTTTCGTCCCTCCCGACCGTAAACAAATAAAGCATACAATTCAGTTAAGCAAGATATTCTCATTTTGTGATGAAGAAATCTCACCCATGTTTGAAAAATAATAGTCATATATCTTTGCAGCAATCGGAGAAATTGCAACCGAACTGCTGGTGCCCTCTGCCGCAAGAACAACGCAAATCTGAGGATCATCATAAGGTGCGAAGGAAATCAAAAACACGTTGTTTATTTTCTGCTGTTTTCCGTCAATTGTCCGAATTACCTGCGAAGTGCCGGTTTTCGCGGCAACATCAACGGGGAGTTTGGAAAAAGCTGTCCCGACAAAGCCTGATGAACCGACTCCAAGCATAGCCTCTCTGACAATTCCGAGGGTTTTCTGGCTTATGCCCGTTTCGCAGACTACCTCCGCCTTATTTTCAAGCACCGTATCATATGTGCCGTAGGTGCGCACGGATTTTACAAAATGGGCTTTATATCTTGTGCCGCCGTTTGCAATTGTTGAGCAATAGACCGCAAGCTGAACAGGCGTGAACAGATTTCCCTGACCGATAGCAGTCTGAATATTATAGCCGGGCTGCCATGTACCGCCGACGGATTCACGGTATTCGGGGCTGTCCATAACTCCGGTCGCTTCATTGAGTTCAATGCCTGTTTTCTGACCAAGCCCGAGCAGGGAACGGTATTCATTCATTCTGGAATATCCCAAAAGCCGACCGCACTCATAAAAGAATATATTGCAGGATTCTTTTATAGCAAGCTTAACCGTCTGTCTTCTGTTCGAATGGTTTCTCTCACACTTGAAGGTTGAGTCAAGATACCTATATGTTCCCGAGCAATAGATAACGGTACTTTCCGTAATAACGCCCTCCTCAAGAGCGGCTATAGCCACGGAGGGCTTGATTGTCGAGCCGGGCTCGTAGGTGCTCATTAGCGCCCTGTTCCAGAGCGGCGAAGTCTTGTCGGCGGCAAGCTTTGCGTAATTCTCTTTATATGTTGAAGCATCATAGGAAGGGTAGGTTGCACACGCAAGAATTTCAAAGGTGTTGACATCCATCACAATTGCCGCGCCTTTGGGCGAGCCTACGTTTTCAAGCTCAAGCAGACGCTCCTTGAGTGCATCCTGAGTGACCTCCTGAAGCTTTTTGTCAATGGTCAGAATGACCGAGTCACCCTGCTTCGCCTCCTGCGTAATATCTGTCGTTACTGTCCCGTCGCTTGCGGTTAAGACGCTTTTTTTGCCGTCCGTGCCTCTGAGATAGGACTCCATTGCCCCTTCAATTCCGTTTTTACCGATGCTGTCCGTTATTTTATAGCCGTCATCTTTAAGCG
>CAZBHG010000074.1:0-6281 GCA_964491735.1 uncultured Eubacteriales bacterium
ATTGTCAATTACGGGCGCAATAAATTCCTCGTAGTCATCGGAATATGCAGAGTAGTTTTCCGCCCCGCTGACTGTGACGTATATGCTCGAATAGTAATCCGCACAGAACGCCTTATCCGAAATATAAACAAACCCGCCCAGCTTTCCGCTGCCCGCAAGGGTGCTTCCCCTCTCGAACGAAATGTAGAGCGGCGTTTCGACTATGCCGACAATTGTAAATTCGGTCACCGAAAGAGCCGATGAAATATTTGACCCGTCACCGACAAGCGTAATTTTCTGCCCTACCGCAAGCTCATCCGGCACTGCGGTATCGCAGCCGTCAACAACACATTCATTGACGTTGTTTGGAAATCTTCCCTCAACAAGAGTCAGCCTGTTGAGATAGCTTTCATTTTCGGCAGCACCCTGAGCCACATTGTCAAGGTCAAGCGAATATGCGCGGCAGCTGAAAACAGAGCCGTCAACGCCAAGCAGACCCTTGCCGTCAATATTGACAAGGGCATCTGCGGTTTTTGAAGGCATAACAGATTCTACACCGTCAATCTCACTGATTTTTCGCGCATCCCTTTCTGTTAAGCCGACAGACGAAACCACGTTTATATCCATTAAATTTTTATCAATAAAATACTCATTTGCCGTTGCCCTCATGTCGGGCGAAACGGCATTGATTCCCTCGAAAAAACACGTTCCCAACGCTACTATGGCAATAATAGATACAAATCGGGACATGCTCTTTTTGATTGAACGCAGGGTGTCTTTAAATAACGCCTTGCTCATTACCATTCAATCCTTTCGACAGGCATGGGATTTGTATTTACCTCTATACTATGTACTCTGCCGCTTCGCATCGCGATAATTCGATTTGCCATCGGAGTAATCGCCTGATTGTGAGTGATTACAACAACGGTCATGCCTGTTTCAACGCTTGCATTCTGTAAAAGCTTCAGAATCTGCTTGCCTGTTTTGTAGTCGAGTGCGCCTGTAGGCTCATCGCACAGTAAAAGCTTTGGATTTTTTGCAAGAGCCCTTGCAATGGAAACACGCTGCTGCTCTCCGCCCGAAAGCTGGGAAGGGAAGTTATTCATCCTGTCGCCAAGCCCCACCCTTTCAAGCACCTTTTGGGCATCAAGAGACTTGTTACCGATTTGAGTCGCAAGCTCAACATTTTCAAGTGCCGTCAGGTTCTGGACAAGATTATAAAACTGAAAAACAAAGCCGACGTCATAACGCCTGTATTCAATCAGCCTCTTTTTGTCATATTCGTTGATAAGGTCGCCCGCAACACGGATTTTGCCGTCGTTGCTGTCGTCCATTCCGCCTAAAATATTCAAAACGGTGGTCTTCCCCGCCCCGCTCGGGCCGACTATTACACAAAATTCACCCTGTTCAATACTGAAGGACACACCGTCAGCGGCGCTTATTACTACCTCGCCCATCTGGTACCTTTTGTATACATTGTCAAATTCTATGAAGCTCATTTTTATCCCCGCTTTCATATGATGCGACATTTTTCCACTGCATCCATTATAATACAACTTTTTATATTATACAAATCCAATTTTTTGCAAAAAACTGGGAGTTACCAGATAATATTACATGTTATGACCTAAAAATTATTGTTAAATTTTGGCTAAAAAATTAATTTATAAATTGAAATTCCAGGCAAAATGTATTATAATTGATGTCTCGCTGACGGCGCTTTTCAAAAGAGACTCCGAGCAAGTTCAAGGGAGCGGTGAATATATGGCTATCAAAAACATAATATTTGATATGGGTGGGGTTATTATTGATTTCCGCCCGGAATATACATTAAAAAAATACTTTGACAATGAGAACGACAGGCAGCTGATTTTAAAAGAAGTTTTTCAGGCTCCAATCTGGCGGGATATGGACAGGGGTACTATTTCCGTTGAACAGCTGCAGGCTTATGCCGCTGAAAAAATACCGCCGCATCTCAGAGACAAGGTTTGTGATATTATTCTCAACTGGTTTGACGAGATGCCTCCCAAAGAGGACATATATGAGGTTGTAAAGATTCTCAAGGAAAACGGGTATAAAATATATCTTCTTTCAAACGCGTCCCGTGATTTTTATAAGAGTAAGGATAATTACCCCGCTTTTAAACTTTTTGACGGCTTTATCATTTCAGCAGATTATTTATTACTCAAGCCCGAAAGGGAGCTTTACGAAATACTATATAAATCCTTTGATATCAAGCCGGAAGAATCCTATTTTATTGACGACATGCAGATTAATATTGACGGAGCCAAGGAAGCGGGAATGGATGGTTACTGCTTTTCTGACGGTGATGTTGAAAAGCTCAAGAGTGCTATGAGGTTAAAAGGCATAAATATCTGATTACCCGATAATCAGATTTATTTAGAGGTAACAATGGATTGTTTCTCACTAAAACTGAATTCATCGCCCGAATACAAAACCATTGCGACGGGCATAAAAAAGAACCGGCTGCCTATGGGTGTGCTGGGGCTTTCCCATATCCATAAGGCAGATTTGACCGCCCGCCTGTGCGGGGAGTTCCCCTCGGGTTCTGTTATCATTACCCCCGATGAATCGCAGGCTTCACGGCTTGCAGGTGACTTGTGCGCTTTGGGCAAACGTGCAGCATCCTACCCCGCAAGGGATTTCGTTTTCCGCTCGACCGAAAGCCATTCAAGGGAATATGAGCATCTTCGCCTTGGCGTGCTTGACAAAATGCTTTCAGGCGAGTTGGATATTATTGTCTGCTCGGTCGAAGCGGCAATGCAGCTGACCATTCCCACCGCAGAGCTTGAGAAAAAAAGAATGATTTTAAAATGCGGCGAAGAGGTCAGTGTTGACTCAATTATTTCCCTGCTTTTGAGAGCCGGCTACACAAGAAGCCAGCAGGTTGACGGCTCCGGTCAGTTTGCGCTCAGGGGCGGCATTCTTGACTTCTTCACGCCCAACTACGAAATGCCGTGCAGAATTGAATTCTGGGGCGACAGCATTGACTCAATGGCGTTCTTCGATGTCGAAAGCCAGAGGAGAACGGACGCTGTCGATATCATAAAAATAATCCCCGCAAACGAAATTGTTTTTGAGGACAGCGCGGCTCTTATAAATCTCATTTCGGAGCTTTCCGCAAATATAAAAGGCAAGGGCGCCGTCAAAAGCAAAGCGTCCCTGAATTCCGATATTCAAAGGCTCGAATCAGGCATCAGGCTTCCCTCGCTGGACAGGTATCTGCCCTTAATTTATCCGCAGGCAACAACTGTTTTTGACTATGCCAAAAATTCGCATCTGTTTGTGAGTGACAGCTTTGCGGTCAGGGAGCGCGCAAAGGCATGTGAAACTCTCATAAATGAGGATATAAAATCTCTCTTTGAGGAGGGTGTGCTCTGCAAAGGGCTTGACCGCTTCACGCTCACCTGGAGCGAGCTTTTGCGGCTCTATGAACAAATGGGCGCGATATACCTTGACAACCTGCCCAGAGGCAGTTTTGACACTCCCGTGAAGGAGCTTGTCAACATCAGCGCCCGGCAGATAGCTCCGTGGAACGGCTCGCTGTCATTCCTTCTTGAGGATGTCGCGCCGCTCATGCAAAGAAGCGGATGGACATGCGTTATACTTGCGGGCACGCCGAAATCCGCGATGACACTTAGTGAAGACCTCGCCAAAGAGGGCATAAACAGCTTATATCTGCGCTCGTTCCCCGATGAATTCATGCCTGATATGGTTTATGTGCTGCCCGGCAATCTCTCCGCAGGCTTTGAATATCCGCAGGAGAAGTTTACACTTATAACCTACGGCAGCAGAAGCTCGGTATCTTCAAAAGTAAAAAAGAAAAGCAGTAAAAACGCTTTTAATAATCTGGAAGAGCTGCACAGGGGCGACTATATCGTTCACGAAAAGCACGGCATCGGCATTTTTGAGGGCATAACCAAGCTTGAAGCAAGCGGCACCGTCAAGGATTATATTAAAATCAAATACGACAAAGGCGATATATTATATATCCCCGTCACACAGCTTGACCAGGTTTCAAAATATGTCGGCTCAAACAGTGAAACCGCACATGTCAAGCTCAATAAACTGGGCGGCAACGAATGGCAGAAGACCCGCAACCGTGTCCGCTCGGCTGTTTCGGACATGGCTCAGGAGCTTATCGAGCTTTATTCAAAAAGGCTGCAAATCAAGGGCTTTGCCTTTTCACCCGATATCGACATGCAAAACGACTTTGAACGCCGCTTTGAATTTGAAGAGACCTCCGACCAGCTTCGCTGCATTGACGAAATCAAAAATGATATGGAAAAGCCCTATCCGATGGACAGACTGCTCTGCGGCGATGTCGGCTTCGGCAAAACCGAGGTTGCATTAAGAGGCGCATTCAAATGCGCCGCCGACGGCAAGCAGTGTGCTATCCTTGTCCCTACGACTATTCTGGCACTTCAACATTTTCAGACCATACAAAAGAGGTTTGACGGGTTTCCTATTGAATCGGCAATGCTCTCACGCTTCTGCTCCCCGACCGACATCGCCAAAACTCTCAAGGGTTTAAAAAGAGGCTCGGTTGACATAGTTGTGGGTACGCACAGGCTGATTTCAAAGGACGTCGAATTCAAAAACCTGGGGCTGATAATCGTCGATGAAGAGCAGAGATTCGGTGTTGCGCAAAAGGAAAAGCTCAAGGAGCTTTTCCCCTGTGTCGACGTCCTGACTCTTACGGCAACTCCCATACCCAGAACGCTCAATATGGCGATGTCAGGCATTCGTGACATGTCAATCATTGAGGAAGCTCCGCAGGACAGATTTCCCGTTCAGACCTATGTTATTGAACATAGCATGGATGTACTGGCTCAGGCTATGTCCGCAGAGCTGCGGCGCGGCGGGCAGGTATACTATCTTCATAACAGAGTCGAGACGATTGAAAAAACAGCTGCAAGGGTCAAGGAGTTCATGCCTGACGCAACTGTCGGCATCGCTCACGGTCAAATGAATGAGGATGACATAAGCAATGTCTGGCGCTCGCTGCTTGAAGGTGAAATTGATATCCTCGTATGCACAACAATTATCGAAACGGGTGTCGATGTGCCCAATGTCAACACATTGATAATTGAGGATGCCGATAAAATGGGACTCGCCCAGCTCCACCAGATAAGAGGCAGAGTCGGGCGTTCTTCAAGGCGTGCAAGCGCATATCTTACCTTTACAAGGGGCAAACAGCTCACCGAAATTGCAGAAAGAAGGCTCAGCGCAATCCGTGAATATACGGAGTTCGGTTCTGGCTTCAAAATCGCAATGCGCGACCTTGAGCTCAGGGGTGCCGGAAACATTCTGGGCTCCCAACAGCACGGGCATATGGAGGCTGTTGGTTATGATATGTATATCAAGATGCTCTCTCAGGCAATCAGTGAGGAAAAGGGCGAAAAGCCCGAAAAGCCGGAACGTGAGTGTCTTATTGATTTGCCGATTGACGCGCATATTCCCGAAGATTATATCGTCAGCGTGCCGCACAAGCTATCCATGTACAGGAGAATTGCGGATATAAGAAGCAGAGAAGACGCCGACGATGTTATTGACGAGCTGATTGACCGCTTCGGTGAGCCGCCTGCAAGCGTTTTGGGGCTTATCACGGTATCGCTCCTGCGCGGCTCCGCCATCAATCAGGGCGTATATGAAATCGGGCGGAAGGATGACAAACTTCTGCTCTATATTGAAGACCTTAATATGACAAAAATTACCCGCCTTGCACAAAAAATGCACGGCAGGATAACTGTGAGCGCCACAGGCAAGCCTCATATCGCAGTCAGGCTGTTTTCCGGCGACGATCAGCTGACCATACTCAACAAGGCGTTTGAGATTATGGGGGCGGCAAATTAAATTTATAGATATTTCTTAATGAGCGTTACTATGCCTCTTAAATATTTTAATTGCAATATTATATAAAAATGGTGACAAATCGAATAATAGCAGAATGATATAGCTCTTTTTATTCAACGATTTCATATTTGCGAATTTGTAAAAAAAGTTTTTGAAACTTTGTTTTGCCTGACTCTTTAAACCGTTATCTTCAGTTGACTGATAAATACTTATAAAACTATTGCAGGCGATCTTCAGGCTGCTGACCAAAACATCTTCAAAACCGGCTTGCAAATAGCAATTATAATGGTTCTCAAAAATCAAATTGTAGTTTTTCAGGGTTACGCTTAAGTCAACTTTTCTGTTTTCATGCATCTGACTTCCGATTCTGTAATAATAATAGTAAAGCCGCTCATCCGTATAAACTATTTTTTTAGCTCTGCACA
>CAZBHG010000075.1:0-6167 GCA_964491735.1 uncultured Eubacteriales bacterium
TCTTCGGCGCGGTGGGCGGCAAAGTAGGCAATCTGCGGCTTGAAGGCAATCACCGGCGCTGAGAATCTGAACAAGCTCCAAAGCGCGGTTCAGGCAGGCGAGGCAGCCCTGAGGGTCAAGCTGCTTTTCAAAACGGGCTGATGCCT
Organism: uncultured Eubacteriales bacterium; assembly: GCA_964491735.1. Classification (GTDB taxonomy): domain Bacteria; phylum Bacillota; class Clostridia; order Oscillospirales; family Acutalibacteraceae; genus JAAZFZ01. Next base: position 147 of record CAZBHG010000075.1, read on the forward strand.
CAGTTCTTAAACCAAGCTTTTTTGAAGTAATGCGTACGCTTGTGCCGTTAAAGCATGCGGATTCAAAAACAATCGTTTTTGTGTCGTCCATAATTCCGCTGAATTCTCCGCCCATAACGCCTGCAACGGCAACGGGCTTTTTTGCGTCGGCAATTACGAGCATATCAGGTTCAAGCTTGCGCTCAATGCCGTCAAGAGTTGTTATGGTTTCGCCTTGTGCGGCTGTTCTCACAATCACCTGATTTCCCTCAAGATATCTCAAATCAAAGGCGTGCATAGGCTGACCGTATTCAAGCATGACGAAGTTTGTTATGTCAACGATGTTATTGATTGGTCTGACGCCGCAAGCTCTCAGACGCTCTCTGAGCCAACGTGGAGAGGGGGCAATTCGGACGTTTTCCACAATGGCGCCAACATAACGGTAGCACTTATCGGGCGACTCAATTCTGACCTTCAGAAGCTCGTCAACATTGCCTTTACCGGGCTTTACTTCAGGCTCTTTAATGTTGAGCGGTACGTCGAAGCTTGCCGCCGCCTCGCGGGCAAGACCTGTGATTGAAAGGCAGTCCGGCCTGTTGGGCGTGATTTCAAATTCAGTAACAACGTCATCCAAACCGATTGCCTTATGAATATCTGACCCCAAAGTCTTATCGCAGTCGTCGCCGAGAACGAAAATGCCGTCGGCTATGGCATATGGAAAGCTGTGAACCGTCAAACCAAGCTCGGCAAGAGAGCAGAGCATACCGCAGCTTTCAACGCCTCTGAGCTTGCCTGATTTTATCTCTTTTCCTCCGTGAACGACTGAATTGTCAAGCGCAACCGGAACATAATCACCGGCGTTCAGATTCTGCGCGCCTGTAACAATCTGCAGAGGCTCTTTTTTGCCAATGTCAACGGAGCAGACCCACATATGGTCGGAATCGGGATGCTTTTCGAGCGTATTGATTTTGCCGACAACTATATTTTTTAGCTCCGAACCTTCTGCCTCAAAGCCTTCAACCTTTGAGCCGGATAATGTCATAATATCTGCAAATTCTTTATCGCTTACATTTAAAGCTACATAATCGCTTAACCATTTTTTTGATAAATTCATTTCTCACACCCCCTGTTAAAACTGATTAAGAAATTTCTGGTCATTTTCGAACAAAAGACGCATATCGTCAATCTGAAACCTGAACAGTGTCAGGCGCTCAAGACCGACACCGAAAGCAAATCCGCTGTAAATTTCCGGGTCAATTCCGCCGTTTTTAAGAACTTTTGGATGTACCATGCCCGCGCCGAGAATCTCAATCCAACCCTCGCCCTTGCACATCGGACAGCCTTTTCCGCCGCAGCGGAAGCATGAAACGTCAATTTCGCATGAAGGCTCTGTAAACGGGAAATGGTGGGGACGAAGACGGATTTTCGTATTGTCTCCGTAAAGCCTTTTGGCAAATGCCTCAAGGCAGCCCTTCAAATCTCCCATAGTTATGCCCTTGTCAACCACAAGCCCTTCAATCTGATGGAAAAGAGGGGAATGGGTCGCATCGACTGCATCCGAGCGATAAACTCTGCCCGGGGCGATGATTCTTATTGGCGGCGTCTGCTTTTCCATGACGCGAATCTGAACAGGTGAGGTTTGTGTGCGGAGAAGCATGTTTTCTGTAATATAAAAAGTGTCCTGCGTATCCCTTGACGGATGATTTTTTGGGATATTGAGAGCCTCAAAATTATAATAGTCCCACTCAATCTCCGGACCTGTCGCAATGTCAAAGCCCATACCGAGGAATATGTCTTTCACTTCATCTAAAACTATTGAAAGAGGATGCTTGTGACCGAGAGTATAGTTTTTGCCCGGAATTGTTATATCAAGCTTTTCGTCCTTGAGCCTTTGCTCAATTTCAAGGGCTTTCAATTGCTCGGTGCGCTGCGCCATAAGGTTCTCCAGAAACGCTCTGACTTCGTTCGCAAGCTGCCCCATGACAGGTCTTTCCTCCGCGGAAAGCCCGCCCATTTGCTTTAGAATTGATGTGAGTTGACCTTTTTTGCCAAAATATTCGACCCGCAATGCTTCAAGTTCCTGACGGGTAGTCACCTGCGCAAGCTTCTCGCTGACAGCATTTCGCATAGCTTCAAGTTGTTCTTTCATACTGATTATCCTTTCCTGATTATAGCGTTCAGGCGAAAACAAAAAGCCTTCGCCCCAAATGAGGGACGAAGGCAAAGCTCCGCGGTACCACCCTGCATTTTTGCCAAAAGGCAAACACTTTACACACTCGATGGTGTGCTCCACTTCATAACGGGAGTGAACCGTTGCCGCCTACAACCAAAGGCTTCAGCAGCACCGCTCCGGAGTGAACTTCAACAAAGCAGGGACGCAAGTGCATTTCAGCCTGTGAGCACTCTCTCTGACCGACCCGACGCAATGCCTACTCTCTCCATCAACGCATTTTGAATAGCATTATTTTAACATGTTATGCAATGATTTGCAAGATTAAATTAAGGAATTACTTGCTAAGATTATATTTGAGTGATAGAATTATTAAAACCGGAGGTGCAGATTATGAGAATACTTACTTCTGAACAAATGAAAAAGGTCGAACAGCGCGCTTTTGAAAACGGGTTTGAATACTCGAGGATGATGGAAAATGCCGGCTCTGCATGTGCAAAAATAATTAAAAATGAAATTATTGATGCAAGCATGGATATGAATATAAAAAGCATCGCCATTGTCTGCGGCAAAGGTAAAAACGGAGGAGACGGATTTGTTATTGCGAGAAAGCTCCTTGAATACGGGTACAAGGTCAACATCATCCTTGCATTGGGCTATCCGTCTGCTGAGGACTCAATTTTAATGTTTAACAGGCTGAGAGACTCGCAGGCCGCTATTATTGACTGCCGTTATGACAGTGAGCTTGCCGAAAAGGTTATTAGAGGCTCACAGATTATTATTGACGCTGTTTTCGGCTTCGGATTTTTCGGTATTATCAGCGGCGAGCTTGAAAAGCTTATAAATATTATGTCCGAATCAAACGGATATAAGGTTGCGATAGATGTTCCAAGCGGAATTTCATGTGACAGCGGGGAGATAACATCAACATGCTTTAAGGCGGATATGACAATTGCGATATCATCTCTCAAAATAGCGCATGTTTTTTTGCCCGCTTCTCTCTCATGCGGCAAAATCAGGATTGCGGAAATCGGCATTGACGAGAGCTGCTACGATATCCTTGAAAAAGGCGGTGTCTATACCCTGAGAGAAGCGGAAATCAAATCAAACTTCAAAAAACGCGGTCCTCTTTCACATAAAGGGGATTACGGTCATTTATTGAGCGTTTGCGGGTGCATGAATTTTCAGGGTGCCGCTGTTCTGGCGGCAACGGGTGCAGTAAACAGCGGCGCAGGGCTTGTGACGGCTGCTTTCCCCGATTGTGCCTATCCTGCAATCGGTGCGAAGCTAACCGAGCCGATTCTGCTCCCGCTTAACTCCAATCAGCAGGGAATGTTTTCAATATCAGCCCTTCCAAAACTACGTCAGGCTATGAAAAAAGCTAATGCTTTGCTTATCGGCTGCGGCATAGGCATATGCGGCGACACCAAAGAGCTTGTTTGCAGTGTTCTGGAAGATGCAAAATGCCCAATAATATTGGATGCTGATGGAATAAATGCCATATCAGGAAATATAGATATACTGAAAGCAGCAAGCGTTCCTTTGATTCTTACGCCGCACCCCGGTGAAATGTCTAAACTGACCGGCCTTTCAGTTGATTTCATTCAGAAAAACAGGGTGAAAGCAGCGAAAGACTTTGCAGACAGTTACGGAGTAACACTTGTGCTCAAGGGAGCCAATACCGTTGTTGCTTCCCCGTACAATGACCTTGTTTATATCAACATAACGGGGAACCCCGGCTTGGCTGTCGGCGGCAGCGGAGACCTTCTGGCAGGTATTATGGCGTCTTTTGTTGCGCAGGGAATGTCATGCGAGGCAGCCGCTGTCAGTGCGGTATACATTCATGGCATGGCCGGCGACGAGGTCGCAAAAAAATATTCGCAGAGAGGCCTTACACCTACATTATGTGCTCAGCAATTGCCTTTGTTGCTTTCAAAATTTGAGTAACAGGTGATACCATGAAACGTCTGCTTATCCTATGCTTGGCTTTAGTTTTATTATTGACAGCATGTTCAAAAATCTCCGCCACTCCTCCGGTAATACCTCAAAGCTTTGAAACTGATTTGAATGTCCGTTTCAATGAGTCTGAAATTACGGCTCACTGGACGCGGGACGGACTCGGCACAAACACAATAGAGATGCTTACGCCGGATACGATTAAAGGCCTGATTCTAAAAATAACAGGAAGTACCTGCACAGTAACCTATGAAGGGCTTAGTTTTGATATGGACCTTTCACGGTTTCCACAGACTGCTTTCGGCACCGAGCTTGTCAATTCAGTTGAAGCGGCGGTAAAAAACACCGAAATAACCGCGACTCAGAATGAAGGAGTTTGGGAATATAAAGGTGTGAACTCATCAGGAAGTTATATTCTCAGGCAGAACGGCGACACAGGCTACCTTGAATTTTTTTCAGCTCCGTCCCTTGATTTAACCGTTCAGTTTTCAAATTTTAAAGAGATATCATAAAGTATCAAATTTTATGAGAGGCAAAAAATAGCAAAAATGTTTAAATTTTGACAAAAATTGCGGGATAAGCTATGTCAAAACAAGATGTCTGCCATATAATGGAGTAAAAATACCTGCGCAGACATAAAAAATTTGCTCCCTGATTTTTAACTATGTTTAATTGCGCCCATGAGTGGCAAAAATATTACTGCCATTCAAAAATATGGAGAGTGATTAAAATGACAGTTAAACGGGGAGATATTTTTTATGCGGATTTAAGCCCCGTAATTGGCTCTGAACAGGGTGGAATTCGCCCGGTTCTGATTGTTCAAAATGATGTCGGCAACAAATTCAGCCCAACTGTTATTGCAGCGGCAATAACAAGTCAAAGGTTTAAAACCAGCCTCCCGACACATATTCAGGTTAATGCGGACGGCTGCGGTTTGGCAAAGGATTCGATTGTTCTTCTGGAGCAGGTGAGGACAATTGACAAACGCAGGTTGAAAGAAAAAATGGGTAACTTGAATGAGATTGAAATGAACAGGATTGATAAGGCGCTTTCAGTCAGCCTCGGCATTGTCAGCAACGCCTCTTCTTCAATCGCGGCAGTATAACATAATCAGCTTATGTTGTAAAAATTACAATATTATGATATAATCACACCGAAATGAGGTGTTGATGTGCCACTTGAAGATATTGTAATTATCGGCGCCGGCGGTCTTGGACGAGAGGTATTGTTTGAACTCAATGAAATCAATATCCGAAATAAAAGATTTAATATCCTTGGCTTTGTTGATGATGCCAGGGAAAGGGGAAGTTTAATACATGGTCTGCCCGTTTTGGGTGATACAGACTGGCTTCTGAATTATAATAAAGCTGTTTCCGCTGCCGTTTGTGTCGGCAATTCTGCTGCCAGACGTTTAATATATGAAAAGATTTCAAAAAACAACCATTTACATTTTCCAAACATTTTTGCAGACGATTTCAGATTTTCAGATACGGTGAAGTTCGGTATAGGCTGCATAGTATGTTTTTCATGCATTGCGACTGTAGATATCGAAATAGGTGATTTTGCCCTTATAAGCAATGACTGTACAATAGGGCACGATGCGAATTTAAGCGATTTTGTGACACTTTATCCGAGCGTCAATATCTCCGGCAATGTTAAAATCAATGACAATGCCGAGATAGGAGTCGGCTGCAACATTATTCAAGGCAAAACCATAGGCAAAGGCTCAATTATCGGCGCGGGTGCCGTCGTAATCAGGGATGTTCCCGAAAATTGCACGGCAGTCGGTGTGCCGGCTAAGGTTATCCACAGCAATTCAAACAGATAATTAAATATAGATTATATCAAAGAACACGCCCAAACAATTTTGTCTGAGCGTGTTTTTATATACCATATATTTCCACGATTATAAACTT
>CAZBHG010000076.1:0-6012 GCA_964491735.1 uncultured Eubacteriales bacterium
CCGTTCTACCATCAGGAGCTTGGCTTCAACTGCCTATTTCCGGACCATCAGGGGCATGGCAGGAGTGAAGGCAAATATATCGGGTTCGGCGCGCTTGACCATAAGGATATATTGCAGTGGATAGGCTATCTGATAGGGCGGTTCGGCGAGGATATTGAGATTGTCCTTCACGGCATTTCAATGGGCGCCGCAACGGTTATGCTTGTAAAGCAGGTTAAGTTTATTATTGAGGATTGCGGCTATACCAACGCCGAGGAGGAAGTTGCAAACACTGTGAAAGATATGATCGGTTTCAAATTCGGCTTTCTTATCAAGCTTTCCAGCATTATGTGCAAAATCAGAGCAGGATATTTTCTTAATGATGCGGATTGTATCGGTAAAATGCCGCTTTCAAAAAAACCGATACTGTTTGTTCACGGTGACAGCGACACCTTTGTGCCTACAAGCATGGGGCTGAGGCTTTATGAAGCCTGCACTGTTCCTAAGGATTTGCTGATCGTCAAGGGGGCCGTTCATGCATTCAGTTATTATGATGGCAAGGAAGAATATGAAGCAAAAATCAGGGGATTTGTTGACAAATATATTAAGGAGCCTGCATCCGTATAATATAAGGTATTACAAACCTTAATTCGTATTTTTGATTCTGTCGAGAGCGCATTTTTCAAGCCTTGAGACCTGAGCCTGCGAAATTCCGATTTCCTTTGCGACCTCCATCTGAGTTTTTCCCTGAAGGAATCGGAGATATAGAATTTTTTTCTCCCTTGGTTCAAGGTCCTTGATGGATTGACGCAGGAGGATTTCATCTATCCAACCATCGGCGCTGTTCTGGTCACCGACCTGATCCATAACATAAATTGTATCGCTCCCGTCCGAGTAAACAGGCTCATAAAGAGAAACTGGTTCGATAATTGATTCCAGAGCGAGGACAACCTCCTCTTTCTTGACACCCAGTTCGTTCGCGATTTCTTCCACCGTTGGGTCCCTTTGAAGCTCGTTTACAAGCCGTTCCTTGACCTGCATCGCGTGATAAGCCGTATCCCTCATTGAGCGGCTTACCCTTACGGAATTGTTATCCCTCAGATACCTGCGGATTTCTCCGATTATCATCGGGACGGCGTAGGTTGACAGGCGCACTTTCTGATTCATGTCAAAATTGTCGATTGCTTTAATCAGACCTATGCAGCCAACCTGAAAAAGGTCGTCAAGATTTTCGCCCCTGTTTGTGAATCGCTGAATGACACTTAAAATGAGGCGAAGGTTTCCGTTAATCAGTTCGTCTCTTGCGCTTGCGTCACCGGTCTTGGTTCTCCGCAGCAGCTCAACGTTTTCTGCCTCTTTGAGTACCTTCAGTTTTGCGGTGTTGACACCGCAAATTTCAACTTTGTTATACTGCATTAAGAAACCTCCTACACACATAACTCATAAATTAATTATTACCAGTGTGTAAGTGGTTCATTCGCTCAGAGGCTCGATTATACAGGTTTAATTTTTAGAAATTGTCACAGGCGGTTTATATATGATTTATAAAAATGTTGAATATGAATATTTTGTTGAACTGCTCAGGGCGGCGCTGAACTCGTCGGAGCCTTTGCCTGCACCCCCGAATTTGGATTGGGCTAAGGTTTTTTTACTGTGCAGGCTCCATAATGTCGAAAGTACGATATACTATTCGGTTAAAAAGCTAAAACTGCCGGATGAGATTTCGAAACAGTTTTATCAGGCATTTAAAAAGCATACTATCCGTGAAGCCGTTCAAAGTGCCGAAAGCGAACTGATAATGACCGAGTTTGAAAAAGAGGGGATTGATAATCTTTTCTTAAAGGGCTTTGTGATGAAGTCGCTTTATCCGAGCAAGGAAATGCGCTCAATGGGCGACATTGATATATTATTCAAGGAAGAGCAATACCCAAAAATGAACAGCGTAATGCTGAGCCTGGGGTATACAGGCTCCGGGTTTTACATTAATGAATATAGTTTTGAGAAAGCTCCGTCCACCGCCATTGAAATGCATAAGTCTCTGCTCAATGACGGCAAAGAATATTTTGCAGACCCGTGGGAACGGTGCAGAAAAAAGAGCGGCACATCCCACTGCTATGAGATGACCAAAGAGGATTTTTATATTTATATGCTGCTGCATATCTTCAAACACTTTTCCAAAACAGGAATAGGAGTTCGCGCGGTCATGGATGTTTTTGTTTATCTAAGGGAGCTTGGGCGAACTCTTGACAGGGAATATATTGAAAGCGTTTTTGAAGGCTGCGGAATAAAGGGTTTCGAATTCAATGTCGTAAAACTCAGCGAGTGTTGGTTTGGCGGCAGGGCTGATTGTGAAGGGGTTTGTGAGCTGAGTGATTTTATTCTGACAAACGGAACTTTCGGCAAGTTTAAAAACACAGTTGCAACTGATTTTGAAGAAATGGCAGAGGACGGCTGCAATTCGGCGAAGCTCAAATACATTTTTAAAAAGATTTTTCCGCCGTTTTCTAGGTTAAGCAAGTCATACCCCGTTTTAAAAAAGTATCATTTGCTGCTGCCTTTCTTTTGGGTCGTAAGGTGCTTGAAGCTGATGCTTTTTTATCGAAAGCTGGTTTTTGCTCAGCTGAGAATAATTATGAAGGTCAAAAAAACGGATGTTGAAAGATTAAAAAATCTCCGCAATGACAGCGGAGATATTGGGGGAGTGGAACGATGAAAAGGATTTCGGCAATTATTATTGCGATGCTGTTTATTACTGCAACCGCCATCGTCGGCTGCTCAAAAACGAATGGTAAAAAAAGCTCGGATGATGGAATTATCTATGAGACATTGGATTTGAGCAAATATGTAAAAGTCGGTCAGTATCTCGGTGTTGAAACCGAAAAAACCGACGAGGTTGCAGAGGATGAAATCGTCGTTGCAATCAAGGATTGCCTTTATGAAAATAACTATTATACCCTCGGCAAAGCTGTGACGGACAGGGCAGTTGAGGAGGACGATTACCTCACTGTTGATATTGTGGGGACTATCGACGATGTCGCCTTTAAGGGCGGGAGCCAGTCTGATTACATAATTGTAACGGGCATAAATGCCTTTGCAACATGGAGTAAGTACCTAATTGGCGCCGAGGTTGGTCAGATAGCAAAGGTTCAGTTTGCAGTCCCCGGCACTGAGGGCTACGGTGATGTCGCGGGCAAAAATATCATTTATAGCATTAAAATAAAAAAGATACAGCACATTTCATATTCGGAGCTTACTGCGGAGGTTATCTATGACCTTTCAGGCTACACCACTCTTGACGAATTGGTGGAATATCTGAAAACAGCTATGGAGAAGGATTTGAAGGAGGATAAGATGGACGATGTCTGGGACACAGTAATGGATAATGCCAAAATCCTTGATTATCCTCAGAAGCAGCTCGATAAATATATTGACAGTTATTATAAGCTTAACGAGGGCAATGCGCGGCAGAGTACCATAAGCTTTGAGAAGTACCTTGAAAGTAAAAATCAAACTGAGGAGGACTTTCAGGCGGAAGCAGAAAAATATGCCAAGAAATGTGTAGCCGAGGAGCTTGTCTGCTACTATATTGCCAAGGAGCAGAAACTTCTGGTTTCGGATGAAGAATATGAAGAGGGGCTTTCAAAATACTACGCGGATAACGAAAGCAAGTATTCGTCCGAGGAAGAGATGGAGGAGAAAATGGGCAAAGATAAGATTACAATGAACCTTTTACTCTCAAAGGTCATGAATCTTGTTACCAATGCGGCAGTGACTCATGAAGTCGAAACATCAAGTACGACCGAATAAAAATAATCCCGCCTGAAATTGACCGGATAAACGCGTAAACTCAAAGAATATTATTAATTTTTTTGCAAAATATAACCACTGAAAGGAGTGGTTATATGCCGGAAAACAGCAATAATAACACTAATAACAGAGACGTTGAATTTTTAAACAGGATTTATCAGAATGCCCAGATGGGCGGCAATTCAATCCAGATGGTGAGCGAAAAGGTTGACGAAGCAGGGCTTCTCGGCGACCTGAGAACACAGCACGAGCAGTATTCAAGCATTGCCTCAAAGGCAACGGCAGAGCTGGCAAAGCTGCAAAACCTGCCGAAAGAAAAAAATCCGATGGCACAGGTCGGGCTTTGGTCAGGAGTTCAGATGAACACTATGGTTGACAAAACCCCCGACCATATTGCCGAGATGATGATTCAGGGCAGCATGATGGGGGTTATAGATATGTCAAGGAGTTTAAAAAGATATACCGATACGAGCCAGTCTGTCAAGGATTTAGGGACAAATCTTATCCAGATAGAAGAAAACAATATCCAGCGCATGAAGCAGTATCTGTGCTAGTAGCAAATGCTGAGCGAATACCCCTCAAATTCATGGGAGAATTCAAAAATTCTTCCCGCTTCTGAGACAGAGCCGAGGGCGGAAATGCCGAGCCCGTAATATTTCACAAGGCTTTCATGTTTTGCCCAGAAGTCAAAATAGAGTCTCTCTTTTTCAGACGGCGGGGCGGAGGAAAGCAGCTCAATCTCCCGCGTGGTGAAATATTTTTGCGTCAGCGCTTCGTTTACATTCTGATTGTTCAACTGAATGTCAACACCGACCTCATTATCGTAAACAGCGCAAACGCAGATATTGCCTGAGTGGCTTACGTTAAAATACACGCTTTCGAAGCCGATTAAAAACGGTTTTCCATGCTCGTTTTTCCCGAATTTCATATTTTCATACGGGATGCCGAATTCTTTGTTCAACGCATACCGTCTCAAAGCCTGACCGACAAGTGCAATATCTGCATGATGTCGCGAGGGCTTTAGTTTATCTCTGTAAAGTGCATTAGCTTTACAGCCGATCGCTGATTTTATTTCAACGGCATAGACTTTCGGCTTCATTCTTCTTCCTTTAGAGACTGCCCGATTCCTGTCGCGACAGCCTCTGCGTATTCATCAAGATTTTTATCGAACAATTCATTATCCTTTTCGTCTGAAATAAACCCAAGCTCGACCAGACAGCTTGTCATGTCTGTGTACTTATTTATATAATAGTCCAAATCGGCGCCGTCTCTGTATCCGATTTTTATGCCTCTGACGGATTGTACCCCGACGTCAATCAGATTGTCAAGAATGTTTTGCGCAAGGAGCCTTTCGTTCTCATCATTCTGGCTGCCAATCCATATCTCGACGCCGTTCCCCGACACCGCACTGTTCCGGTGGAGGGAGACAAACAAATCGGCTTTGTGTCGGTTTGCCTTTTTAACCCGTTTTGCGAGCTTCACTTCGGAGTCGTCATCTCTCGTCAGCAGCACTCTGAAGCCTTTTGCTTCAAGTTTTTCCTTAACGGCAAGGGCAAAAGTCAGGTTGTCATCCTTTTCAAATCTTTTAAAGCTTTCTAAAACAGCGCCGACATCATCACCGCCGTGCCCCGCGTCCAGGCAAACAAGCGGAGCCTTTGAGGCAATATATTGATTTCCTGTAACTACGACAGACATGGCAATCAATATGCTCAGACTCACAAGCAAGACGGAGGCTATTATTTTAGCGTAGCTTCTCAAAGGCTCACATCCTGACTGCAGACATATTCAATTTTAATACTATGATTTTTATATGTTAAACATTATCCGTTCTTTCTTTTCGCCTGAAAAACATTGCTCCCGTGAAAACAAGGACGGCGGCAGCCGCAGCAAAGTATAAAGCTGCGCTTACATCGAATTCACCCGTTTGCGGGCTTTGCACATCCTCTTCATCCGAGGCAACAGTCGGCTCGGTGACTTCCTGCTCAGCCTCGGTCAGAGCAACATCTTCGGTAGTTACGGCTTGCGTGGTTTGGGCGGACCCGTCATCGTGGATTGAAGAAATGCTTTTCATCGGTATTAGCGACAAATCTGCTTTGTCATTCAACATGAACTGCGGGTAGTTGGGAGAAGAAAAGACGTCATAATATTCATCTGCGTAGAAAAACCAGTTGTAAAATTCCGTTATTCCGTCATGAATATTGCAGTGGAGCAGGTTTTTGATAAACC
>CAZBHG010000077.1:0-5965 GCA_964491735.1 uncultured Eubacteriales bacterium
GTTACCACCAGATCCTAAATCTGGCGCGTCTGCCAATTCCGCCATACCCGCATATTTGATTATCGGCTGAAATTATATCAAACTCAACGCGTTTTTGCAAGCTTTTTAAACTGTCTGACATTTTTTTGCCGTCTGACGCTGTTCTGCCCTGATTTTTGCATTTGTAGAATTTTTTTTGTCCTCCTCTTAACAAAAAATCAGCTGCCGCAAAACGAAAGTTTTTGCGGCAGCCACTGCTTGTTTTGTCTGCGACAAATATTATATACTGTATTGAAATTCTTCAAATAAGCTGTTAAATGCTTCACTGAATATGCTTGCAAAAACAGTTGCCACAAGAATATCAAGGGCAAGAGATATAGCGCTCAAAACAATTCCTGCCAATGCCATGCTGTTTTTCATATTTACTTTCTTTGCCTTTGAATAGCCGACAGCACTCAGGACAAGACCAACAATCGCACATGGTAAGCCAAAATACCATAAACAGGAAAAAACGATACTGCAGATACCGAGAACCATACCTGCTATGCCCAAGCCCTTGCCGGGGACGGAGATTTCCTCTGACGAATATGGATATTGAGGAGGCGCATATTGCGCAGACCGCGGAAAACCGTTTTGGTAAGGAGCACCGTACTGTTGAGGCGCACCATATTGGTATTGCGGGGCACCGTACTGCGGTGGCTGCGGAGCACCATACTGTGGCTGCTGCGGAGCACCGTACTGCGGCGGCCGTGGAGCGCCGTACTGCGGCGGCTGCGGAGTGCCGTACTGCGGCGGCTGTGCCCCGTACTGCGGAGCGTCCCGCTTTGGCGTTTGTGCAGGAGAATCATTAACCGCTGGCTGCTCGGGAGGCTGTTGATTGTTATCATTCAACGGTTCATCATTGTTGTACATAGCTTAATCTCCCATCTATGTAAAAAGAAATCATGTGAAATACTTTACGAATTCACAAATTGCAAGTAAATTTTCCATAATTATGGCTTAGAATTAACTGGGCAAAAGGCAACAAGGGAGGCAGAATGCGTTAAACCTTCTGCCCTGTCCCCATATGCATTTGCCAATCTGCTGCCTATCGAATAGACGTGGGTAGTAAAGATAAGCAAAATTACTTTTCTTTATTTAATTTTTTAAAATTAACCCCCACTGTAAACTAAAGCATGAAATTAAAGGCTACCCATTATGGTGGAGTAAACGCCTGCCAAAGCAGTAACACCAAGAATGTCAAATCCGAGAGCTATAACGCTTAATACTATACCCGCAGTTGCCATACCGTTCTTCATGCCGGCTTTCTTGGCTTTTGATTTACTTACTCCGCTAAGAGCAAGCCCAATAACCGAGCATGGGAAACCAACATAAGCGACACAGAAAAACACAAGCCCGCAGATACCAAGAATCATACCTGCTATACCCATTCCCTTGCCCGGAACAGTAGCCGGCTGCTGTGGAACTGCATATGCTTGCTGAGGAGGCATGTACTGCGGAGGCTGTGGAGCACTATACTGTGGCTGCTGTGGAACATCGTTTTGCGGCTGATTGTTTTCATTCAACGGTTTTTCATTGTTGTCCATAGTTCAAATCTCCCATTAATTTACTATAAAAATCTCCAGTAAACTGAAAATAATTACCTGAATAAATATCACAACAGCTTTTCAGCAATAATAACAAGATTTCTCAAGACCATAAAAGAAAGCCAGCTTATCATAATAATTATAAGAGCTTTAACAGAACAGAGCTTTCTTAAAAATTCATGGAGCCTGTGATTCTTAATAACCAGACATATGTGAGCGAGGAACAGCGCCAACAGACAATAGCATATTACAAGAATAAGAAAGACATTAAATCTGACTGCGGAAACAATATCGCCATGTGCAAGTGCTGTCAGGCAACGCGTTCCGCCGCACAGACCGCAGCGAAGCCCCATAATGCTGAGCAAACACACCGGATTATATTTTAGTACTATGTCCCTTATCGGATAAAAGAACGTTACTAAAACTATAAGTAAAGAATCCGCGGCCATGACTGCAAGCCATCCAAAAACAGGAGCCGCAAAAACTCTCCTCCTGAGAAAAATCAAAACAAAAACTCCCAATGTCTAATATAAGTAAATTATATTCCCGATAATAAATTATGTCAAGAAATTTGTTAAATTGTCGTATTTTAAATTTCTTGTAAATCCAATTTTTTTGAATCTAATTATTGAATTATGACTTCATTTCTGATAATATTCCTATAAGATTAAAAATAGAAAAATAATTAACAGGACTGATGAAAATGAAAGATTACTGTGCATATGTGAATGTTTTTCAGGGTAGCGGTGAAATTGACCTGCCAAAGGCTGAAGGCGCGGCCGCTTCATGGCATTTTATTAAAGCGCTCTGCGGCAACACTAACCCGGGTTCGGTTCTTCCGTTCGGGAAGCTGTCCTGCTGTCCTTACAGCGGTGGGTATTCCGCAGGTTACGGCAGGCATTATATGAACTGCGGTGAGCCTATTAAGAAGTTCAGCGATGTCAATAAAATCAAGGGCTTTTCACACCTCAACCAAAGCGGAACGGGTGCAATCAGAGTCTACTACAACTATGCTGTCACAACGCCGTTTTTCGGTGATATAAGTCAGACGGACAAGCTGAAAGATATGTCCGAAGAACGCGGCACTCCGGGCTGCTATTCCGTTACAATTGAGCCTGACAAGACAAAATGTGAAATAACAGTGTCAGAAAAGTGCGCCGTTCACAGATACAAATTTGCAGATAGGGGCGGCAGAATTTCCGTTGATTTCTCAAACAACGGTCTTTACGCGCCTCTAAGGTCTTTTTCGGAGTATTCGGAGCTTACTTTAATATCGGAAACAGAAGCTCAGGCGAGCGTTATCATGCAGGGCGTAAAACTGTTTTTTTATGTTCAATGCAAAGGCTCAAAGAGTTCAGGGTTATGGAGAAATCGCTCCGAAATAAAAGAGAAAACTATCGGCATCAAAGAGTGTACGGACAGCTTCGGCTGTGTTTTTGACATTGAAGATGATACAGCGGAGGTTCGGCTTACTGTGACCACCAGAAGCTTTGAAAAGGCAAAAGATGATGTTCTTAATGAAGGCAGGAGCTTTGATGAAATTAAAGAATCGGCAAACGAAAAATGGAACGAGGCACTTTCAAAAATTGAAATAGATACCGACAACGAGGTTGATTATGAAATCTTCTATTCAAACCTCTATCACAGTTTTGTAAAGCCCTGCGACTGGTCAGGCGAGAGCTTTATCGGCGACTCTGACGGTGACTTCATGGTGGATTTCGCAACGCTGTGGGATATTTATAAAACACAGCTGCCGCTTGTTTTCACGCTCTTCCCTGACGTATCTTCAAAAATAATAAACACGTTTGTGAAGCTGTGCAATGCTCTCGGCTATCTGCCGAACAATTTGATTCTCTCCAGAGATTTCAGAATCGAGTCTAATCAGGCCTGTATGCTCTCGGAGCATGCCATAGCGGACGCATACCTGAGAGATGTCCCGAATGTTGACTATGAGCAGGTGCTTGACACGGTTATGAAGGATATCAACTACGAATACTATCAGAGCTTCCGCGAAAACGGGCATCTTGAAAAAGCGACAAAAATACTTGACGCATCGGAGGTCTGCAAAAGCATATCCCTGATTGCCCATAAGCTTGGCAGGGATGAAACCGCGCAGGAGCTTGATAATCTCTACAATAACCGTGCAAATGTCTTTGACAGTAAAACCGGTCTGCTCAAATCAAACTACGACTATTATGAGGGCAACCTTTGGAACTACTCTTTCCGCCCGCTGCATGACATGGAGAAGAGAATATCACTTTGCGGCGGCAAAGAGAATTTTGTGAAGCTCCTTGACAGATTTTTCGGATTCACTTCACCGGCGGACAAATCCGCACGCTTTGAAGGCTTTAACAATGAAACAGATATGGAGGCTCCCTACGCCTATCACTATGCGGACCGCCATGACAGAATAAGCGAAATAATTGACGGAATGTATAAATACATGTTTACAACGGGGCGCGGAGGCATACCGGGCAACAATGATTCGGGCGGGCTTTCATCGTGCTATGTGTGGAACACAATCGGCATTTTCCCCGTCAGCGGCAAGGATTTGATGATAATCGGTCTGCCCTGCTTCAACAAATCGGTTATGCATCTCTCAAACGGAAACACCTTTTTGGTCGAAAAGAAAGGCGCCGGAATATATGTGAAAGAGGCATATTTAAACGGCAGGCAGCTGACAAACCTTTCCTTTTCGGTCAGAGAGATGATGGGCGGCGGAAAGCTTGAAGTCATAGTCGGGGAGAATGTGGAATAGAAATCGCTTCCGCTTCGGCAATTATTATAAATTGATAATTAAAACCATATTTAAAAATATTTACAATTATGTTGACATTTGCCAAAAAAATGTTAGAATTATCATAGGTGGGGTTTATATAACGGAGATTAGGATATAATGAAAAAGCTGTTAAGCATAATTTTATTGGCAGCAGTTGCACTGACAGTTTTTGGAGGCTGCGGCGCTGACCCGCTGCAGGATGATTTGATTAATTATATTAATAATCAAATCCCCGCGTTGACTAAGCTTGAAAACACCGTCGCTTCAGAGTATTCGGCTGTCACTTCGGATGAAAAAACAACGGACGCAGAATTTGCGGAAAAGCTGGAGGACGTTATCATCCCTGCCGAGGACGAGCTTATTAAAAAAGCAAAAGCAATTGTACCCGCAACGGAAGAACTCAATGAATTACATACAAAATATATTAATTCTTTATCTATCCAGCGTGAAGGGCTTGACTTAATGCTTGAGGCGGCTCAGACTTCCGATAAGTCTTTGCTGGCGTCAGCCGAAGAAAAGATTGAGGAAGCTGAAGCCTTGAGTTCACAATATCTGTCAGAGCTGACCGCGTTGAAAATGAGACACGGCGTTGCCGACGCAACAGAACAGGGCTGACTGATGCGTAAAATAAAGGATTGAAAAACATGAGGGGTCGGTTACTTTTTGTATCCGACCTCTTATAATTTTAGTTTAATATAATTAAAATAATTGTTAAATAATTCCAAAATCAAATTGGTAATGTCTAACACTATGTTAAAATAAATACAGACTGTATTTCGCACTTGGGTTTGCCGCAGTTTGCATTTGAATAACGGCAATGATTATCCGAGGGGGGTAATATATGAAAATTAAAAGAACTGTCAAAATAATTGCTCTGCTTGCGCTTTGCATGACGATGCTGTTCAGTTGCGCAGTTAACCCGTTAGTAATTGATCTGGATAGCTATTTTGAAAACAAGCTGCCTGCTCTTACAGAATTGGGGGAAAGCGTCAAAAATAAATTTGACTCCATCACAGGCAATGATGCTATTGACGATGCAGCATTGATAGCGGCATTGGAGAATGAGATAATCCCCGATTCGGACGAGCTGCTCGAAAAAGCAAAGGCGGTCGCCACTTCAACCGAGGAGCTGACAACGGTACATAGTATATTTATAGATGCAATGGCCACCCAAAACAGCGGATATAAGAAGATGCTCGCAGCGGTTAAGCAAAACAACACTGAAATGATTAATGAGGCAAAAGCTCTGATTGAAGAAGCTCAGTCCAAATACGATATTTTTGTTTCTGAATTGAACGCTCTTGCCGGCGAATACGGCTGGAAGATTGAATAAATGTTAATAAACTAAGTATAAATTGTCAAAAGCTGTCGCATAAAATAGTGTGCAACAGCTTTTGTTTTATGTTATAATCCGTATGGGATATTATAAAATAATTGATTTGGAGGAAACATGGATTTAAATATCATATTAAGCGATAAGGATAATATTGAGGATTTGGCAAATAGCCTGACGCAGCAGGATATAGCTTTCCTTGTCCCCCAGCTTGAAGAGAAAAATGATGAAATACGCTACTCGACTTTTTTGCTCCTGAAGCAGAGGAGCAAATTGTTCCCCGATGTA
>CAZBHG010000078.1:0-796 GCA_964491735.1 uncultured Eubacteriales bacterium
TTCTCAACCTTATTTCCATTGCCTCCTACTGTGGAATTTACTTTGAGAAGTTACCTTCCGTTGTGAAGCAATCCAAATAATTTATTGAGCGGCGTCTTTAGCTATTGTATTTAAATTTTGTCTCATGTATAATTAATTGAATATTATTGGGTATTTATGCCAAAACCGAAAGGGGAGAGCGCTTTGAGCGGGTCAATTTATGTTATCACCTACGATATAGGCACAACAGGGGTAAAAACGTGTGTATTTGAGATTGATAAAACGGTAAAATTGATTGGCTCCGCCATGGAGGGCTATGGCCTTTATACCTTGCCTGACGGCAGCGCGGAGCAGGTCCCCGCAGAATGGTGGGGCGCCATATGTTCGACGACAAAAAAGGTTATGGGCGAAATTGAAATCCTTCCCGAACAGATTTCCGGAATATCCTTCTGCTCTCAGATGCAGGGGCTTGTGCTGGTTGACAAAAACGGGGAGCCTGTGCGTAACGCCATGAGCTATATGGACCAGCGCGCAAGGGAAGAAATCAAGGAAGGAATTGCATACGGTGTTCAGATTGCGGGGGCGAACATTTTCAAGCTCCTGAAATCGCTGAAAATAACGGGTGCAGTTGCTGCAAGCGTCAAAGACCCTGTCTGGAAATATAAATGGGTTGAGGCCCATGAACCTGAAAAATTTAAAAAAGTATATAAATGGCTTGATGTCAAGGAATATATCATTTGCAAAATGACAGGCGAGTGCGTTATGACTCAGGACTCGGCGTTTGCCACTCTTCTCTATGACATCCGCAAGGGGCATG
>CAZBHG010000078.1:829-1096 GCA_964491735.1 uncultured Eubacteriales bacterium
AAAATGCTCGGCGTGAATACAGAGCATCTGCCAAAAATTATTAAATCTACCGACAAAGCGGGTGTGCTTTTAAAACAGGCGGCAGATGAAATGGGGCTTTGCGAGGGCGTTTCGGTTTTCGGCGGCGGCGGCGACGCATCTCTGATCGGCGTCGGAGCGGGTGCTGTTTCGGTAGGCGACACTCACGTTTATCAGGGAACTTCCGGCTGGGTTTCGACGGTTGTCGATAAAAGCATGGTCGATACCTCTGCAATGATTGCCGCAATA
>CAZBHG010000078.1:1106-5828 GCA_964491735.1 uncultured Eubacteriales bacterium
CTACTTTGCCGAGCTTGAAACCGCAGGAAAATGTCTTGAATGGGTTAGGGACCACCTGGCACTTGATGAAATCAACATTTTCCTCAAGAAGGTGGATGTTGCGGAGTCACCCGAAACGCAGTTCACAAGCCTTTATGAATATATGACACATGTCATTGACACCATCCCCGCAGGCAGCGGAGGGGTAATATTTACCCCTTGGCTCTATGGCAACCGTTGCCCGTTTGAGGACCCGAACGCAAGAGGGATGTTCTTCAACATTGGCCTTGAAACCGGCAAAACCGAGCTTATAAGGGCTGTTGTCGAGGGCGTTTGTATGCATATGCGCTGGTTTATCGAGACGCAGAACAAAAAGGTTAAGACGAGCGATGTGCTTAGGTTTGTCGGCGGCGGGGCGCTCTCCGACGTTACCTCCCAAATCCTTGCAGACTGTACAGGCTGCACGGTCGAAACGGTCAGCAGCCCTCAGAATGTCGGGGCAGTCGGCGCGGCGGTTGTCACGGCTGTCGGATTGGGGCTGATTGACAGCATTTCTCAGGCAAAACCTCTTATTCCGGCGATTAAAACCTTCAGACCGAATCCCGCAAACAAAGCGGCATATGACAAAAATTATGAAGTATATAAGGCTTTGTACAAGGCTAACAAGGAACTCTTCAAAAAGCTGAACGGTTAATGTAAATATAAAATATTTTTGAACAATTCCTTTTAGGTTTGACAATTATATACATTGCTGATATACTAAAATTTGCAGAATTTATACGGCTGTTGAAGGATAGTGGAGAATAGTATGGAAAAGAGAGTTATCGCTCTTGTGATTGCTGTTTTGATAATAGCGAGTACCTTTGTCGCCTGTGCGAAAAGGTCAAAATACGGCAAAATTTATGTCGACTATGACGGAGTCACACATGTGCTTGCGACCGATGAAAACGGTGAAACTGTCCGCGGTGAGGACGGCAATCTGTATGAGGTTCAGTTTCAATATGAGGATGCCACTGATACGGAAGGTACCGTTTTGCTTGATGAAGGCGGCGAATGGCTCACGACTGAATATGAATTTCCGAAATATATTGTAGTCAAAGAGGCAAAATTTAAATATTTTCCGATTCTTTTCCATAATAAATATGTGCAGAACAGCGTGCTCAAGCTCCCGCTCCCGGATGGATTCGAGCAAATAAGCAAAAGAGCGTTCCATATTGAAAATGAGGAGTCCGGGTGCTGGCTTGAGTGTTCGGCAGATGATTATAAATCTTTGGACGAGGCTTATTTAAAGGCAAAGGAAGTATTGCCGGTTTATGTTGAGGCCGGTTCGCAGATAGAGGATGGTTATGTTACTATTTGTGGCGAAAAAGCATATAGGTGCATAATTACAAACGACGAGGATAATATTATTCTTACGACGTATTATTTTGAAAAAAATGATCATCTTATCAGGTTCCAGACTCTGCTAAAAACAGATTATGCTGATGAGATTGATTTTGAGGCGATTATAAACACCGCAATCTTTTAAAAGGACGGATACACTGAAAGGGGATTTTTAAAAATGTTGTTTTCGCAGGATATCGGAATTGATTTAGGGACGGCAAACACATTGGTTTTTGTAAAGGGAAAAGGAATTGTCATTCGAGAGCCGTCAGTTGTGGCGGTTGACCAGCGCAGCACACCTTCGCGCGTTGTTGCTGTGGGTATTGAGGCAAAGGAAATGATCGGTCGTACACCCGGCTCGATAACAGCCGTTCGCCCGCTCAAGGACGGGGTTATTGCCGATTTTGAAATAACTTCCGATATGCTGAAGGCATTTATCCGCCGAGCAATAAGCAGCTCTCCCTTTGTAAAGGCGAGGGTTATGATATGTATCCCCTCAGGGGTAACCGAGGTTGAAAGACGTGCGGTTTACGATGCGGCAAAGAGCGCAGGAGCAAAGGACGTCAGCCTCATTGAAGAGCCTATGGCGGCCGCAATCGGTGCGGGTCTCCCCGTGAGTGAAGCTACGGGTAGCATGGTTGTCGATATCGGCGGCGGAACGTCAGAGGTTGCCGTTATTTCACTTGGCGACGTTGTCACTTCCCGCTCCGTCAGAGTGGCAGGCGACAATTTTGATGAGGCAATCATCACCTATATCAAGAAAAAATACAATCTCCTTATCGGCGAGCGCACCGCCGAGGATATTAAAATCAAAATCGGCTCCGCCTATCCATATGAGGGCGAGGGCGCAATGAACATTAAGGGCAGAAACCTTATGGACGGTCTGCCAAAACACGCTGAAATTTCAGCCGAAGAAATTCGTGAAGCTCTCGCGGACCCGGTTAATCAGATTCTTGACGCTGTCCGCGCTACCCTTGAAAAAACACCGCCCGAGCTTGCCTCCGATATAATTGATCATGGCATCATGCTTACAGGCGGCGGCGCTCTTTTGCGCGGGCTTGATAAGCTTATCGCAGTTGAAACCAAAATTCCGGTTCATGTTGCGGAAAATCCGCTTGACTGCGTTGTTGACGGAACGGGAATCTGCCTGGAAAGTGACACGCTCAGTAAGCTTAACAGCAGGCATTAAGAGTAAGCTTAATTTATGAGGAAGTATAGATGCACCGTTTTATTAAAAGCAAGAGCTTTAAAATATTTTCAATTGTAATTGCCGCACTGTTCATCGGAACGATTGTGGCGGCGGTTTCTCGTGGCAATTCCACACCGTTGACCTCTGTGGCAGGCACAATTTTCGGGCCTGTGCAGAGGCTTTCCTCTTTTATTTCAAACAGCATTTCATCGTTTGCAATTAACTTTAAATCATCTGCGGTGCTGTCTGACGAGGTGTCCGAGCTTGAATCCCAAATTTCCGGATATCAGGAGGATCTTGTCGGGTATGAACAGGCGAAACAGCAGATTAAGCTCTACGAGGAGTTCCTTGAACTCAAAGAGGAGCATGAGGACTATGAGTTTGCCTCTGCCTCAATAATAGGACGTGATTCGACGGACTTGTTTTATTCCTTCACGCTTAACAAAGGCTCTTCAAACGATGTGAGCGTCAATGACCCTGTGCTTTACGGCAAATATCTTGTCGGCGTTGTGAGTTCGGTAACGGCAACACAATGCACGATAATCACTGTTCTCAACCCAAAAGTCAGCGCAAGCGCCTATGAAGTCAGGTCCAGAGAATCGGGATTTGTCGAAACTACGGCGGAGCTTTCCGCTAAGGGGCTTGTGAGGCTGCCCGGCCTTGAAAGAACGACGGCGATTTCGCCGGGCGGAATTGTCTGCACATCCGGCACGGGCGGAATTTATCCAAGAGATTTGATAATCGGCACGGTTCAGGAGGTTGTAAGCGGAAGTCAGGATATTTCATCCTATGCCGTCATTTTGCCCGGCGTTGATTTTTCGGATTTGCAGGATGTATTTGTTCTTGTCAATTTTGAAGGTCAAAGCTCGGCAACGGAGGATAAGGGAAATGCTGGGGATTAAAAAAGAAAACAAGAGCATTTACTTACGCCGTTTGATTTTTTTTGCGACTGTTTTATTGACTGCCATGCTTCAGAACACCGCAGGCCTTTTCCCCGAAATTTTCGGAGCGAGGGCCCTGCTTCTTATTCCCGCAACAGTCTGCATTGCAATGTTTGAAAGGGAGATATCGGGATTGTTCTACGGGCTTATTGCGGGAGCTCTCTGGGATATGTGCTCATCGTCTTCATGGAGTTATAACGCAATCCTTCTAACAATATTTGCATTTGCCTGCGGAGCATTGATAAAGTATATTATGAGGAACAACCTTGTTGCGGCATTTTTACTTTGCGGAGTCAGCACGCTTTTCTATTGCCTGCTCAGATGGTTGATTTTATATGTTGTCCATGGATATTCAACATCTTTCAAAGTGCTTCTGACTTTTTATATTCCATGTGCTGTATATACTTTGATATTTTTGCCCGTATACTATTTTTTTGTCAGGTTTATTTCAAAAAAATTCAGGCTGACTGCATAAACATGACCGCCGGAATTAGAGTACAATTTGATTTGTGAATTCCCTTTTCGGAGGTGATACGGTGAGGGAGAAAAAAATAAATACACGCGCTTTAGTGCTGGCCTTGATTTTCATTGCATGCATCGGTACATTTTCGGTCAGGTTGGTCAAAGTGCAAGTAATTGACGGAGCGTTCTATGCCGCTGCGGGCAATTCAATATCCTCCAAAACTGTCAGCATCAAAGCCGCAAGGGGTGAAATCCTTGACAGAAACGGAAATCCTCTTGTCACCAATCGCCAGGGCAACTCGATTATTTTTGAGAGCGCATATTTTCCGTCATACAAGGAGCAGGAACAGAGGAACGAAATTATTTTGAGCCTTATCAATCTGTTTGAAAAAGAAAAAATTGAATGGATTGACAATTTGCCAATATATCTTGACGCGGACGGCAAACCGTTTTTTTACGATGACAGAGAATCCGACGTTAAGACCCTGAAAAGCAAGGATATGCTCAACCTGAACGATTACGCAACTGCCGAAAACTGCCTTGACGCGCTAATCGAAAAATATTCTTTACAGGATTATTCTCTCGCCGACGCGAGAAAGATTGCGTCTGTCTGCTATGAAATGAAAAGGCTCAACTTCAGTGTCAGCTATCCGTATACATTTGCACAGGATGTACCCACAGAGCTTGTTGCAAAAATTAAAGAGAACAGCTCCTTCTATCAGGGTGTAAATGTTGAAATTATGCCTTACAGAGAGTATGTTGACGGTA
>CAZBHG010000079.1:0-5694 GCA_964491735.1 uncultured Eubacteriales bacterium
TTGCGTCAGCATCAGAGACGGAGCTTTATGCGGCCTCGGTCAGACTGCCCCCAATCCCGTATTAACGACAATCAGATATTTCAGGGATGAGTATGAAGCTCATATAAAAGATAAAAAATGCCCCGCATGCGAATGCACCGATTTGCTGACATATTCAATTGATGCCGAAAAATGCAAGGGCTGTACATTGTGCAGCAAAAAATGCCCGGTCGGTGCCATCAGTGGCGATGTTAAGAAACCTCATGTTATTGATGCCGAAAAATGCATTAAATGCGGAAACTGCATAACGGTATGCAAGTTTGGAGCGGTCAGTTGCTCATAATTTAAAATTTCAGTTATAAATTCTATTTTAAGGAATGAAAAGAATGAACGATAAGGTTATGCTCACAATAGACGGCATAAAAATTGAAGCTTCCGCAGACGCAACAATTCTTGAGGCCGCAAGAGCAAATTCAATAGATATACCAACGCTGTGCCACGATTCAAGGGTTGAGCCATATGGCGCATGCGGGCTTTGCGTAGTTGAAGCCGAAAATTCACCAAAGCTGCTTCGCTCATGCTCAACAAAAGTGCGCGACGGCTTGGTGATTAATACTCATACCCCAAGAGTGATAAGCTCAAGAAAGTTTGCATTGGAGCTACTTCTCTCAGACCATGACGGTGACTGCAGACCGCCATGTTCCCTTAACTGCCCGGCAGGAACGGATTGTCAGGGCTATGTCGGTCTGATTGCCAACGGTGAGTACAAGCTTGCCGTTGAGCTTATCAAAGAGAAAGTTCCGCTCCCTGCATCAATAGGCAGGGTTTGTCCGCATCCGTGCGAGACTGCCTGCAGGAGAAAGCTTGTTGAAGAACCTGTTTCCATAGCGTATCTGAAAAGCTTCGCGGCAGATATGGATTTGAGCGCCGACAGCAAGTATATTCCCGAGGTTAAGCCCGACACAGGCAAGACTGTTTCAGTTATCGGCGGAGGCCCCGGCGGCCTTTCAGTGGCATATTTTCTGCGCCTTATGGGGCACAGTGTCAAAATCTATGACATGATGCCTAAAATGGGCGGCATGCTTCGATACGGTATTCCTCAGTACAGGCTCCCCAAAGAGGTGCTTGACAAGGAGATTTCTACAATCAAGGCTTTGGGCGTTGAACTCAAAAATAATATAAAAATCGGCAAAGATATCAGCATTGAGGAAATAAAAGAAAAAAGCGATGCCGTTGTGGTCGCTAACGGCGCATGGGTAAGCGGCTCTATGGGCGTCAAGGGCGAGGATTTGCATGGGGTTATCGGCGGTATTGACTTTTTGCGTGAGGTTTCGCTCGGCAATCCGCCGGAAATCGGTGAAAAGGTCGCAGTATGCGGCGGCGGCAACACCGCAATGGACGCCTGCAGAACAGCCGTAAGGCTCGGCGCGAAGGAAGTCTATATTGTATATCGCAGAACAAAATCAGAAATGCCCGCTGCCATTGATGAAATTGATGAAGCAGAGGAAGAGGGAGTTATCTTCAAATATCTGACCAATCCCGATGAAATTCTCAATGAAAACGGCAGAGTAAAGGGTATGAGGCTTCAGGTTATGGAGCTTGGCGAGCCGGACGCAAGCGGGCGCAGGTCGCCTGTACCTGTTGAGGGCAAGTTTGAGACTCTGGAGCTTGACACCGTTATAATGGCAATCGGTCAGAAAAACGACAATAACGGTTTTGAAATCCTTGAAAAAACAAAACGCGGCACAATTGCCGCGGATGAAAACAGCTTTTCAACTTCTGTCAACGGTGTTTTTGCAATCGGCGATTCGACAAACAAGGGTGCAGGCATAGCTATAGCCGCCGTCGGTGAAGCTCAGAAGGCGTCACTTGTTATTGACAGCTTCCTCAACGGTGCGGCGGTTCCGTATAAAAAGCCCTATGTTGTTGAGAAAACGGTAACTGAAAAAGATTTTGAGGACAGGCAGAGGATGCCGAGAGCAAAAATGCCCCAGCTTTCCGCTGAAGAACGCAGAAATAATTTCAAGGAAATTGTTTTCGGTTTTTCAGAGGAGACGGCAAAAAATGAAGCTTCACGCTGCCTTGAATGCGGCTGCCATGACTATTATGAATGTAAGCTCTATAATTATGCCAACAAGTATGATGTGAATCCAACGCGCTTTACGGGCGAAAAGAATAAACGCTATAATGGCAATTCCAATGAGTTTATTGAGCGTAATCCGGACAAATGCATTTTGTGCGGTCTGTGCGTCCGTGCCTGTTCGGAGGTTCTGGATATAACCGCGCTCGGTCTTGTAAACAGGGGATTCGTAACAACGGTCAGCCCCGAGTTCAATCTGCCTCTTGACCAGACAAACTGCAACGCCTGCGGACTTTGCGTAAGGATGTGTCCGACAGGCGCACTTCGTGAAAAAACTCTTCTCGAAAAACAGGTTCCCGTTAAGGAAAGCATCAAAAATATTACCTGCGAAATCTGTGACAAAAAATGTTCACTCGCCCTTTCATATGCCGGCGGCAGGCTTCTGAGAGTCATGCCTGATGATGATTGCAGCTTAAAGTGTTCCCTCGGCAGGGATGAACTCATCAGGAGAATTAAAGAAACTGTTTAATCGCTCTTTAATGTCAAATCATTTTCGGTTGCGGGTACCAGCCTGACACTCTCAATATTTAGCGACGCACCAATTTTGTTTGCTGTATAGGCATATCGGAATTGCTGCGTCTCTTTATATTTTGAGCCGGCATTTTCATTGAAATTCTGCGATTCGACTCCGAAATCCGTCAGCATTGCCTCAACGTTCTCTACGGAATCCTTTGTATAGGCGGCTGTGGCTGCAACCAACACCCATTTGTATTGCAGCAAAGTCGCCTGGTCCGGAGCCTCGTTTTTGTCGGCATTGGCGTTTTTCATCGTTATATTGCACTTTTTTATGTTGCCGTCGGCATCGGAATAGAGGGTGATAAGAAACGTGTCCTTAACATTTTCCTTTTCGACATTCATTGAGTATTTTTTGCCGCCCTCATAATCAGAGGACGTTATATTTTCAAGCTCTATGTTATAATCTTCGGACTGTTTGTTAAACCTTTCCGAAAACACATATGCGTCCATGATTTCATCAGTTGCGCAGGATGAAGCAAAAAATAACAAAAACATACATAATAGGATTATAAAATACCTTTTCATCGTTTCACTTTTCCTTATGTTGTAATAATAGCCAATAAATATCACTATATGTAGCGTACTCTCTATATATATGTAGAAATATTTAAATGCAAAACTAATCACTTGAATTATTGTTCGGTTTGCAATAAAATATATAAGTATTTTCATATTGGAGTGATTTTGTGAAAAAGGTTGCCGTCATTATGGGAAGCGACAGCGACTTCCCTGTCGTTAACGAAGCGATAAAAACGCTGAAGGATTTTGACGTTCAGTTTGAGGCTCATGTTATGTCTGCACACCGCACACCTGCAGCCGCTGCTGAATTTTCAGCAAATGCCGAAAAGAACGGCTTCGGGGTTATTATTGCAGCTGCCGGCAAGGCCGCGCATCTTGCAGGCGTGCTCGCCGCACACACCGTAATTCCGGTTATCGGCATTCCAATCAAATCCTCGGCTCTTGACGGTCTTGACGCTCTCCTTGCAACTGTGCAGATGCCCTCAGGCATACCTGTTGCTACGGTTGCAATTGACGGGGCGAAAAATGCCGCGCTTCTTGCAATTCAAATTCTTGCATTGGGAGACGAGCGTCTTTCAGATAAACTTAATAAAATGAAAATCGAAATGGAACAGGGCGTTGCCCTGAAAGATAAAGAGTTGCAGAATAAGCTATAATGGCGGTATTCTGCAAATTTCCGTTTTCGGAGGTGTTTTCTTGGGCAAACTTCAGCATGAATGCGGAGTTATAGGTATTTTTAACTCCGACGGGCTTAACCTTGCGCATGAAATTTATCTGGGTCTTTATGCTCTTCAGCACCGAGGTCAGATGAGCTGCGGAATAGCCGTAAATTATGGCAAAGGGCAGGTCGACTATATTAAAGGGCTTGGGCTTGTTCCTGAGGTTTTTAATACAGAAAAGCTGGGCAGGCTTTCCGCTAAAGGCGGCGGCATAGCGGCAATCGGTCATGTCAGATATTCTCCGCAGGAGTTTTCAGAGATGTCAAACACACAGCCGCTTGTCATGAGATACGCCAGGGGTTCGATTTCAATTGCGAACAACGGCAGGCTGACCAATTCACTGAAGCTTCACAAAGAGCTTGAGGATATGGGAGCGGTGTTCCAGACAGGCAGTGAAGCTGAACTGATAGGGTATATGATTGCCCGCCAAAGGATAAAAACCGAATGTATAGAGGACGCAATTGTTGAAATAATGCCAAGGCTTGAGGGCGCATATTCCTTCACCGTGATGTCGCCCAAAAAGCTGCTTGCGGTGCGTGACCCGAACGGCTTTCGCCCTCTGTGCATAGGAAAAATTAAAGACAGCTATATTGTTGCCAGCGAATCATGCGCTGTTCAGAGCATCGGCGGCACCTTTATTCGGGATGTTGAACCGGGAGAGGTAGTTGTAATTGATAAAAACGGTCTTCGTTCGCTGAGAAATAACTGCGGCAAAAAAAGTTCCCTTTGTGTTTTTGAATATATATATTTTGCAAGACCCGATTCGGTCATTGACGGAGCAAGCGTGCATATGTGCCGCAGAGAGGCGGGGGCTGTGCTTTCATGCGAATACCCGGTGAAAGCCGATGTTGTCATCGGCGTGCCGGATTCCGGGCTTGACGCCGCTATCGGCTATGCAAAAAAGTCGGGAATTCCCTACGAAATAGGATTTATAAAAAACAGATATGTTGGCAGAGCCTTTATTCAGGACAAGCAGCATCAGAGAGAAAAAGCTGTTCATATAAAACTCAATCCTGTCAGATCGGCTGTGGAGGGGAAAAGGGTTGTCCTTGTTGATGACTCGATAGTCAGGGGCACAACAAGCGCAAACATAGTCACTCTTCTGAGAGACGCGGGCGCAAAAGAGGTACATGTGAGGATTTCTTCGCCGCCGTTCCTGAATCCCTGTTACTTCGGCACAGATATCAGTTCAAGGGAATATCTGATAGCCTGCAAATTAAGCAATGAGGAAATTTGCAAACAAATCGGTGCCGATTCACTGGGCTATCTCAGCTTTGACGGGCTGAACAGGGTGGCGGAACATTCTTATATCAATGTCTGCGATGCCTGCTTCACAGGCAATTATCCTTTAAAAATAGAGGACGCGGATTTCAGCGATAAGTTCAGTTCAAAACTTGAATCAATATCAAAATAGGTGGTATAAATATGGAGAATAATAACAGCTTTTCAGTGAGTTATAAGGATGCCGGTGTTGACGTTACAGCAGGTTATAAAGCGGTTGAACTTATGAAATCTCATGTTGAGAGGACGAGAATTGACGGAGTAATTTCAGGTATCGGCGGTTTTGGCGGTTTGTTTGAGCCGAATTTCAGCGGCATGAAGTCTCCTGTGCTGGTTTCGGGGACAGATGGCGTTGGCACAAAGCTCAAAATCGCTTTTTTACTCGATAAGCATGACACTGTCGGAATCGACTGCGTTGCTATGTGCGCGAACGATGTCGCCTGCGCGGGAGCTGCGCCGCTGTTTTTTCTTGACTATATTGCCGTGGGTAAAAATATACCTCAGAAGGTTGCGGATATTGTTAAAGGCGTTGCTGAAGGC
>CAZBHG010000080.1:0-5624 GCA_964491735.1 uncultured Eubacteriales bacterium
AGTCGGTAGGCATTTAAAGTGAAGAACCTTAACGCACGAAAAACCGAATTACCTTTTAAGTCCTGCCCCGATATAAACTCCGTTTTATACCGTCCGTCATTTTCGAGCGCCTTCGCAATCCCGCCCAGCGAGTCATGGAAGCCCGCGTTATGAGGCGACAAAAGAACAACCCTGTCGTCGTTTATTTTAAAAACACGGCAGAGGCTGAATATAAGCGCAAATATTTTATAAAACAGTGTTTTCATACGCGTCCCCTTGTCACCGCTGTCAGCTACCCATATCACTTTGGTCAGCCGGCATTATATTAATTTCAACGCGATTCTTGCGGCGCGGAATAGAAGCCCGAAGCCTTTTGTTCTCAATGTTTCGGGTACATTGACGCGAAGGAGGTATCTGAACATCCTGTCGTCAATCTCCATAGGGCTGTTAATATACAGCACCTTTTCGCCCTTGATAACGTGCTTCGAACTGATTTTAAAATATTTATCATCAAGCACGTGAATGTTTCGGCAGTTCTTCCATTGCTCGGGCATATAGTTATTCATAACGCTTGCGGGGATAATCAGCTCAAAGGAGGGCATTGTCTGCTTAAAAATCGAATTAATCGTTGATTTCAAATCCCTGCCAAAGCATCTGCCCAGCACAACGGAAATTATGGGCTTTTCGGATATAATCTCTTTATCAAAAACAGGAACCTTCACATCGGAGTTGAACCCGTCCATTTTCTGCTTTGACTTTTCGTTCATGCGGGCATAGAGCCTGTTGTGCTCACGCTCGAGATATTTGAGAGTCGCATTGTCGGCAGACCATAAGAGACGATAGAACTGCGTGATAAGTGTAAAATCGGTTTTATATGTAATCTCCTGAAGATAGTCCTCCCCCTCTTCTGGCGGAAGGGCGGTTTTGACCGTCTCCTCAATTATGTCGTAGACACATTTGGAGCTCATAATAAAGCTTTCGACAAGCGGAAAGCTGACGCTTTGAGTGGCGGATTCCTCACCCGTATCTCTTCTTCTGTAGCACAGGCAGGCGTCCCACACGCCGACCATTTTCGGCCTTGCTCCCATAAGGAATTCAATGAAAAACAGGGCGTCTTCCGCATATTTGAGAGGCTTGAAAAGCACGCCTGAAGCGACAAGCTTTTCACGAAGATAGCACTTGTTGCTCACAAGCAGGCTCCAGAGCATGTCTTTATCAAAGACTTCTATTGTTTCTTTTTTTGCGATTTTGTCAACATATTCATTGTATCTCTCGGTTATGCTCCCGAACATCTTCACCCTGCCGATTGCGACATCGGCATTGGTTTTAACAAGGGCGTTATAGTAGG
This sequence comes from uncultured Eubacteriales bacterium, assembly GCA_964491735.1. Lineage (GTDB taxonomy): Bacteria > Bacillota > Clostridia > Oscillospirales > Acutalibacteraceae > JAAZFZ01. Next base: position 1,328 of record CAZBHG010000080.1, read on the forward strand.
ATTCAAGAGTAATATCCGTTATTATATCGTCGCTGTCAAGAAACAGAACATATTCGCCTGCGGCGGCGGAAAGGCCCGCGTTCCTTGCTGCGGAAACGCCGGAATTCTCCTGATATAGCTTTTTAATGTTTTCATGGCGAATGCAGTAATTGTCGATTATCTCCTGCGTGCCGTCCGTCGAGCCGTCATTTACAACAACGATTTCAATATCATCAAGCGTCTGATTCAATATAGAATCAAACGTTTCAGCAATATATTTTTCAGTATTGTATGCCGGAACTATGACAGATACTTTTGGCATAACATCTCCTCCGAACGAAAGCGGAAACAGAGAATATTATTTTCCCCATTTTAATACGGTCTTACCGTGGTTGCGGTTAAAATCATGGTCAAAGGCAAGGTGAATATCCCTGATGCTCTTTACCGCGACAACCTCGCCGACCAGATTTTCAAAATAATGCGAGATTTCGGGATGGCTGCACATTATGTCAACCGTGCGGCGGAAATCGTCCACCCCGCTCCTTGACGAGCCAAAAAGGCGCAGACCTTTTTCAAGAACCATCCTTGTGTTCAAATCCACAAAATTCTCACTGACGCCCATGAGCGAAACTGTCCCCTCAGGCTCAATATGGTCAATAATCTGATTTATCGCGCTTCTGGCGCCTGCACCGCCGACACATTCGAATGCATGGTCAACCGTCACCGAGCTGTCGACATTGTCAACATGAAAAATCTCCTGCGCAAATGAGAAGTATGAAAGCTTATCTTCAGCCGTGCCGAAGATATAAAGCTTTGACTCGGGATATATATAGTGCAGCAGCAGGGCTGTTATAAAGCCCAGATTTCCGTCTCCCCATACACCTATTGTATCTCGGCGGGAATGTGAAAATCTGTCAAAACGTGTAATAGCGTGGACGCTGACGCTGATAAGCTCCGTAAAAGACGCGACCTCAAGGTTTATATCATTATTTTCCGGCAGCTTGACGACCCTGTCCGGCGTCGTGATGACATAGTCCTGCAAATATCCGTCGTGCCCGCTTGAACTGAAATAGCTTGAACGAAGATAATTTTCAGCAATAACATCGTCAGCCTGAGTCGGGGTGTTGGGGATGGGAATGACCTTATCCCCTGGCTTGAATGTGCCTGTGCTGTCAAAAACAACCTCTGCGACACATTCGTGAATGAGCGCCATAGGCAGCTTTTCCTTCAGCTTTGCCTGAGAACGCATGCCCTGATAATAGCGCTGGTCCGCCTTGCAGATTGAAAGATAGAGCGGGCGAATGACAAGGGTAGAGGTGTCAATGTGTGTTTCCTGGTATGCGACCTCTAACATTCTGGGCGCTACGAGCCGATACAGGACGTTAATCATTCAGATCAGCTCCTTCAAGCATGACCTGAGCCACTTTGAGGTCATACGGATAGGTGATTTTTATATTAAACACCTCGCCGTCAACCAGTTGAACGGGCAGATTTTTTATTGTAAATATTTTACAGACGTCGGTAAGGGCTGCTTTTTCTTCCTCGGTCAGTCCGGCACAGACCTCACTGAGCAGCTTTGCCTTAAATGACTGCGGAGTCTGCCCTTGATAGAGCAGCTTCCTTTCCGGTATTTTGCTAATCTGACTGCCGTCAAGGCTTTCAACGATTGTATCTGTTGCAGGAACAACAGTGTCGCATGCGCCGTACTGCTGTGCCGCTTTGATGTTTTCGGAAATTATTCTGTGTGTCACAAACGGGCGCACAGCGTCATGCGTGACGATGATTGTGTCGTCGTCAAGGCCGAAGGTTTTGTTTATATATTCGAGAGCATTGTTAAGAGTGTCGTTTCTTGACTCACCGCCCTCAATTACCGCCACTCTGTCGGATTTGCCCAGGTTTTTTTCAATGATGTCGCGTGTATGCCCTATCCATGATTTCGGGCAAAGGACGATAATTTTATCAATTTCAGGGTTTATAAAAAATTTTTCGATTGTGTGAACGATTATCGGCTTTGTGCCGAGCTTCAGATATTGTTTGGGCGTGTCAAAATTGCCCATCCTTGCGCCGATTCCGCCTGCAAATATTGCACCGATTACCATCGTTTAAACACTCCTTAATTCAGTTTCTTCTTGCCGTTTACAATCTCTTCATATATATCACAGACCTCATCCGCTGTGCCGCTTGCGATTACTCTGCCCTTATCAATAAGGATTGCCTTGTTGCAGAGCCTGCGCACCTGGTCCGTATTATGTGAAACGAAAAGAACCGTAACGCCTTTTTCAAACATAGATGTTATCTTTGCTTCACTCTTTAACCTGAATTTTGCATCGCCGACAGACAAAACCTCGTCCAGAATAAGTATCTCCGGTTCTACCGCCGTTGCGATTGAAAAGCCGAGACGTGCTCTCATGCCCGATGAATAGTTTTTCACCGGAACGTCAATAAAATCATGAAGCTCGCTGAAATCCAAAATTTCGTCATATCTCTGCTGGATATATTTTCTTGAATAGCCCATGGTTGCGCCGTAAAGAAAAATATTTTCCTTGCCCGAATAGTTCTGGTCAAAGCCCGCGCCAAGCTCCAGCAAAGGCGCTATTACTCCGTCAACCTCACAAATGCCTTTTGACGGCTTGAGAACACCCGCAACGACCTTGAGCAATGTGCTTTTGCCTGCACCGTTCAAGCCTAAAACTCCGAGCCTTTCACCCTTTTCGATGGTGAATGACACATCCTGCAGCGCCCAGAACTCATTAAAATGAAGCTGACGCTTCAAAAGCTTAATAAAATATTCTTTGATATTATCAATCTGTTCTTTGTTAAGGTTGAACATTACACTGACGTTCTCAACCTTTACAGCAGGTTTTCCCATAATTCGAAATCCTTTCCGCCCCTTATATGTGCAGGATAAATTTATCCTGCTTTTTCCAGAAAAGCAAAGAGCCGATAACCACCGACAAAACAGCAAAGCCAAACGAATACCAGAACCAGTTCCAGTTCCACATCTCACCGAAAAGGACGCAGCTCCTGAACATCGAAACAATAGAGTAAAGAGGATTTGCCATAAGCGCCATGGAAACAGGCGCTGAAAGATGAAGCGTTTTTACGTTATAGAATATCGGCGTTAAGTAAAACAGAAGCATACAGAACACGTCATATAAGTATTCGACATCCTTAAAAAAGACCTCAAGAGTAGAAAGGATAAGCCCGATTCCTGTGCATAAAATCAGCAATATTAGAAGCGGGACAAATAAAAGCAAGATATAGGGCGTAATCGTTAATGCCGTATCGGTAAATATGATATAATACCCTAAAAAGGCTACGAGAACCAGAAGAGAAATCGCAAAGGTCACAAAGGTGGAAATGACGTTTGCAAGAGGATATATATATTTAGGCACATAAACCTTTTTTATGACAGAGGCACTCAGAGTAATCGAATGCATCGCGCGCTTTGTGGACTGTGTGAAAAACTCATAGAGCAGCCTGCCGCAAAGCAGGTAAATGGGGTAATTAACGAGAGCTCCAAGATCCTTGCCAAAGATGTTGCCGAAAACAAGAACCAGAACAATCGTTGTCAGAAGAGGCTGCAGAAATGTCCAAAAAATACCCAAAACTGAATTGCGGTATTGGAGCTTGACATTTTTGCGGACTATTTCCTGCAGTAAAAATCTGTATTTGTAGAGATTCTTAATCATATTGATTTCCACTTCCAAAAATAATATAGCATTGATTTAATCTGAATCAGCGTCAGCTTAAAATTCTTTTTGCTTTCCCTGCCCCAGACATGGCAGACCACCGCTGCGGGATAAAAAACAGCTCTCGCTGATTTTTTAACGGTCCTTGTCAGGTCACAATCCTCAAAATACATAAAATATTTTTCGTCAAAGCCGCCGATTTTTTTGAACAGCTCTGTCTTTATCATCATAAAGCAGCCTGTGGCGTTTTCAATATCAACCGGTTCTGTCAGGTCCCTGTCAAGCATCGCATATTCTCTGAGCAATTTGCCCGGCGATTTTTCGTTTCTCATCCTGCTTGCGGCAAGGTATTTGATTTTTGGGTTTTTCTTGCCCAGAATCTGCTCGCGCCCATCGGGGAAGCAGATTTTCGGTGATAAAAGCCCGATATCATCATGCCCGTCCATATAATCTGCCATTATTGTGACAACGTCTTGCGTAAGAATAATATCCGGGTTGATGATGACATGATATTTTGAATCTATCCTATTCAAAACCTCATTGTGTCCTGAGCCGAAGCCTTTATTTGTGCCGGTTTCGATTATTTCTATGTTTTTACCGCTGTAATTTTCACGGATAAAGTCAAT
>CAZBHG010000081.1:0-5599 GCA_964491735.1 uncultured Eubacteriales bacterium
TTTTTGTGAAGTCAAGCAGGGAGGCACTTTGCAGACCGATGTAACCGTCATCAGAGATTGTGAGCGCAACTCCGAAATCGTTTTCTTCCGAAATAATCAGGTAATAATCCCATTCCTTGATTCTGAATTTAGGGGCCCTGATTGCGCGCCTGTTATAGATTTGGACCATTTTTCTTGACCAGCCCGGGTCACGCAGGCTGCCGTCATTGAACAACAGCGGCTGGACTTCCGTTACTTCATGGTTTTTCATTAGACAATACCTCCAAAAATCAATGTATTAATCAAGCAATTTTGGTTCAGGCAAAATGTTTTTCCTGCCGTGATTATAGAGCTTCCTGTTATCAAGCGACCACATGCGGGTGGTGAACTCGCCTTTTTCAATTGAGCTTACAGCCTGTGCAATCTCAAATATTCTTGCATCCATAAGGTCAAGCTCCGAAAGAATCTCAGCCTCAAGGAACATCGGCCTCACAGCGGCGCCGAACTCCGGCTCGCCGTGGTGAGAAATCAGCATGTGCTCAACAAGCATGAGCGTTTCGGAGCTTATACCAAGCTGCGTGCCGATTCGCTCAATATCAATCGCGCCCCTGACAAGGTGACCTATTAGCGTGCCTTCGACTGTGTAGCTGGACGCAATCCCTGCTTCATTAACGTTGAACTCCTCAGTCTTTGCAACATCGTGCAGGATTATTCCCGTATTCAGCAAATCCTCGTCGACAAAGGGATATACCTCACAAATGCCCTGCGCCAGTCTCAGAATTGAAAGCGTATGATATATAAGCCCGCTGCGCACGGCATGATGAAGCTTCACCGCGGCAGGGTAATACAAAATTTTATCCCGATATTCTTCGATAACGGCATTGACCAGCATTTTCAGCTCATTGTCTTTAAATCTGTCGATAATTGACATGACCTGTTCAAGCATCTGCCCGCCCTCATAAGGAGCGCTCGGCACAAAATCTTCGATTTTAACACCGTCCGACTCAATCGTCCTGCGCATCCTTTCGACGCGGAGCTGGTCGCTTTCGTTATAGACAGATATAGTGCCGCGCACCTTGACAAGCTGGTTAATTGCGAAAGAGCCGTGAAGCTCCTCCTTGAAATCCCACAGCTTGGCAGATATTTCACCCGACTGATCGGAAAGAATCAGGTCAAGATACGGAAGCCCCTTGGCTGTTTGTTTTTTTTCGAGCGATTTTATCATGCAGTAGCCTTCAACGCCGCCCGTTTTGTTAAACTGTGAAAGATTCATAAGCGCCTCCGTCAAACAGAATTCTAATAATTAGTATATCACACATAATTTGGGAATTCAACATGTTACTGGCCCACAGCGTAGCCCCCACAGCGTAGCTGTCACCCTGACTGCCCTCACAGCAGGGAAATGAGCCATTCGAGGATGAAAATTATTTTTGCATAAATATAGTCTATCGTCAGATCTTTTGAAACCGTACGCTGACCGTCATCCATAACCGCGCCTGTGTCCGCGTCTCTTCTGACAACTGAGCCAAGTATGTTTTCTGTGGCGATATAGGAGTGCGTGAGCGTGCGGGATTCAAGCAGAGGCGCTTTTTCGGCATATCTCATATATTCGATTGTGATGCCGCAAACGGTATCGCAGGCGGGAGCGGTGCCGTGAACAGCGAAGTCAATGCTCTCTCCGGGTGACAGCGTGACCGTGTTGTCAACATCTATTCTTATATCAGCCCCCGCGCAGGTGATATCTTCAATCACAATGTCATATTGACCGGAAAGATTGGTGACTGTAAAAACAGAGTCATATTTTGTTATGTAACCGCTTTTTGAGGCGTTGAATTTACCCGTCACCACGTTGCCGGGGTTCTGCGCAAACATGAATTGAGGATATTCGTCGCTGGAATACACGTTGTCTATTTCCTCAGTCAGTAGCAGTGTCATGATAAGCTCCGTTGAGGTGGCGTCCCAGTAACTTTGACCGTGCATCAGCCCGTCGACATACCAAGTGTAATCAGGCATAAACCCTGTCGCCGCGTCGATTGTCATGTCTGGGGAAATGTGATAGTGGTCATCATTGCCGCAGCTCACAGCCTCCGCGGCGGGCGAGGATGCTCCTGTTGAGCACAGCAGGTCAATCACGCCGTCGGAGTCACTTGCGTCGCCTGTCAGCAGGCTGCTTCCGAAGCCGGCGACGATGAACACCTCAATACCGGCGTTCCTAAGCCCCGCAAAGGTCTCAGCGTATTTTCCCTGAACCTGATAATGGTATATATCGCTCTCTTCAATGAGCCGGGCGTATTTTTCATCGTCAAGGTATTTTGCCTTGTATTCCTCATATTTGTCCGCTGTGACAAAGTCCCAGACGCTGCCGAAATTTACAAATATATTGAAAAGATAGGAGCTTATGATTTCCTGCAGAGTGCTGTCCAGAAGATTTAAATTAACCGTATTCTCCAGAAACAGCAAGTCCTTATAGCTTTCATCCCTTTCAAGCTCCATATAAAAGCTCAGTATCTCGGAATACTGCACGTCAAGCTCCTCCCCGCCCACCAGCCGGGTCGCCGTCGATGTGCCGTCAAGAGCCGGCACGTTGAGAACAACATTATCGATTGCAGTATCATTATACAGCGTAAGGTATGTGCCGATGACCTCGCCGCCGAAGCTTATGCCCAGAAGATTGACTTTGGAGCTTCCGGTGATTTCGCGGACGTCATCGAGGTACTTATCCAGCACGGCCGCGCAGTCGACCTGACTCTGACGCCAGTCAAGGGTGCAGAGGTATAAGTTCTTTTCGCCGATTTCCGAGGCGATTGCCTTCATGCAGGCGTGTTCGGGTATAAAGCTCCCGGGCATTTTTTTCAAAAGGTCGTATCTCGTGCTTTCCGCGCCGATGGGATATGGCGATACGTTATATAAGGAATTGCCTTCCTCGTCAAGGGCCAGCGGCTCAAAAACCTGCGCGGCGAGCGGCCCCGCGACATCAGCGAGCAGATTAAGGCTGCCAATGTTTTCTTTTGCGGCATCAGCTATTATGCTCAGGCTTTCTGAGAGCAGCTGTGGGACGAGCGTGTCCTTGTCAACCTTCCACACCCGCTCACGGTCGTCGCTTTCAGCGTTTTTATAAAGATTTGTGGAGCTGTATCCCGCCACAAGCACGACCGGAGTGACCTGCCTGGAGAAGGCGATAACCGTTAAATTCGCCGCTAAAACAATACTGAGAACAATGCTGAAGAACTTTTTCATGTTCTGCAACCCCTTTCAACCCTTGAATTATATAATAACAGGGAAAAAAATACAATAATTTTGTAAAAACGTTGAAATCATCTTACGAATAATATACTATTATTAGCAATAATCCTGAAAGAAGGCAGAAAAATGTCAATTTTGTTTAGTGCGGTGAAAAAATTTATTTGTGTGATAATATCTTCACTGGTTCTTTTTACATCGCTAGATCGTCAGGAGCTGGGGACAGCCGCATATTTTCCGGAGCCCTCAAATGTGTTTATGGCGCAGAGCGAGGCTGTGCCGCTCATAGCCGCGCACAGGTCCGGCAAGGGCATTGCTCCGGAAAACACGCTGATGGCAGTCGAGGAATGTGTGAACAGCACCGATTTTCAGATTGATATGCTTGAAATTGACATTCAGATTACCTCGGACGGGGAGCTTGTGCTGTATCACAGCCTTTATCTTGATGAAAACAGCAACGCCGCAGAGTATTTCGGCGCGGATAATATTACCGTGTTTTCAAAAACATATGAGGAACTTCGCAACCTGAACATGGGTGAATATTACAAGAGAGGCGGCTCATACATATATCAGGGCCTCAGGGGTGACGATATCCCTGACAACCTGCGGATTCTGAAGCTTGAGGATTTATTTGATTATCTTGCGGAGCAGGGGACAGTTCAGGATTTTCTGTATTCGATTGAAATAAAATATCCGTTTCCATGGGGGCCGACAATGGTTGACAAGCTTTACTCAATATTGGAGGAACGAGACCTTCTTGACAACACGATTGTCGGAAGCTTCTGGGCGGATGTCACGGCATATATCGACTCAGAGTATGGCGGGAGGCTGAGCCGCTTCGCAAGCATTGAAGAGTGTCTTGAGCTTTATAGCTCGTATTATTTCGGCGAGGATCTTTCGGGTTATGATTTTCCGTATATAGCTCTGTCGCTGCCATATTACGAGGACGATGGTTATATGCTTGTGACAAAGTTTGGAAAGGCCGATTTCATTGATTATGTTCATCAGTACGGTCTTGCCGCTTGCTATTGGACGGTAAACAATGTCGAAGATATTTCAGACCTCATTGCGGCGGGAGCCGATACAATCATGACGGACCACCCCGCAAAAGCGTACAGTAGCATTTACGATAACGGCTGAAAACCTTTAAAAATGAAGCGACGGCTATGACATAATTCGGGCGGAGAATAAAATCTCCGCCCGTTTTTGTTGGATAATTCAGTGTAACACCTCAATTTAAATCAAAATTTGGAAAAAAAGCGACGGAAAACCTTGACATATGAAAATATGGTGATAGAATAATGATAGCAATATTCTTGGGGCGGGGTTAAATTCCCCACCGGCGGTAAAGCCCGCGAGCCGCGCAAGCGGTTGATTTGGTGAAATTCCAAAGCCGACGGTACAGTCCGGATGAAAAAGAATGTTCGGCAGAACTTTTTCGCCCCGTGAAGAATCACGGGGCGTTTTTTGTTGCAAATAGGCAATAATGAATCCTGTCGGATACCCTTTGACATCAGATAACCTTATTGCGACTTGATTTGAAAGGAAATGGTATCATGGAAAAAAATCTATCCGTCAAAAAATCCGACAGCTCGCTTATGCGCTTAATCCTGCTTGCACTGTTTTCCGCAATGGCATTTGTGCTATATCTCATTGAAGTCCCTGTAATACCCGGCTTATCATATCTGAAGCTTGATTTCGGCGATATTCCCGCCCTCATCGGCTCCGTGCTTTTTGGGCCGGTATTCGGCATTCTTGTCGAATTTTTCAAAAACTTGATTGAGCTGTTTGTCAAAGGCTTTGCCGAGCAGATGGGCTTCGGCTGCATTATGAACTTTGTGGTCGGCTGCGCGTTCGTCGTACCGTTCTCAATAATATACAGAAATATGAGAGGAAAGAATGGGGAAAGGAATTTCATCTATGCCGTTCTTGCGGGAATTGTATCCTTTATATTAATCGTTCTCGCAGGCATTGCAGGCAACTACCTTATCGCGCCGCTCTTCTTTAAGTATTTTATGAACGTTGTGCTTACAAAACAGGCTTTGTGGACGGCTATCTGGGGCGCAACGGCTCTAAACGCAGTCAAGGGCGCGATGCTTTGCGTTGTTGCGATTCCGTTGGTCGCGGTGATAAAGAAAAGGCTGGGCAAGGAAATTGCAAAGGTAAATTTATAACCCAATAATGCATAATTTCAGCGGCAGTTGTATTAAGCAACTGCAGCTTTCCCCTTTATTTTATCACAAATTAAAAACATGTAAAACAAAAGCTTATGGAACAATAATTAACGATATTTCGGAATGGGTAGAGGCTTTTTATCAATATTGTCCCCGTATGAACTCTGTCAAGTATATTCCCACAAGTAAAGCATCAGGGAGTCCCT
>CAZBHG010000082.1:0-5504 GCA_964491735.1 uncultured Eubacteriales bacterium
CCTTGCCCACATAGCTTCCATCAAAAACGCATGATTGTCCTGTGAGGCTTTTATCATCCGTTCAAGCTCGGTTTGATTGACAGTTATCGGCTTTTCACACAGAACGGCTTTTTTTGCATTAAGAAACAGAATGGAACAATCCGCATGAAGGCCGTGAGGGACAGCTATATATGCCGCATCAATGCCGTCAAATTCTGCCATTGCCTCGTAACTCGAAAACCTGTATTCTATGCCGAACTCGTCCCCGAAAGCATCCGCCGTATTCTGCGCCCTTGACGCAATTGCACAGAGCTTTGCGCCCTCAACATTTTTGATTGCATTCGCAAAACGGTGCGCAATCCCGCCGGTTCCGACAATTCCCCATCTGACTGTGTCCATTTTTATTCCTCCCAAAGCTTTTTCTCAATATTACCATAATCGGAGTTAATTGGCAAATGTACATTGCAGATTGAGCTGAAAGTCACATTGCATTATGAACTTGTGGAGAATTTTCTGGTTGATTTTAAATGCCGGATGTGTTAAGCTATTCTGGCTGGAAAAGCTAATGAAAAAGGAGTGTGATTTTATGAACCCCCAGCCTGACCCTCGAAGTAGAAGCTTAACAGAATAGCTTGTAGGGCAGGTTTGATTCAATTATCCTGCTCTGCATGGATAATTGAAAGGATCTGAAATCATGACAAAAATTTTCATTACTGAAAACGGCAGGGTAAAGCAGATTGAACAGTCACAGCCCGGCTGCTGGATAGCTATGACAAACCCGACGGAGGAAGAAACAGCGGCAATTTCGTTGAAGCACGGTGTCGATCAGGACAGCCTGAGAGCCGCGCTCGATGAGGAGGAACGCTCCAGAATCGAGTTTGAAGATGATTACACAATGATTCTTGTCAATATACCCACAATTGAAGAAAACGACAAAGGGCAGTTGTATTATACAATTCCTATGTCCGTGATAATAGCAAAGGATGCAATAATAACCGTCTGCCTTGAGGACACGCCGATTCTGGATACATTCATGAGCGGCAGCATCCGCAATTTTTATACGCATATGAAGACAAGGTTTGTTCTTCAGCTTTTGTACAGGAACTCGCTCCTTTTCCTTCAGTACCTGCGCAGCATTGACAAAATGAGCGAGGTTGTTGAAAGAAAGCTGCAGGGTTCAACCCAGAACCACGAGCTGATTGAATTGCTCAAGCTTGAAAAGAGCCTGGTTTATTTCACGACCGCTCTGCGTTCCAATGAGGCGGTGCTTGAAAAGCTGCTCAAGAGTGAGAGCGTCAAGAAATACCCTGAGGATGAGGATTTGCTTGAGGACGTTATAGTCGAAAATAAACAGGCTATAGAAATGGCCAATATTTACAGCGGCATTCTCAGCGGAATGATGGACGCATTTGCATCCGTTATTTCAAACAACCTGAACATCGTCATGAAATTTTTGACGGTTGTGACTGTTGTGCTGTCAATACCGACCTTGGTTTTCGCCGCATACGGCATGAACCTTTCATCAGTCGGCATGCCGTTTTCAAACAGCCCCTACGGCTTCCTGATTGTGATATTGATTTCCATTTTTATCAGCTTGGTTACCTCGATTATTCTTTTCAAAAAGAAAGTGTTTTGAATTATTCAATATGCAGCCGAAAAACAATGGCGTATCTCTCTATGATTTATCATATCGAGAAACGCCTTTTTCAATTGATTGACAAGCCGTTACCGGGATGAATATCGCTAATGTAATTCAACATAATAAATGAAAAGAAAACAGATATTAATGAAGGTGCATAATGAAAAAAGCCCAAAAAGCTTTGAGGGATTATCAAAAGCTCAAATCTCAGTTAAAACAGATTAGTGAAATTGCAAACAGCACCAAGGATTCAAATTTGTGGAACCATGAGGCGGCAGTCCGCAAGAGAATCAAGGAGCTTAAAGACCCCCGGTATAAGGAGATGCGCAATTATACCGAGGTTTATAACGGCTATCTTCAGCTTCTTGACAATATTTCAGTGAGGCTGCTTAACTACTACAACAAAAAAAACAAAACCCAATATAAATTTGAAGAGATAATTGAATCGGACAAAAGAGCATATGAAAGCTCCGGCATCATTTCCGTTCTGATTACAAGCCATATTCCAAAGCTGATTGCGGAAGAATTCACAAAATATTTTCCGTCGAACCCAAAGGATGAATATGAAAAAGCAAGGAGGCTGACGCGGAAAGTATATATGCATCTGGGGGAGACTAATACCGGCAAAACCTATCAGGCTGTCGAATGTTTAAAGCATGCCGAAAAGGGTGTGTATCTTGCGCCGCTGCGTATTCTGGCATTGGAAAATTTTGAAAAGCTGAACAAGGAAGGTGTACCGTGCAACCTGATTACCGGAGAAGAGGAAATACTCGTCGAGGGCGCGAAGCATGTCTGCTCCACAATAGAAAAGCTTGATATTAACAAGGAATATGACGTTGCCGTTATTGACGAGGTGCAGATGATTGCAAATTCCCAGAGGGGTCAGGCTTGGACAAAGGCTCTGCTAGGGATTCGCTGCGGTGAAATACATGTTTGCGGCGCGATAAATTCAAAGGAGCTGCTTTTAAAAATTATCGGAGACTGCGGCGACACATACGAAATAACCGAGTATAAAAGGCAGACACCGCTTGAAGTCATAGAAAAGCCGTTCACCTTCGGCGACATAACAAAGGGCGACGCTCTGGTTGCATTTTCAAAAAAACGTGTCCTGGAGCTGTCAAAATATTTTCAGGATAAGGGCATGAATAACAGTGTGATTTACGGAGACCTGCCGCCCGAAGTCAGAAAAATGCAGTATCAGTCATTCCTTAACGGGACAAACAGTATTTTAATAACGACCGATGCGATAGGCATGGGAGTAAACCTCCCGATAAGAAGAATAATCTTTATGAATCTGCGGAAGTTTGACGGCGAGGAAACAAGATATCTGACCTCACAGGAGATTAAACAAATCGGCGGCAGGGCGGGGAGAAAGGGTATATACGACGTGGGCTATGTAGGCACCGTCGGCCTTGAACAGCTTTTTATCAGGGAAAACCTCGAAGAAAGCGACGAGCCGCTTGAAAGGGCAGTGTTAGGCCCGAGCGAGGCGATAATAAACATCAAAGGGCTGCCGCTGAAGGATAAGCTCGCCCTTTGGAGCACAAGGGAGGAGAAGCTCGGATATTACCGCAAAATGGATATAAGGGACTATCTTCTTATTCTCGAAAACGTCAGGGAATTCAGGCTGCCCGAAGAAGTTGAGTTCAGGCTTATGAATCTGCCTTTCGATGTCAGCGACGAGGAGATAATGGAATGCTTCATCAGCTTTGTCGATGAGTTTTTCAACGAGGATTACGGCTATATTTCAAAACCGAAGCTGAGAGGATATCTGCTCTATGACTATGAAAAATATTATCAGAAGCTGAATCTTTATTACTCATTCTCGAAGAATTTTGTCGCTGATTTTGACGCGAATTGGGTTTATGACGAGAGGAAAAAAGTCAGCGGGAAGATAAATGAACTGCTTGTGAAGCTGTAATATAAAAAAGACCTCGTTTATAAAACGGGGTCTTTAATATTAAATTCAGATGATTACATCTTATCGCTGCTCATCTTTCCCCTGAAAGCGATAACGGCAATAATCATTATTGCGGCAGCATACCCTATTACCCACCACAGGTCGGGGAAAATTGAAGAAAAATCACCTGCCAAAGCCGCCTTTGCCGCATTGACAGCGTGGACAAACGGCAGAGTGTAGGCAACTCTCTTGAATGTGCCGCCGACAAGCTCAAGGTCAAACCATGTGCCGCTGAGCCATGCGCAGATATTTGTCAGCAGAGCGCCGCAGATGCCGCCGACCTGCTTGTCGTTAAAGACACTGCCGGCAAGGAGGCCGATGGCGATGAATAAAATGTCAGCTGGGATGAGCACCGCAAGGACAGCCAATATGTTGACGCTCAACGATAAGCCCAGAAATATTGCCGCGGTGAAGCACACGATGCTCTGGAGAACGGCTATCGGGAACAGCGGCAGAGTGTAGCCCAGAATGAAATCCCATGATGTGAGAGGTGAGGCAAACAGCCTCATCAAAAATGAAGAGCTTCTGTCTTTTGAAATCAAAATTCCTGAAAACAGGGAAATGAACGAAAGCCCGAAAACGGATATACCCGGAGTGAGCTTTTCAATACTAAACATTTTAGTCGCATCGTCCGGAATATTTGACTGGATAGCTGTCAGCAGAAAAAGCAGAACAAGGGGGAAGCCAAGCCCGAAAAAAAGGTTTATAGGGTCTCTGAGAATCTCTTTTATGTTTCGTGAAGCAAAAGATTTCAACCTCATTTTACCGCCCCCGTTTCAGCCGCAAGCGCAATAAATGCGTCTTCAAATTTATCTTTATTTGTCATTGACATAAGCTCCGCGGCCGTTCCTACCGCCTTGAGTTCACCCTTTGCCATAATTGCTATTCTGTCGGAGAGAGACTCTGCTTCCTCCATATAATGCGTTGTCAGTATGATTGTGATTTTGCCTTTCAGCTTTTCAATTGCCGACCAAAGCTCACGCCTGGCGATAACATCAAGCCCCAGTGTAGGCTCATCGAGAAACAAAATTTGAGGATTTGAAATGAGCGCCATCGCAACGCTCAGCCTCCTCTGCATTCCGCCTGATAATGTCTTTGCCTTGTCCTTGGCAACATCTTCAAGGCTGAATACTTCAAGCATTTCCTCAGCCTTTTTCTTCGCTTCTTCCCTGCTGCTGCCGTATATTCCCGCAATAAGCTCAAGATTTTCGCGGACGGTCAGGCTGCGGGCAACGGCTGTTTCCTGCGGGGAAATATTGATTTTCTCCTTCACCGCGTGGGGAGCGGACACAATGCTGTCGCCGAGCAAAAACGCGTCGCCGCTTGTCGGCGCACTCAGGCAGGAAAGCATTTTGATTGTTGTGGTTTTGCCCGCTCCATTTACACCGAGCAGTGCAAAAAGCTCGCCCTGCTCAATGGAAAGATTGAGAGCGTTTACGGCGGGTTTATCCTTAAATTTTTTTGTTAGATTTTTTGTGCTGATAGCGGTCATTCCGACACCTCCGGTTTCGTTTTCTCTTTATTAAGGATTTCGCCGAATGCCTTTGTGATTAAATCGTTTGTGATGATGGCAAGCCCCTGCGTTTCATCGCCGGCAAGCATAAGCTGATCCCCGGGCTTGATGCCGAAAACCTTCCTTGCATCTTTCGGGATAACGATCTGCCCTTTTTCCCCCACCTTAACCATCCCGAAAATGTGCTTCCCGTTCAATGAAGCCATAAACATGCCCCCTAAAAGTAGTATAAGTATGATTTGTATAACAAATCATACTTATATTACAATCATTATGCTGCAAAGTCAATAGAAAAGTATAACAAAAGGGGATTTTATTTCAGTTTATAAATTATAAATTCATCGGGATTCTCATATGTAATTTCGTAGTTATCATTAAGAACGGAAAGCAAACCCTCAGTCATGTCCTTTTTG
>CAZBHG010000083.1:0-5240 GCA_964491735.1 uncultured Eubacteriales bacterium
ATGTACCAACCGGAATCATTTCGATTTTTTTGATTAAAACGCCGTCACAAGCCGGAGTTGTTGACACTGCAGTGCAGTTTGTTATCTCTGCAAGAACCTCGTTTGCCTGCTCAAGAACACGCACAGGCTCATGCGAATTTTTCGTGAAGCTCTGCTCAATCATACGGCGCTGCGTATCATCAAGCTCCTTGTCACCCATGAGGTGGTCAATATAGTAGCGATAGCCCTTGTGTGAAGGCACTCTGCCCGCGGATGTGTGCGGCTGCTCAAGATAGCCCTGTTCAACAAGCTCCGCCATTTCATTCCTGATTGTTGCCGATGAAATCGACATCGGCAGCGACTCAAGAAGGCTCTTTGACCCGACAGGCTCGCCTGTTTTTACATATTGTTCTATTATTGCGGCAAGGATTTTTTGCCGCCTTTCATTTAAATCCATGCCCGTCACCGCCCTCTTGCCTTGCGTTAGCACTCTTAATGTCTGAGTGCTAACTCTGCTAATCATAATACAGTCACCAATATAATTTGTCAATATTTTAATTGTAAACTCTTTGTTAACAGAAAAATTTAATTGGAATACTACCCAAAAAATTCAGGCTATAAAAATGCAAAAAAAAGAGCATGTTTGAGAAAAATCCGTAAAAAATGAAAATTTACGGGGGTCTCAAAATGCTCTTAACTGACAACGAGCCAATTAATTTTCAACCAAGGCCTGCCGTCGGCACAGTATTATATTCGGTCAGCCGACAGTGATACTCCAATTGTTTTTGTAGGTTCCGCCCGCTTCAAGCTTGACAAGGTCGCTTTTTGTTTCAAAAGTCTCGGTCATATCCTGCCTGCCGGGCAGTGATACCCAAGGCTCAATGCAGACATAAGGCGCCTGCGAAAGCGGCTTGTGCCACAGACCGAGATATGGCATCTGCGGGTATGAAACGCTCACAAAATGCTTATCCTTGTCGGATTTTATCGCAACGGTCCTGCACATGTCCTGCAGAACAATAGCGTCCCTGTCAAAGAGGCTGTGAGCCAGCGGGATTTTTCTGCCCTGTGCAAGCTCAAAAGGGGTAACGCCGTCAACAACATAGCAGGTATCCGAAAGATTGACAGAGTTCGGCTTGCACTCCTCATCAAATTCAAGGTAATAATCCTCAAAGCTCAGCCCTGCGGTCAGCGGCACATTGAAGCCCGGATGCCCGCCGTAGCCGAAATACATCGCCCTGCTATCCTTATTCTGCACTTCAAAGCTTATATCCAGAGTTGCCTCAAAGAGCGAATATGTGAGATAAACAATCCACTGGCGGGGATAAAGCTCTTCGTTAGTCTCATTTGTCGCCAATGCAAACTTTATTCTGCTTTCATCTTTTCCGGCAAACATCATTTCGGAATCCCTGAAAAAGCCGTGAATGTCGAGGGAACGAGTTTCCCCGTCCATAATATATTTTCCGCCGAATAAGCGGCCTACAAACGGATATAGCTGAGGGGTTCGCCTTGCCCAGAATTCGGGATTGCCCTGCCAGACATACTCCGTGCCATCCGCGCCCTTGATGGACATCACTTCTCCGCCGCGGGATGAAACTGTGACGGAAATCTTATCATTTGATATAACATAATCCATTTTAACTTCACTCTTTTCTTGATTGTTATTTATGCTTTTTATATATTACAGTCAAATAACCGTATCTGTCAATCAATAATTGATTTTTTGTTCGGTGAGCATTACATATCATTGACAAAGCGGTATTCTGTTTCGAGCATGTGAATTATAGCATTGCATTATCAGGATTTCAAGAATCTGTAATTAATTTTACCTGCTGCACTTTCCTGCGGTGAAAAATAAAACATTGACAAGCTGGAAATATATGCTATTATTTAATTGTCTCTTTAAAGGGGAGTAGCTAATAATCCGTCTGTCAACAACCGCCTAAAGGCTGGCAGCGGTCCCAACGGGTAGCAAGACCTTTGACAGATGTTTTTCTGTCAAAGGTCTTTTTATATACGCCCACCATTAACGCCCGCCGAGCAATGCCGGAGTTCGGTGATATCAGGCAGCATTTTATAAATGGTTATACTATTAATCGGCAAAGAGAATAAGGAGTGGTAAAAAGTTTGAAACATTATCTCGAACAAATCAACGATGTCTTCAACAGCGTTGACAGCACGCCCGAAGGGCTGAAAGCCGGACAGGTCGCCGAAAGATTGGCAAGAGACGGTAAGAACAAGCTCACTCAGGCCAAAAAAGATTCACTGCTCAAGCGTTTTGTCGGGCAGCTTCTTGACCCGATGATAATTATACTCATTGTCGCTGCCGGCATTTCGGCGGTTCTTGCAGGCTTTGAAAATGAATTCCCTTCAGATGTCATTATTATCCTTATTGTTGTTATCATTAACGCCGTTCTCGGAGTATATCAGGAAAGCAAGGCGGAAGCCGCCATTGAAGCGCTTCAGGAAATGTCTGCGGCGACCTCAAAGGTTCTCCGTGACGGAAAGATTGAAATTGTCAAAAGCGAAGAGCTGGCAGTCGGCGACGTTATTCTGCTTGAGGCAGGCGATTCCGTTCCCGCTGACGCGAGAATTTTTGAATGCGCAAGCATGAAGGTTGAGGAAGCGGCACTGACCGGTGAATCCGTCCCTGTCGGCAAGCTCATAGACAAGCTGTTCGGCGATGAACACGGCGACGTTGCGCTGGGTGACCGCAAGAATATGGTCTACATGGGCAGCGCGGTTGTTTACGGCAGAGGCAAGGCCGTTGTTGTCGCAACAGGGATGCAGACAGAGATGGGCAAGATTGCCGACGCCATTGCAAAGGCTGAAAATAATGCAACCCCGCTCCAGATAAAGCTCACCCAACTGAGCAAGGTGCTTACCGTTCTGGTCATAGGCATTTGTGTTTTTATATTCGGCTTCACAATGATTGAAAATTATCTCAAGGGCATTGAGAACAATATCAACGAGGTTCTCGACGTATTTATGGTTGCAGTAAGCCTTGCGGTTGCCGCAATACCGGAAGGGCTTGCGGCCGTTGTCACAATCGTGCTTTCAATCGGCGTTACGAATATGTCAAGGAAGAAAGCAATTATCCGCAGGCTCACGGCAGTCGAAACTCTCGGCTGCGCCCAGATAATCTGCTCCGATAAAACAGGCACTCTCACCCAGAATAAAATGACTGTCATTGACAGCTACTGCGATAATGAAGATAAACTTGCTTCAGCCATGGCACTTTGCTCTGACGCCGAAGTCGATGCAGAAACTAATGAGGTCGTCGGCGAGCCGACGGAATGCGCCCTTGTAGCCTATGCCCTTGGGCGCTCACTTGACAAGAATGAGCTCAGGGCGAAACATCCGAGAGTCGGCGAAGCCCCGTTTGATTCAATGCGTAAAATGATGTCAACAGTTCACAAAAACGGCGGCTCATGTGTTCAGTACACAAAAGGCGCGCCCGACGAAGTTATAAAAAAATGCAGCAAAGCCGAAATCAACGGCGAGGTCGTGCCGCTGACAGATGAAATTAAGCAGAAGATTTTCAACGAAAACAAGCGTATGGCGGACAAGGCTTTGCGGGTGCTTGCCGCGTCATACAAAACGCATGCTGCTATTCCCGTCTCCTTTGAGCCTGAAGCGCTCGAAAATGACCTTGTTTTCATAGGGCTCACGGGCATGATTGACCCTGTTCGACCCGAGGTCAAGGCAGCTATTGAGGAGTGCCGCTCGGCGGGAATACGCCCGATAATGATTACGGGTGACCACAGGGATACGGCAGTGGCTATTGCGCTTGAATTAGGCATTATCAGCGATGCGTCTCATGCAATAACAGGCGCGCAGCTCAACGAGATAAGCGATACGGATTTTGCGGATTCTGTTGAAAATTACTCGGTGTATGCGAGAGTTCAGCCTGAGCATAAGGTGAGGATAGTCAACGCATGGCGCAAAAGAGGCATGATTACCGCAATGACAGGTGATGGCGTCAACGACGCCCCGTCAATAAAGAGCGCCGATATAGGCGTCGGAATGGGCATTACAGGCACGGACGTTACAAAGAACGTTGCGGATATGGTGCTGGCGGACGATAACTTTGCAACCATCGTCACGGCGGTCTCAGAGGGCAGAAGAATCTATGACAATATCCGCAAGGCGATTCAGTTCCTGCTCAGCTCAAACCTCAGCGAGGTGCTTACGATATTCACAGCAAGTATTCTGGGATTTACGGTTTTGAAGCCCGTTCATCTGCTTTGGATAAATCTTGTGACGGACTGCTTCCCCGCGCTTGCCCTTGGCATGGAAAAGTCGGAGCATAACATCATGGCGCGCCAGCCAAGGAGTTCTAAGGACGGTGTTTTTTCGGGCGGCGTAGGTACTGACATTTTCTATCAGGGTGCTTTGGTAACCATACTGACTTTAGCGGCGTATTTCATTGGCGAATTCATTCAGAGCGGCAGCTGGGCTATTATCAGAAGCCCGGGAATAAGCCAGGACGGAATAACGATGGCCTTCCTCACAATGTCGATGTGCGAAATCTTCCATTCCTTCAATATGCGTTCGCAAAGAGGTTCGGTCATATCTATGTCGATTAAGGGCGGTCATAACAAATTTCTCTATCTTGCGATGGTCGCTTCGCTGCTTATGACAACAGCGGTGATTTACGTTCCGTTCCTCAACAGTGCTTTTGATTTCACAACAATTCAATTCAATGAATATATGTATGCGCTTGGGCTTGCGTTCCTGATTATCCCGATTGTTGAAATTATAAAGGCAATACAGCGAGCATCGGCAAAAAAAGCCGGATAGGATAATAATTTTTGACCCGCCGCGGAAAAAATCCGCGGCGGGTTTTGTAATTTATTCTTATGCCTATTCTGCAACAACCAGATATTCCGTCAGCCCTTCGCGGGGAAGAATCCAACAGTCGAATCCCTCCGCTTTCAGTTCTTCTATATTTTTTCTTTTCTGCCCCGTCATCTGTGAAATTGCCTGCGGCATGACGCAGAGGTCAACCCTGCCGTTTGCTTTGCCCGCATCCTTTATTGCCTGCCTTGCCCTTCTCAGATAAATTTCGCTCTTGCAAAGCTCACCGAGCGAGGGGTGAAACGCGCCCGCGATATAATCTCTCATAACGTCACCGCCGGAATGAAGACCAAGGCGTATAACAGGGATATTCGCCTCATAAAACATTTCTAGCAGTATTGAGCAGATGCTGACCGCTTGTTCGGTTGTCTGAGGAATATACTTCCCGCGCTCAAAAAGTGCTG
>CAZBHG010000084.1:0-5031 GCA_964491735.1 uncultured Eubacteriales bacterium
GCCCAAAGCGGTGATAATGGTTTTGAGGTTTTCGGATGTCTCTTCATTCTCAAACTCTATTGTACTCCCCGCCGTTGTAACTGAAGGCGTCGGGCAAATAATAATTATGAGTTTATTGCTCTTTGTTGAAGCCTCGAGGATTTTTACGTCATGGTTAAGCAGAAGATAGCCTGTTCCATACTTCACGGCATACTCTGCCGCTGTTTCCTTAACACTTATGACCAGAGTACCGGGAAGCCTTCTACCGATAGTGACGCTGTCAATATATGGCAGGGAGCTTTCAATTTTTTCCGCCGTTTCATCAAGGTCACATCTGAAGATATTGACAGAATTTGCTTTAATGCCCGTTGCGGCTTTGATTTGTTCAACCGAATAACGGGTATCGCCCGCAACACTGAAGTCCTCAACCTTAAACAGGACAGTCAATGACAGGATTGCAAACACAATCAGAGAAATAACCAGCATAACGCTCAGGACAAAGATGTTCCTGCGGCGTTTTGCCCGTCTTATATTCCTTTTTCTCTGCTCCAGTCTTGCGCGCTGCTGGGGCGTCATGGGCGGCCTTTTGACCGGAGTGTAGTCTAATGGGGGCTGCTGTGACGATGTTCCTCTTTTTTTCGCGGTCTGTCCGGAACCTTTTGCAGAAGCCCCTGACTGACTGACTTTTTTCTTCGCAACGGGCGCAGAAGGCCGTGACTGTTGAGTGGTTTTTCTCACAGCCTTGCCTTTTTTAGTATTTGAACGATTATCGGCCCCACCCCGAGGTTTCTCAGGTATCGGTTTGCTCTGCTTCCCGTTCATCGAAGTTTTCTCTCCTTATATTTGCGCCGAGGGATTTCAGGTTCTCCTCAAACGCTTCACATCCTCTGTCTATGTGTCTGACTTCCCTAATCTGAGTAATTCCGTCCGCGGCAAGCCCCGCAACAACAAGAGCCGCGCCGCCCCTTAAATCGGATGCCGTCACAACAGCGCCGTGAAGCCCACGCACGCCCTCAATGACCGCCATCCTTCCGTCAACATTTATTTTTGCTCCAAGCTTGATAAGCTCCGGAACATGCCTGAACCTGTTATCAAAAATGGTTTCTATAATTACGCTTGTTCCGCGTGCAACAGATGCCATTGCCATTGCCGTTGCCTGCGCATCTGTCGGAAAACCGGGGAAGGGCATCGTATTGATTTTGCCGAGCATTTTTAATCTTCTCGGAGCGGAAAGAAAAACATGATTCCCGCTTGTTCTCACAAGGCAGCCCGCCTGCTCAAAAGTCGGAATAACCGGGCTTATGTGCAGAGGGATAACATTGTCAAGCTTAATTCTTCCGCCCGTGATTGCCGCCGCAGACATATATGTTGTTGCCACAATCCTGTCTGGAATAACCGTATGTTCAGTGCCGTGGAGGCTTGTTACTCCCTCAATGACTATTGTACACTCCCCGGCTCCCCTGATTTTCGCGCCGCACTTGTTAAGGTAATTCGCCAAATCAATGATTTCAGGCTCCCTTGCGGCATTTAGGACTGTGGTCACTCCCTCTGCCGTGCTCGCCGCTATTATGGCGTTTTCGGTAGCCCCGACACTGGGAAGTTTAAGATTTATGGCTGCTCCCTTCAGCTTTTTGCTGCACTGGCAGCTGAGCCTTCCGCCCTCGTTGGTTATTTTGACGCCCATCTGCTCCATAGCATACTGATGAAGGTCGATAGGTCTTAAACCTATGTCGCACCCTCCCGGTGTTGAGAGAAACGCCTTTCCTGTTCTTGCAAGGAGAGGTCCGAGAAATACAATTGAGGAGCGCATTTCGTGCATCAGGCTGTCTGGAATATCGCTCCTCCTGAGGTCAGTCGCATCTATTATAAGTGAATTGCCCTCCTTTTCAATAACGCAGCCCAGATATTCAAGTATTCTTAAAGCGGCGCTTATATCGGTAAGGCAGGGGCAATTATGTAATATGCTGCGTCCTTCTGTCGCCACAGTCGCCGCAATTATCGGCAGTGCACTATTTTTCGAGCCTTGGACAGTCAGTTCGCCTTCAAGCCTGCTGCCACCCTCAATTAAAATTCTCTCCATTTACGCACACCCTTTCAATGACAAGGGAACCGAGCAAAGCTCTATCCCTTTTCATATTATGAAATGTGCTTGTCACGGGTGAAAAAATTATTGAGCATAGAAGCCTGTCCTGTTTTAAGTTTTGCGGGAGGGGGAGTAATTCCCCCTCCCATTTTGGCATTTCCCGCAGAATATGTAAAGGATTGTATTATTTTTCAGATGTTAAACCGTCAATTACATCGTAAATTCTTTCACTTGCGTCATAAATCGCCATCTTTCGGGCGTTTTCCCCAATCTGTCTAAGCCTGTCGGGTTTGTTCATAAGCTTGTCGAATTCAGAGATAAGCCTTTCGGGCGTGAGCTCCCTTTCTTCGATTATGACTGCGGCATCGTTATTAACCATCGCCATAGCGTTGTGATACTGATGATTTTCGGCAACATTCGGTGAGGGAATCAGTATCGAAGGTTTACCCAAAGCCTGAATTTCGCTCAAAGAGCTTGCCCCCGCACGGCAAATTACCAGGTCAGCCGCGCTCAGGCAGCGATACATATCGTCAATATATTCTCTTATCGTAATCTCCTTTTCACCGTCCGGGTCAACACCCTTTTCGCGGAGCAAATCGGGCAGCCAAAGCCCGTATTGTCCCATTGCGTGATGAAAGTAGTATTTTTTCTCATTATGCTTTGCCGCAATAAGCTCGGCAACGGCCTCGTTGATTGCCCTTGCGCCCAGCGAGCCGCCCATGGACAAAATCATCGGTCTGCCGTCAAGCCCCAGCTCCGTCCTGCTGAATTCCCTTTCGGCCCTGACAAGCTCTCCCCTTATCGGAAGCCCCGTAAGTATGCAGGGGTTCTTTGAATTGAGCAGCTTTTCAGCATTTCTGACAGTAAGCATCACGGCATCGGCTTTTTTTGCAAGCGCCTTGTTCGTAACACCCGGATATGCGTTTTGTTCGTGGATTGCGGTCTTTATGCCGAGCTTTGACGCCATTCTCAGCACAGGTCCGCTCACATAACCGCCGAAGCCGATAACAACATCGGGCTTAAAATCTGTCAGTATCTTTTTTGCCCGCGATGAGGATTTAAGAAGCTTGCTCAATGTGCCTAGGTTTCTCTTTATGTTTTTGACGCTCAGGCTTCGCTGAAAACCGCTTATGGCGATTGTTTTAAAATCAAAGCCCGCTTCAGGCACAAGGCGTGCCTCCATTTTTTCCGCTGTGCCGACAAACAGGATTTCAGCGTCGGGGCAGCGTTCTCTTATAAGCCCAGCTACCGCAATAGCGGGGTTGATATGACCGCCGGTTCCCCCCGTAGCGAAGAGAATCCTTTTACCGTTCAACATTTTTTAGTCCCCAATCCAATTATCAGTTATGCCTTCTGAGCTTCGAATACCTCGAAACGGAAAGCACAATACCCATTTCAACAAGCAGCATCACAATCGCTGTGCCTCCGTAGCTGAAGAACGGCAGGCTTATGCCTGTGTTTGGCAGCACTCCCGTAACAACGCAGATGTTGAGCGCCGTCTGAAGCCCGATTTTAAAAATAATGCCCATTACAAGAAGACTGCCGTATTTATCCTTAGACCTCATTGCAATAACAAATCCTCTCCATACAAGGAGAACAAAAAGGAGGATTATAAGCAGCGCCCTGAAAAATCCGAGTTCCTCACAGATAACGGCGAAGATGAAGTCGTTTTGCGGCTCGGGCAAATAAAGATGCTTCTGCCTTGAATTGCCCAGCCCGACGCCGAAAAGCCCGCCCGAACCGATAGCATAAAGCGACTGGTTGATTTGCCAGCGTGAGGAATCGGCTCCGCTGTCTGAATCAAGCCATGAAGAAAGCCGCTGTTGAATATAGCCGGGCAGAATATCTCTCTCAATTATCATGAACGCAGCAACCGCCACCAGTATGCCGCCCGCTATGAGGTAGTATTTGATTTTGATGCTCCCGCCGAGAAAAATCATACAAAGCCCTATGCAAAAAACCAGTATTGTGCCTGAAAGGTGGTTTTCAAGCATAACCAAAATGCAGAAAAATCCGGTCACCGCTATATAAGGGATTGTATCCATCCAATCGCGGCTGAATTTAATCAATTTGGTTTTTTCGCTCATACCCCACGCGCAGAACATTATCAGCCCCAGCTTTGCAAGCTCCGACGGCTGGAGTTGACCAAAACCCGGAATCCTTATCCAGCGTTTGAAGCTCTCCTTGCCATCTATGACCATTGGATTTATAAGGACATAAATCAGAAGCACGGTACAGGCCACAAGAATTATTAAGGCAACCCAGCGTTTTCTGTAAAGCTTATAATCAATGTTTGCAACTATAAGCATAAGCACAATGCCTATGCATGCTGCCCTCACCTGCCTTTTCAGGTAGAAAAACGCATCATGGTCTGTAATAGAGCTGTACTTTGCGCTGACATAGCTTGCGGAGAACATCATAACAATCCCGATTGTCAGCAGTGTCATGACCAATATCAGAAAAAGCATGTCAAAGTTGCTCTTTGCTAAAAGCCCTGTAAGCATCTTTTTTTTCTTAGGCTGCGGCAAACGCGAGGTTTTACTCTGTGCCATGATTGCTCTCCTCTCAAAAAAATACCGATATTAATTATATTTTGATAATCAAGATTTTATTTATGCATACAGCTTATTTTGAAAAAAAGCCTCCGAAGTACATCAGTGCGATGCCTGCGGCGCAGCCGAGAATATTGATAAAGGTAAAAACTCTGACGATTTTTTTCTCTTTCCAGCCGGACATCTCAAAATGATGATGAATGGGCGCCATTTTAAATATTCTCTTTCCGTGAGTCGCCTTGAAATAGCCTATCTGAATAACATCAGACATTGCCTCAATCACATATATAATGCCGACAGGAATCAGGATAAGCGGGCAATTCACCGCAAACGCCAGCGCCACCACCATGCCGCCGAGGAACATCGAGCCTGTGTCGCCCATAAACACCTTTGCCGGGTTTCTGTTCCAGACAAGAA
>CAZBHG010000085.1:0-5021 GCA_964491735.1 uncultured Eubacteriales bacterium
CTCCTCACCGCAAATATATGGAACCTGAACATTAAGAATATCGCAGTCCCCTGTTTTTTCAACATATTCCCCCGTCACATATGGGAGCCACAGCAAATCATCGCTGTACCGAGTACGCACTCCGCGAAGCCCGCCTGCCCTTTTGGGCATTCTGTGCCACCAGTGAAGGACATCCCCCTGCTCAAACTGAACGGCACAGCTTCTTATAATATGACTTTTTGCAATTTGGGGATGTGTAAATATCAAAGCCGAAGCATCCTGAAGCTGATCTCTGAATCCCCATGCTCCTCCGCACTGGTAGAAGCCTGTTCTCCCCATAAATCTGCTCTTGAGGATTTGCGCGGGCAGCCATGTGTTGACAAAATGGTTAATCGTCTTATCGGGAGTATCTATACTTAACGAATTTTCATTATATTTATCAAAAACTCCCAGACTGCACGCATCTATAGCGGCACGCTTGTTAATGGCCCACGAAAGTGAAAAATTAAGCTCAATTTCCTCCCCGTTTTTCAGTTTTATATTTTTACCTACTGCGGCGCAAGGGTTCGGAAGAGGCAGCAGACGCCTCGACTGCCAGTCTCCCGAAAGGAAGGCAGCCCGTTCACAGCAGACGAAATCACTGCCGCCAGCTAAGCTAAGGGCGCAATAACCCTTGAGGTCGCTCCACGACGAGGTCATAATTACTCCGTCAAGTATCAGCTTTGCCTCAATCATCCTCGAAAGGCTCGGATTGACGCCCAAAACGGGCTCGCAATAATACGCCAGCTTGCCCGTAATTGTTCTGTCCGACATATTTTTGATTTTAACTCTGCAAAGCTTAACCATTCCCTTTTGAGGAACAGTCACATTGATTTCAAATTGAAGCCCTTCCGCTTTTGCGTACCAGCTTGCGCTTTCAGGTGTAAAAATAGCGCTTGAACCGAGTAAAAGGTCGTAATATTTATCTCCAATTCGAA
The DNA here is from genome assembly GCA_964491735.1 of uncultured Eubacteriales bacterium. Taxonomy (GTDB): domain Bacteria; phylum Bacillota; class Clostridia; order Oscillospirales; family Acutalibacteraceae; genus JAAZFZ01. The sequence continues at coordinate 957 of CAZBHG010000085.1, forward strand.
TAATAAGCATTTCTCCCCTGTTGTCAATACGTGTATCATTGAACCATGGAGTCAATTTGTTTTCTCTTGAATTAATTGCCCATGTAAAGCCCAAAGCCTTGTCACTGACCAGAGTGCCGAAAGTGGAATTGCACAACACTAAAGACCATGGCACAGTTGGTGCTGAGTCAATTTTGGGTATTACAAATTCACCATCTGTAAAGTAGTTATTCTTTACATAATAATCGCCTGATTTATCCAACTTTACCGGGTCTGCGGGCAAAAAATTCACTGGTCTGAACTCCGGCTCGGGCTTTTCAAACCTCTCGCCTGTCGTCGGAGCGATAAAAGTAGTTGCTGCCATAATTGCTTTGACGATTTCACTGTCTATCTTTGAAATATCAACGGCAAAAATGCCGCCGCTGACATTGAACATGTTTTCTACGCCCTCTTTTTTGAGCATTTCCCATATTGCGTTTATTACCGGAGCATCATACTCTCCGCCGTCACGGTAGGCAATCAGTAAATCCGTAAAAATCCCGATTGAATGAAGGCTTTTGTTGATTCTCACATAGGGAAGGGTTCTGACAATATCCTGCGAATTATAGATTTCAATGAATACTATGGGATAATCGCCTGAAATGCCCACGCTCCAGAGAGCCGGCGTTCCCCTTCTGTTTTCAATAATTGCATCGGTGGACTCCTGCGTCTCTTTTAATGGATAAAAGAGTTGAGGCACAATGGAGTTTGCAATTACGCTCTCCAAGCCGTCGCCGTTAAACAGCCCCTGCGCTCCGTTTTTAATGCCTTTTTCTTCCCTAAGCTTGACCAGGCCGTTGACTGCTTCGCTTTTTGTCGTTGCCGCATACAAAAGCAGTGTTATTTTTTTGCTTTCCTTGGGTGCCAGGCGTAAAGGCACACAAAAGGCCGCACAAACATCCGGATTTCCCCTTGAGGAGCTGAATTTCAGCTCGGAGCCGAACAGTGATTCAAGCCCATAGCCGCACTTGAGCACTTTTTCTCTGTTTGCTTCAAAGGTGAAATCCGTTTTCTCCGCAAATCCGACCGCAAGACAAAGGCTTTTCCTGCCGCTCCTTGACCTCCTGTTGTATATTTGAACCGAATTTATTTTGTCATAGCTATCCTCCAAAAACAGCTTTGAAAACGCAGGGTGAGCCTCCTCATCTTTTATAGTTGCAAGGCTCGGTTCGAAATAAATAATCAAATCACATTTCAGAGTGCTATTTTCGTTGAGATTCTTGACTGTAAAACGCCTTTGCTCACAGGGCATGTGGGTATGCACGCTGCTCTGCATTGTGAGCTGGATGTCGTCAAGCTTTGCCTCATGCCTCGCCTCGTTACTCAAAAACTCTGCCTTGAAATTAGCCTTTGACCTGTAATCAAGCGAACGGACCGCGGGCAAAACTGTGTTATTGCTCCTGACAAAAGCGAAAATCCCCTGCGGTCTCCTGAACAAATCGCTTGAGTGTCGCAGGATACTCACCCCCCTGTAAAGCGAGACCGAAGCCCCTACATCGGTGATTCCGCAGGTCCACTCCCTGTTTGTCAGCAGCTTCATATGCACATTGGCGGGCGTAAGATTATCATATTCCTTGATAGTCGGCTCGGTTCTCTCCCTTGTTTTCGGGATATCCCTCATTTCGATATCTTTATAAACTACCGCTCCGAATTGTATCTTTTCATAGAGTAGGCATGATGCAGACGCCATTTTTTCATCAGACATGAACCGTTTCTGAACTATATTTGAATTCAGAGTATTGAGAACCGCAAGCATGCTCATACCGACATGGTGCGCCATATAGCTGCGTACGACCGCAAAATCCTGACCGGCGGCGCGGGACGAGGTATAATCAACAGCCTCATAAAAGCCGCAGCGCCCCATAATATCCATTCTTTCGAGCATTTTGAGGTTTTTTAATGATTCGCTCGGATCAGTGGTCAGAGTCAAAAATGACGAATAGGGCGATATGACAAGCTCAGTGTTCAGTCCTCTTTTCAAACCGAGCTTTTGCACCCCATGAGCCTTGTACTGATAGCAAAGCTGCCTGTCAAACGCATAAAACCCGCTCTCAGATATTCCCCATGGCACCATTTTGCCGTTTACTCTGACGCCTTTCACCCTTTTGCGCTGACATTGTATGCAAAACCGGAGTGCCTCATAAGTCAGCGTCCCTTTAGGTGAAGGCAGAAAAATAGAAGGCATGAAATATTCAAACATTGTCCCTGTCCACGAAACGGTCCCGGTATGTCTGCCTGATCTTGCCAGAATCCTGCCAAGTGCGCCCCAATGCCTTTTGGGAATTGCCTTGCTCGCAATGGCGAAATAGCCTGTCATTCTTGCCTCGCTCATAAGCAGGTCGTAATAGGAGGGTGAATACTCCCCTGTACTCAAATCAAAGCCTATGTGGAAAAGCTTTCGCCTATTGTTATATAAAGGCAAAAGGTCGCACGAATCAACAAGCTTCGTAATTCTTTGCCGAATATCCTCCAGCAACTGATTTTCATTGGTGTATTCGAGCAGACCCTGCCGCAAAGTGACCATACAGCAAAGGAAATTGCCGCTATCAACCGTTGAAACATATTTAGGCATAAGCGGTCTTAAATCAGTCGTATCATACCAGTTAAGGAGATTGCCCTCCCATTTTTCGAGTTTTTCAACACTGGTGAGTGAATTGTCAAGCCTTTCATATAGCTCGGCGCTGTCAATGAATCCGAAATCCCTCGCGGCAAGGAAGCACAGAAGCATTAAGCCGATATTTGTCGGCGATGTTCGCTGTGCAACCATAAAAACAGGCGCCTCCTGCATATTGTCAGGGGGGAGATAATTATTTTCATCCGTACATAGCTCGTCATAATACTGCCACATGCCCGCGGCATAGGATAACAGCTCTTCTCTTTTTTCATAACTGAGAGATTTAATATTTTTCCCTTTTTCTTTACCGGACATGAAAGCAAACGGAATATCGTACAGCAGGATAATTCCAAGGAGTCTCTGCCATGAGCTGCCGAAAACAATGAGCGGTACTGCCGTAATAACAGAAGGTATCAGCTTTATCAGTGCCGCCTGCCATTTTTTCCCGGCTTCACTTTGGGCCGCCGTTGTCCACTCCAGGAGATTTTTCTTTGAAACAAAACTTCTCCACAATGCGCGGCATATTGACCAGAAACACACCCATGCGCTTTGAGCCAGCATTATAACCCAGACGCCGCAGCGAAACAGAGCGGCAAGGGCGTTTGGCATTGTGCCGGAGTAATACAATTGAGAAAACAGGGAAGGACCTCCGGTAATCAGTGAGCGTATAACTGCGAAAAGGTCTCCGCCGATTGTACTCAACAGACATATAACCGTAACAAGCGCGGCAGTCTTCCAAGGCATAATCAGGCCAAGCAATATGCCGGCGCATGAAATGACAGGGGTAATGCTCCTGCGAAGGTTGTCAAAAAGCTTATACCTTGAAAGGCTGTTTAAAGCTCCCTCGCCAAAGATAAATATGGAGTTCTGCCAGTCGCCCCTCACCCAGCGTTCCATTCTGTCAAAATATGATGTCTGCCGTTTGGGGAAGCCATCCGTAATCTGCACATTCGATGCAAGCCCCGCCCTGAGATAGCCGCCCTCCAGAATGTCATGGCTCAGAATTCTTTCTTCAGGCATGCTGTCATTGAGAACAGCATAAAATGCGTCAACATCTATAAGCCCCTTACCTGAAAAAATACCCTCACCGAAAAGGTCCTGATATCTCTCACTGCAGTGCGTAGAGTAGGCGGATATTCCCCCCTCGCCTGCCATTATTGAAGAAAAGGCTGTGGGGTCAATAACAGGTTTGTTAAGCGGATGAAGAGCGATTTCTACAAGCTCCGCCGCCGTATCCATAGGGATATAGGTATCGCTGTCAAGCGCAAAAATATATTTTACCCTGCTTAAACTTTGAGTGTCGCCGATGATGGTAATAAACTCTGCGTTTTGTCCCTTGATAACGCGAATGAGCTGAGTTATTGCGCCCCTTTTTCTTTCCCATCCCGAATAATTGCCCTGCGTATTTGAATATACTCTCGGGCGCACAGCAA
>CAZBHG010000086.1:0-3097 GCA_964491735.1 uncultured Eubacteriales bacterium
GCCACCTTGCCAAGGTGGAGGTAGCGAGTTCGAGCCTCGTCATCCGCTCCAGTTGAAGAGGACGGTTTTGATACCGTCCTTTTTCTGTTATATGCATAATATTTGCTGAACAATTAGCGTGAGTCTATTATGAAAGGAGAGTGTTTATGAACAAATGGGACGCAATTGTCATAGGTGCTGGCAACGGAGGGCTTGCCGCTGCGGCGTTTATGGCAAAGGAGGGCAAAAAGACGCTTCTTATTGAACGCCACAACCTTCCCGGAGGTTTTGCAACTAGCTTCAGAAGGGGGCGCTTTGAGTTTGAAGCCTCACTCCATGAGCTGTGCGGATTCGGGAAAGAACAGGGCAAAGGCAGTGTCCGCAAGATGTTCGAGAGTCTGGGAATTGCCGATAAAATCGACTGGGTCGATATTCCGAACGCGTATAGAGTTATCACTCTGGATGAGAAAAAGAAAATAGATGCAAGGATGCCCTTCGGAGTTGAGGAATACATTGCACAGATGGAAAAGTATGTGCCCGGCTCAAAGGCGTCGATGAAGAAGCTCTTTGCCCTTGCCGATGAAATCGAAAGGACAACAGAATTCTTCGGGGGTCTTGACGGTAATTACAATATTGACGCTGTCAAGGAAATCCTTCGGAACCACCTCAATTTTTTAAGAACAGCAAGCTACAGCGTAAATGACGTTCTTGTTGCGCTCAAGGTGCCGAAAAGTGCGAGAGATATTTTCAACGCCTACTGGTCATATATCGGGGTTGACTGTGACGAATTGAGCTTCATTCACTACATATCAATGGTTAATACGTATCTGAAAACGGGCGCGGTTATCCCCGCGGCGCGCAGCCATGAGATGAGCAGCGCAATTCTCGATGCATTTGAAAACTTCGGCGGCGAGGTCTGGTTTAACACCCACGTTTCGAAAATCAACCTTGAAAACGGGGCGGCAAAAGGAGTTACTCTTGAGGACGGCACATGCGTTTATGCCGACCATATCATCTGCAACGTCTCACCGCATAATGTTTTCGGCAAAATGATTGACGGAATTGATGTGCCGACCTATGAGCTGAAAAGGGCGAACTCCAGAAAGCTTGGTGCGAGAGGCTTCAGCATGTTCCTCGGCCTCAACAAAACCGCCGACGAGCTTGGCATTGAGGAGCACAGCTATTTTCTCTACAACACGATGGACACAAAAAAGCAGTATGAGCTGATGAAGACGATAGAGACGAATGATGTTATGGCTGTTGTCTGCCTTAACAGGGCGGACCCCGACTGCTCGCCCCAAGGCACATCAGTGCTTTATTTCACATCTCTTTACACGGACGATGCTTTCAGGGACGTTACTCCCGAAGATTATTTTAAGACAAAACAGGCAATCGCAGAAAAAATGATAAAAACCTTTGAAAAGGCTCTCAATATTAAAATCAGCGATTCAATTGAGGAGATTGAAATTGCAACTCCCATGACATATGCGCGTTATACCGATGCGCCGCAGGGCGTCATCTACGGTTATGAGGCTCAGAGCTGGGACGGCATTGTACCCCGAATTATGATGGAGGGTATGGATGAGCCTGTTGTGGGTCTGCACTTTGCCGGAGGCTACGCAACTCAGCTTTTAGGCTATTCCTCCGCGTTTACCTCGGGCAAAAATGCCGCATACAAAACCCTGAAGGATATAGAAAAGGAGGCGGCGTCGAAATGAGCAAGCTTAAAGTTGTTGTCAGGTCAAATGTTAAGGACATAGCCGGCTTTGCAAAGATGATACCTGTGAGAAAGGGCAAGTTTGATAAAGCACCCGATACGCCGCTCCCGAAAACCTACGCGGTCAACAGGACGGCAGCGCTTCTTCACCCGAAAGAGCAAAAGTTGAAGGTTAAGGAGATTATCGGACTTGGCGCAGACGTAAAGAGCTATGTTCTTGAATCTGCGGAGAATAAGCCGCTTGCATATTTCAGGGCGGGGCAGTATCTGTCAATAAACCTGAAAATCGGCGGTGCCGTTCTGACACGCCCGTATTCGATTGCCTCATCCCCCGCAAGGGCTTTGGCGGGTGAATATAAGATAACTGTCAAGAGGGTTGAGGACGGTTTTGCTTCGGGTTATATCCTTGACAGCTGGGAGACAGGCACAGAGGTTTCTGCCTGCGCACCCGAGGGAAATTTTTATTACGAGCCTCTCAGGGACGCAAAGACGGTTGTCGGCATTGCGGGCGGCAGCGGAATTACGCCGTTTCTTTCCCTTGCATATGCGATAAATGACGGTACGCAGGATGCAAAGCTTATTCTCCTTTACGGTAGCCGCAATGAAAATGAAATCCTTTTCAGGGATGAATTAGACAGCCTTGCAAAGGGGAATGATAATATCAAAGTCGTCTATGTTCTCAGCGATGCAAAAGGGAAATCGAACGGCTTTGAAAAAGGCTTTATCGACAGCAGTTTAATCAAAAAGTATGCTCCGGAGCAGTACAGCGTTTTTATCTGCGGGCCTAAGGCAATGTATGAATTCGTTCGGAGTGAAATCAAGAGTTTGGGTATTGCTCAAAAATATGTCCGCTTTGAGCTTTTCGGGGCGGCAAAGGATGCATCGTGCTTAATCGGCTTTCCTAAGGAAGCTTTGGGACAGGAATTCAGCTGCACCGTCATAGTTAGGGGAGACGAGGCTATAAAAATCCCTTGCAAAGCGGAGGAGAGCGTGCTTGTCTCACTTGAGCGGGCAGGCATTGAAGCCCCGTCGCGCTGCCGGAGCGGCGAATGCGGTTACTGCCGCAGCAAGCTTGTCAGCGGCGAGGTATTTATACCCGAAGAGACGGACGGCAGAAGGATTGCGGACGCAAAATTCGGCTACATTCACCCCTGCTGTTCATACCCCGTCAGCGATATAGAAATTCATATTTAATAGCGGAGAAGCATTATGAAATATCAGCGCCGTATTCCTCTCGAAAACATTATCAATTGCCGCGATCTCGGCGGTTATCCCTGCTCCGACGGCTCGACGACTCAGTTCGGCCGCCTTCTGAGGGCAGGCGTGCCGAAGCTTCCGACTTCACGGGACATTGAAGCTTTGAAGGAATACGGCGTTACTGACGTCATTGACATGAGAGGA
>CAZBHG010000086.1:3160-5013 GCA_964491735.1 uncultured Eubacteriales bacterium
TGTTAGTGGCTAAATCCGTCAGCGATTTTAACTATTATCATCTGTCGCTCCTCAATATTAATCCCGCCGAAACAAATGATGCGAGCCTTGCTGATTATTATAAATTATCTGTCGATGAATATAGGGAGAACATGGCAAAGGTTTTCGAAGTTCTGACTACGGCAAAGGGAACGGTGCTGTTCCACTGCTTTTTCGGCAAGGACAGAACGGGGATTGTTGCGGCAATTCTTCTTAAATTGGCGGGTGTGTCAATGGAGGATATCATTGCAGATTATCATGTTTCCTATGCATATATAAAGCCGTTTTTTGAAAAGGAAATTGCGTCGGGCAGCGGGCTTATATGGGAGACAAATCTTGAGCATCTGCGCTCGGATGAGGCAACGATAATCGAGCTGATGAGCTATATCGAGGACAAATTCGGCTCTGTTGAAGACTATCTCGAAATTTGCGGATTAAGCCGGGAAACGATTTCGAAAGCGGCAGGAATCCTGAAATAGCGCCGGATGAAGATGCAAAAGAATCGGAGGCTCAGTAATGGACAAAAAAAGAGTTGAGAGCATAAAGCAGCAATTTGACCTTATTGTTCATAGAAATGAAGATGCAAATGTTGAGTTTTGGCATGCCAGAGAATTGATGCCTCTACTTGGCTATGAACGTTGGGAAAATTTTGATAACGCTGTTTCTCGCGCTATGGATTCTTGTGAATCAAGCGGGATAGATGTTTCAAACCATTTTCGTGAGGTCACGAAAATGGTTATGCTCGGCAGTGGTGCACAGCGTCCTGTAAAAGACTATCTTCTGACTCGATATGCCTGCTATTTAGTCGCGCAAAATGGTGATCCGAAGAAAGAAGAAATCGCCTTTGCCCAAAGCTATTTTGCCGTACAAACACGAAAGCAGGAGCTAATTGAGGAACGCATTGCCTATATTGAGCGGACAGCCGCTCGCGGAAGATTGAAAGAATCAGAAAAGCGGTTGTCTCAAAATATATATGAACGCGGTGTTGATGACGCAGGATTCGGTCGTATACGCTCAAAAGGCGACCAAGCGTTATTTGGCGGACATACGACACAAGAGATGAAGACAAAGCTCGGTGTAAAAGACAATCGACCGCTTGCCGATTTTCTGCCGACGTTGACTGTTGCAGCAAAGAATCTCGCCACAGAGATGACGAATTACAATGTTGAAGAGAAAGATTTGCATGGCGAAAGGCCGATTACATATGAGCATGTTCAGAATAACAAAACTGTACGTGAGATGCTTGGGCAGCGTGGCATTAAGCCGGAGGAGCTACCGCCTTCAGATGATATAAAGAAACTGGAGCGGCGCGTTAAATCACAGGAGAAGAAAATTGCGTCTCAGGCGGGCAAACTTCCGGACGGTAATGGCGATGCCTCTACCAACGATGATAAATAAAGTGTCTGTGTTTAAACGTACTGATAAGCAAATCTGTTCGGCGGCAGGCATTAAAATATAAAACAAAAGCTGTCTGTTTCAAAATGACTTTTGAGGCAGACAGTTATATTTCTATATGGATATAAATCAAGCCCGCCCTTTTTTGGGCGGGTCTTATTTTTTGCAATATGGGAATGATCTTTTGAGACGGCTTTCTTTTTAACCCATTATCAGCTTTTTGAGTTCCTGCGCATCCTTAACTATATAATCCGCGCCTGCCGTCTCAAGCTCCTCCCTGCTGCCGTAGCCGAAAAGCACTCCCGCGCATTTAATGCCGACTGCTTTTGCTCCGTTTATGTCAAAACACCGGTCGCCGACCATGAGCACCCTTGATTTGTCGGAAAGCCCGCCGTCATCAATCGCCCTCTGAATAATACTGACTTTGTTGGCGTCCATAT
>CAZBHG010000087.1:0-4884 GCA_964491735.1 uncultured Eubacteriales bacterium
AGAGTGACGGACTGTTTTTGCTTGCTTGGTGTAACATATCTATTGTAATCCTACAAGTAAAATGTTTTTAGAAAATATGCAAGCTTGACATGTCAGCCCGATAATAGTAGAATATAGTTTAACCTAAAATGTGGTAGTATGCTTATAAACAAGCAGTTATTGTTTTGATTATAATTTTGTACATATACATTATATAAATTTAAAGGAGTATGTTAATGCAAACAAAAAAAGAAGCAGCTGATGCTGCTGCAAAGGGAAGAAAGGCTGTTGCTGCCCCCAAAAGTTATTATTATGAGAATAGAAGTTCTGCAAAAAAATCACAGCACAAATCAATGCCTATTAAAATTTCATTTCTTGGCGGTATAAATGAAGTCGGTAAAAATATGACGCTTTACGAATACGGCGAAGATATGTTTTTGGTTGACTGTGGAATGTCATTTCCCGACCAGGATATGCCGGGCGTTGACCTTGTGATTCCGGATTTTTCATATGTTGAACGAAATGCTGATAAAATAAAGGGTATTGTAATAACCCACGGCCATGAGGACCATATAGGCGCGCTTCCGTACCTTTTGAAAACAGTCAATATACCGGTATATTCAACCAAGCTTACAATAGGTCTTATCCAGGGCAAGCTCCGTGAACACGGTATTCTCAACAGCGCGATTCTTAATGTAGTTTCTCCGGGTGATCACATAAAACTCGGAGCATTCGATATAGAATGTATTCATGTCAATCATTCCATACCGGATGCACTTGCCCTTGCAATAAAATGCAAGGCAGGCACTGTCGTCCAGACGGGTGACTTCAAAATTGACACCACGCCGATTGACGGTGAAATAATTGACATTGCGAGACTTTCGCAGATTGGCGATGAAGGCGTTTTGTGCCTTCTTTCAGACTCGACAAATGCCGAAAGACCGGGCTTTACCGAGAGCGAGAGGAAGGTCGGCGAATCCTTTGAAAATCTGTTCCGCAAAGCAGGCAACAGACGTCTGATTATTGCAACATTTGCATCGAACATTCACAGGGTTCAGCAGATAATTGATGTTGCGCAGGGGCTTGGCAGAAAGGTGGCTCTTTCAGGCAGAAGCCTCGAAAATGTCGTCAGTATCGGCGTGGAGCTGGGATATTTAAGAATACCTGATGGTATCATGGTCAATATTGATATGATCAAAAATTACCCTGATGAGCAAATGGTAATTATTACAACAGGCAGTCAGGGTGAGCCTATGTCCGCGCTGACCAGAATGGCTTTTTCAGACCACAGAAAAGTTGAAATCTGCCCTAATGACTGCGTTATTATTTCTGCAACCCCGATTCCCGGCAACGAAAAGACTGTGAGCCGTGTTATAAATGAGCTTATGAAGCTCGGGGCAGAGGTTGTTTATGAAAAGATGTATGATGTTCACGTTTCGGGGCATGCCTGTCAGGAAGAGCTGAAGCTCATGATAAGTATAGTGAAGCCAAAGTTTTTTATTCCCGTTCACGGTGAGCATAAGCACCTGAGAAAGCATGCGGCGCTTGCCGAAACTGTCGGAATTGACCGAAAGAGAATTCTCATAGCCAATAACGGCTCGGTTGCTGAAATCACGAAGAATGATATTAAGCTAGGCACCCCGGTAACCGCGGGAAGGGTATTGGTTGACGGCTACGGTGTCGGAGATGTCGGCAGTGTTGTTTTGAGGGACAGAAAACACCTGGCACAGGACGGATTGATAATTATAGCCGCGACGGTTGACAAAGAGTCTGGTTATATTGTTTCCGGTCCCGATATCGTTTCAAGGGGCTTCGTATATGTCCGTGAATCCGAGGAAATCATTGATGACGCAAGGCAGCTTTCGATTGAAGTAATTGAAGAGCTTTTATCAAGGAATGTCAGGGAATGGGGCACAATCAAAACAAAGCTTCGTGATGAAGTTTCAAAGCTTATGTACGAGAGAACAAAAAGAAGCCCGATGATTCTGCCCATAATTATGGAGGTATGATTTGAGTCTGAGGCAAAGTTTCAAGTATGGCTTAATGGATTTGCTGTCCATGTTTTTTGCAATTGCTTTTTCGGTTTACACTGCGGTTTTTTTAGACCGCAGTGTAGGTCTTGCCGAGCTTATTATTATTTTTCTGATTACCCTTTTGATTATTATCACGAGAGCTATTTCCAGAAAGCGTGTGCAGAGGCTTGTTGCAAAAATTGCGCTGACACTTGACTTTTCCGATGAACAGTCACTTAATGAATTCCCGTTTCCGCTGCTTGTCGCAAATCCAAATGGCGAAATCGCGTGGTATAATGAACTGTTCATGTATGATGTGATGGACAATAGTAAATTTTACAGTAATGATGTCAGACAGTTCACCTCCGGTATTGATATGCTGACACTTGCTTCAAAATCTTCGGCAGACGTAACCTATAAGGATAAAAGCTATACGGTGCATTGCCAGACATCGCAGTACAGACATAAAAATATCTATATTTTATATTTTGTGGATGATTCCGAGCTGAAAGAGACTGCGTTGCGTTATGAACAGTCGAGACCGGATGTCATATTGATTTCAATTGACGGAATTGATGAACTCTCCCAAAGCTATCGTGAGGGCGAGCTTGCCGAAATAAGAAGCGGCGTTGAAAAGATGATTGAGGACTGGGTATCAGGTTACTCATATCTTCTGCGTAAGTTTTCAAATGACCGTTTTATTATTGTGACTGAAGAGCAGAATTTGCAGCAAATGATTTCAAAGCGTTTTAATATTCTCGACGCTGTCCGCGGGTATACATACAAGGACAAATCCGTCGGTGTTACCCTTTCAATCGGTGTCGGCCGCGGCGAGAATTATACGGATTGCGAAATCAATGCCCGTCAGGCTCTTGATATGGCTCTGGGAAGGGGCGGCGATCAGGCCGCAGTTAAGAACAGGGACTTATCCTATGAATTTTTCGGCGGAATTTCACAAAGCGTTGAGAAAAAAACAAAGATAAAAGCAAGAATTGTTGCAACCGCTATTTCTGAGATTATCAGTAACGGCGGAAATGTTTATATCATGGGTCACAGGTATTCCGACCTTGACGCTCTCGGCTCTGCCATCGCTCTGTGTTCCGCTGTGAGATTATTGGGCAAACCCGCAAATATAGTTGTTGATAAGGAAAAGACCCTTGCGGACACCCTTGTTCAAAGGCTTAAACGCGAGGGGCTGGGAGATATGCTCATTGAGCCTCAGGAGGCACTTGAAAAAATCAGCGGAAACTCAACAGTGTTTATTGTTGACACGCATATTGCCGACTTCACCGAATCCAAAGAGCTGTATGAGAAGGCGGAATCAATAATTGTAATTGACCATCACAGGCTCGTAGTCAATCATATTACAAACGCGGTGGTCTTCCATCATGATCCCGGCGCGTCCTCAACATCAGAAATGGTGACGGAGATATTGCAGTATATGTCTTCAACGCCGCTCATAGGCAGGATTGAGGCAGATGCCCTTTTGTCGGGCATAATGCTTGATACGCGCAACTTCGTCCTCCGCGCGGGCGTGAGGACTTTTGAAGCGGCAGCTTACCTGCGCAGTCTCGGAGCAGATACTGTCAAGGTTAAGGCTCTGTTTTCAAGCAGCCTTGAAAGCTTCAGGTTAAGAAACGGTATAATAAATTATTTTCAGACCTGCTGCAATTGCGCAATTTCGGTCGCTGATTTTGATTCACCTGATTTACGCATCGTTTGCGCCCAGGCAGCTGATGAAATGCTTAATATTGAAGGTGTTGAAGCTTCATTTGTAATTTTCGAAAGCAAGGGGCAGATAAATATTTCAGCGCGTTCGTTCGGCGCGGTTAATGTTCAGATAATAATGGAAGAATTCGGCGGCGGCGGACATCAGACTATGGCTGCCGCTCAGGTAAGCTCAGATGGAACAACGCTTGAAGCTGTTGCCGAAAAGCTTCGGGCTGTGATAAATGAGTTTTTCTCAAACAAATCCGTTGATTAATTATATATTGGAGGTATAGCTATGAAAGTTGTTTTGGAGCAGGATGTTAAGGGTCTTGGCAAAAAGGGAGAGATGGTAAATACTTCAGATGGGTATGCAAGAAACTACCTTTTTCCCAGAAAGCTTGCAGTGGAGGCTAATGCCCGGGTACTTAATGAACTGAAAAACAGGGAAGCTTCAGAAAAACATAAGCTCGAAACTGAAAAAGCTCAGGCTCAGCAATCCGCAGATTTGCTCAACGGCAAAACAATCAAGGTTTCTGCAAATGCGGGTGCAAACGGCAGGCTTTTTGGCTCGGTCACATCAAAGGAAATTGCGGAGCAGATAAGCAAGGATTTTGACATACAAATCGACAAGAGGAAGATAACGGTTGAGGATATTAAGTCCTACGGAACATACAGCGCAGAGGTAAAAATATATCAAGGTGTATCGGCAAATTTTTATGTTCTTGTCGGTGAATAATATTCCGCATAACGGGGGAATTTTAATTGGATAATCTCAATAATTATTCGGATATTGACAATATTAATATGCCGTTCAGCCTTGATGCCGAGCAGGCGGTTCTGGGTTCTGTGCTGATTGACCCGCCCTGCATGGCGCAGGTGCAGGTATATCTGCGCCCTGAGCACTTTGCGCTTCCCCAACACAGGGCGATATTCAGCGCCATGGTGAGTATAGAATCAGTCGGCGGCAAAATTGACCCGTTGCTTGTTCTTGACCATTTAAAACGGGATAATGTCTATGATGATGCGGGCGGCAAGAATTATCTGTTTCAGCTTGCACAGGTTGTTCCGTCAACCGCAAACGTTGAGGCATATGCCAGAATTGTCCGTGAAAAGTATTTCATGCGTACCTTAATAAATGTGTCAAAGGAAATAATTGAAAGTGCCACTCAGCAGGAGGAAAGCG
>CAZBHG010000088.1:0-4860 GCA_964491735.1 uncultured Eubacteriales bacterium
TCCTTTTTCTTCCATTGTTAACCTTTGCTGTATTGCTCATTGAAAACCATGCGAAGGTTGCTGATGTCAGAACAATCGCAGAAACGACAAGCATAGCAACTGCTGACATGAGAGAACGCTTTTTGATTGACTTTTTCATATGTTTTCCTCCGATAAATAAATTTTTGAATGCTTCTCAGCTTTCAATTGTGTATATCCTTAAAGTGCTTAGGATATTTCTGGTGTGACTGCAAACACGATTCGGCCTTACCCGCTGGTGTCTCCCCTTTACACCTGAACGGCGCTTCCGGCCTCATCTTCCTCCATGATTTTGAAGTTCATGGAGAGCTTGCATTCACCTCCTAAAATATCATCTACACATTCTGGATCCCAGCCTTCAAGCCAAATGACCACTGTATATTTATCAACATCGCCGGCCTCAAAATCTGTTCTCGTATCCTCGCAGACCTTCAAACCGGATGTGAACAGCCGGTCAATCGCAAACATTGCATATTGATTGTTCATGTCCCGCGGACTCTTGCCGTAGACTGTAGGCTTGCCGTTTTTGAACACCATGACTCTTATAGCATCGTCAACGCCCTTTGTAACGGAATCAATATCAATACTCATATGGTAATCGACAGTTTCCTCGCCGCCGTTTTTAATATAAAATGTATACGCAATATTGTTTGTGCCGTTATGATCGCCGTCAATCCCGTCAATCTCCTGAAGGGACTTGTATGTACGGTCTCTCGAAATATAGTTGCCTGATGTTTTCGGGTCATTTGTCAGCCACTCTTTGGTAATATTCGTCATGTTATCGACGGCTGTACCCTGAAGCACGATTGTCGGGTCAGCAAAATCGCTGCTCTGGGAGATTGAAATGCCCCTTTTGTTAAATGCATCAGGGTCAAGGTTGACCGTAAAACGACCTGCCTTATTGACAAAGCTGACACATGCGAAGCTTATCGACATTATAAGCAGCAGCATCAAAAGGACAACGAGCAGCATCTCAATCATTTGATTTCTTTTGTTGACTTGCTTTGCGGTTACTTTTACCTCTCTGCGCGCTGCACCTGCGACTGCCAATTGAGGTTCATTCGCTTGTTTTCGGCTCAAAGCTACTCAGCTCCTTTCAGTTAATTTATCTTAATCTGCCTTTCAGCAATTGGCTTGCCATATAAAGAACCCTTCATCTGGTCAACACCCATTGCACGAAGCAAGGTAGCTTTTTCTGCACTGTCAACTCCGTCGACCTTAACCTTGGTTTCAAGCTTTTTCACAAAATCAACGATGCCCTGGACAACATTTTGCGCTCTTTCGCTTTCAAGAATATCGCCCGTCAGACTTGCATGAATCCCTATGTAATCAACATTGTAATGACTCAGATGAGTAAGCGATGTATATTCAACCCCGAAATCATCAATTGAAACCAGAAAACCGTATTGCCTTGCGGTCTCTATGTTTTCTATGACCTGGGCCTTCGTGTTTTCAAGAATGCTTTCATTAATATTAAAGCAAAACTTATCGGGGCTAATGTTTTTCTTTTCAACGATTTTGGTCACCTGCTGAAGGAAGTTCTTCTTTGCCAGATACTTCACCGATATCGGGATGATGACGCGGTTGATATCCGCCTCACGTTTTGCACATCTGGTTATTGCATCGCAGCACTCTTCGATTGCCCATTTGTCAATCTCACAAATCTGATTTGACTTTTCGGCTATCGGCACAAACATTTCAGGCAAAATAACACCTAGCTGCCGGTCGTTAATCTGCATACTGATTTCAAAATCAATTGCCATGTTCAGATGAACATCGAACACCGGCTGATAGAAAATCTCAATTGCCCTTAAACGAGAGCCACGACCACCTGCCGTCTTGTTTTCTTCCATGTTTAGGCACTCCTCATCAGCTTAATATATGTAGACCAAATGAATAAAAAGCTTAATTTAATATTTCTTAAAAAGCACATAAATCCAGACTTCTTCACTGTTATACTTTACCACTTACGGCTATAATTGTCAACAAAATTTATACAAATTTGTCACAATAATGTTACATATCCATAATAAAACAAATAAAATTTATTTTTATTAATCTATAGGTTTAAAAAATTAAATTTTTTTATAATCAGAGCTTTAAATTTATTTGTTTAGCCTGCGCCCGCATCACGCTCCGATAACATGACAGAACGCTTCTTCGCCGGCTGATATTTGTTGATAAGGCAGTGAAAAAAACTGGACATATAATATTATGATTTTTTTATTAAAAACAGTATTTGAAAAGCCGATAATATATTACAAATTTAAACGGCAGTGAGTACACGCACACTGCCGAAAAAAATAATTATTTAATGTTTTATTTTTCAAAGTTTATCGAACACTGACTGCGAATTTTCAGCATCAATTCACTCACGTTGAGAGCAAGCTCTGACGCAAAATCATATTTTGCCTTGTGTTTTTCCAATTCTGTGATGTAAAGGTAAAAGCCTTGCGCCTCATTGCCCATGAGCTGATATTTAGGAGTGTCGCCCGTAACGGTTTCAACCCTGCCGTCGAGGTAGAAAATCTTTATATTTTTGAGCTGTGATATTGATTCAATAAGGATTGTTCCCCTGTCGCCGAGTATCTGAGAGCCGCTGCAGCTTTGCGCTAATTTTGAGTATGTAAATGTCACCTGCTTGTCAGCATAATCCAAAATTGCAGAGCCATATCCGTCTGCTCCGGAGCCGATAAAGCCTGCGGATGAGGTGACTTTTTGCGGAATTCCCCAGAAATCGAGCGCGGGATAAACACAATAAATTCCCAAGTCCATAAAACAGCCCGCTGCGAACTTTGGATTGAAAACATTGGGCAGCTCCCCTCTTTCATATGCGGCATACTTTGAGGAAAACTGTGAAAAGTCAAAATGGGCGCTTGTTATTCTGCCGATTTTTTTCATTGCCTCAATAAGCAGCTCTCTTGCGGGCGAATAGTAATACATAATCGCCTCCATATAGACAAGCCCGCTCTCTTTTGCCAATGCCTGAAGCTCTCTTAGCTCGTCCGGTGTGACTGTTATCGACTTTTCGCAGATAACATGCTTCCCGCCGCGCAGCATCAGCTTTGACTGCTCATAGTGCAGTGAATTCGGGCTTGCGATATAAACGGCATCTATTGGCGAAGCGATAAAATCCGATAGATTTGTATAGACCTCAGGCGAGCCGAATTTTTTTGCAAATTCCGCTCCCTTTTCGGCAGTCCTTGAATAAACCGCCGCAAGCTCAAACCCGCTCACAGTTTTTGCGCCTGTGAAGAACTCCTCCGCTATCCAGCCTGTGCCTATCACGCCATACCTTATCATCTCACATCAACTCCAGCGCCATCACAACAGTACCCGAAACCGTCGCTATTTTTTTGAAGCCGTACTTCTGATAAAAATTCATACCCTTTTCGTTTTTACCGCTGACGGCAAGCATAAGCCCCCTGATTTTTTTCTCCTTGAGATGAGCGACCAGAGCATCGACAAGCTGAGTGCCTAAACCCTGCCTTTGATATTCAGGCAAAATATCAATGTGCATATGCGCGGGATAATAGCCCGCATATCTTTTATGAATGAAAGCTGACGCCTTTGCAACAATAACCTTGAACTTCCCGCTCTTTTTGATTGCGGGGATATACTTTTGAAAAAATTTATTTTCATATCTGCCGTAATTTTCGGCGCAAAGGATATAACCCACTGCTTTATCGTCATCGTCAACAGCGACAAAGCAGTTGTACGGCTCACACTCAACATAATAATTGCAGTAGGTGTTAAGCAACGCCTGCCGCTGGACTTCAGTCCTTATCCTCATATCGGTTGTTTTTAAACAGATGTCTCTCACGTTTTCAATGTCGCTGCGTTCATACGGTCTGACTTTCGGCATATAAAAGCCTCCTTTATTTATAGTTCCAGCGCTTCGATTGCGCCCTTCATGCCGTTCTTTTCAATTGAAGAAATGTAACCGCCGACAGCCTGTGCCAGCCCCTCAATTTTATTGAGATCCATGCCCCAAAAATCTTCGTTGACCAATACACTTCTGACGACATCCCTGCCCGCCCATGCCTCTGACATGAACATCAGCACCTCTTCACCGTCGCGAATCTGATAAAGCTCACCGTTCCTCTTGCCCATATATCTGCCGTCAACCTGCTCACCCTTATAAAAATAAATCAATGCGGCAAGCCCGAATGTCAGCACTTCCGGCAGTGAGCCGTTTGCGTCAATATAATCAAGCATACTGTCAAGGCATCTCGCCTTGAATTTTGAAACGGAATTGAGCGAAATATCAAGAAGCCTGTGCTTGATAAAAGGATTTTCAAATCTCTCAATGACCGCTTTTGCAAAGAAATCAAGCTCGGACGCGGGGAGTTTGATGTTCGGCACAATCTCCTCAAACATTGCCTTTGTTATATAGGCTTTCAAGGCTTTATCGTTCATCATTTCCAGCACCGTGTTATAACCGCAGTGGTAGGCGGCAAGGACGCTGACAGTATGCGCGCCGTTTAAAATCCTGACCTTTCTTGTGCGGTAAGGTGTCATGTCGTCGGTGAAAATAATGTTCAGCCCGATATCATTGACAGGGAACTTTTCTGCCCATTTTTTATCACATTCGATGACCCAGAACAAAAACGGCTCGCAGGTAACAAGAAGGTTATCCTTATACCCCAGCCGCGCTTCGATTGATGAATATTCATCTGCCGGGAAGCCCGTGACAATCCTGTCAACCAGAGTGTTTGCAAATTCGCAGGAGGCGCGCAGCCATTCGGAAAAGCCGCTTTCAAGCCCCCATTCCTCGACATAACGGCTGACAATTTTTTTGAGATTATCGCCGTTTCTTTCAATCAGTTCAACCGGAAGAAT
>CAZBHG010000089.1:0-4398 GCA_964491735.1 uncultured Eubacteriales bacterium
CATAACGACTGTCGTACCCGCATCATTGAGGCGGGTCAACAAATCAACAATTTCATATGACATCTGCGGGTCAACGTTGCCGGTAGGCTCGTCCGCAATAATTAAATCCGCATTGTTCGCAAGCGCGCGGGCAAGCGCAACTCTCTGCTGCTCGCCGCCGGAAAGCTCATTCGGATAACATCGTGCCTTTGCCGCAAGCCCGACAAGGCTTATGACATAGGGGACGCGTTTTCTGATTTTCTTTTCTCTTGCGCCAATGACGCGCATGGCGAATGCGACGTTGTCGAAAACCGTCATGCTTGGGATAAGCCTGAAATCCTGAAAAACTACGCCCAGGCTTCGCCTGAAGTAGGGGATTTCTTTGTTTTCAAGCTCGCACAATTTATAATTATTGATTATTATTGAGCCGCTTGACGGGACTTCCTCACGCATCATCAATTTCAAAAATGTACTTTTTCCGGCGCCGGAAGCGCCGACGACAAAAACGAATTCACCCTGCTCAATCTTTATGTTGACATCCTTCAAGGCGTGAGTGCCGTTTGAATAAATCTTTGAAACATTATTAAATTCAATCACAAAACCATTCCTTAAATAATTCACAGCCGCATCAGTAATGAACCGCCGCATCCACAAAAGCGCATAGGGAATTTACCTGTAAAGGCTTAATACTTTACAGGTCTCGCATCAAGATATTTCTTAACCATGAGAGCCACCTTGAATACGATTGCGTCGTCAAATTCACGCAAATCAAGACCGGTGAGCTTTTTGATTTTCTCGAGCCTGTAAACAAGGGTATTTCTGTGTACAAACAGCTTGCGTGAAGTTTCTGAAACGTTGAGGTTGTTCTCAAAAAACTTTTGAATTGTGAACAGCGTTTCATGGTCAAGGCTCTCAATTGAGCCGCGCTTAAATACTTCGCGCAGGAACATATCACACAGAGTGGTCGGAAGCTGATAAATAAGCCTGGCAATGCCGAGATTATCATAGCTGATAATTCTCTTTTCGGTATCAAACACCTTGCCGACTTCAAGTGAAACCTGAGCATCCTTAAAAGAAAGCGCAAGCTCATGAATGCCTGTCACAGTTGTGCCGATACCGACCAAAGCATGAGCGTAAAGCTCGGTGCTCAATGAATCCGCAATGGAGTGTGCAAGCTTTTCCAGGTCTTTTGTCTCGATATTGGGCTTGACCTCTTTGACAAGGGCAATATCGTTTTCATTGATGTTGATGACGAAATCCTTTGTCTTATCGGGGAAGAGAGACTGAATGGCGTCAAAAACAGAGGCATCGTTGTTTTCCGGCATTCTTATAAGAAGGACAACCCTTGCAACCTCACTGTTAAAATGAAGCTCACGCGCCTTCAGATAAATGTCGCCGGGCAGAATGTTGTCAAGGATAACATTTTTGATGAAATTGCTGCGGTCATATTTCTCATCGTAGTATTGCTTGATGTTGCTCAATGCAACACAGCAGATATCGACATATCTTGCGGCAAGCTCGTCCGTCCCGTCAACAAAAACCGCGTATTCGGAATGGACATGGGAGCCGAATGAACGAAATGTGCTGGAGCCTACGCAAACCGCCTCATTGCTTTCAAAAATAGCACTTGTGGAGTCCGAAACAAGCTCACCGATTTTTCCAAGTTCGCTGCAGGAAATAATTGTACCTGTTTCATCAACAACGCCGATTGTTCTGTTAATTGCATCACGAAGCTGGTGAATAATACCCTGAAAAAGTCTGTTTGACATATTAATTACCCCTAACTACAATAACTGCATAACCTCTTATGGGTTTTTATACAATTTGCCAACGAGAATATATACATTTTACACAACATTGATGCATTTTGCAAGCAAAAATCTGAAATAATCTTTAATATATCAAAAAAATATTAGGAAAAGTACCAATTATTTCTTCGTAAATTCGTAATTACTGCCCAAAATCACTGAAAATTGCATAGCAATATGCCATTGTTCAAAATGCCTAACACTTGGTTACAGGTTTAGGAATTTCAACTTATTGCAAAATAAGCTTAACATTTGTTTTAACTTTTCAACACAAATCAAACAATAATTCAGCAATACTATGTTTTGTCCGATTTTTACGGGACTGGATATTTTGTGGCGGGTTTGTCAAAAAGCATACAAATATATATAACAATTTTGTGTAAAACAAAAAGGGCTGTATCAGCAGCCCCTAAGATTAATTGTTTAATTGAGCCTTATTTTTTCAGAATCAGGAGAAGAACGAGATAGACGGTCACAGCAAGCAGCGTGAAATTGTAGCCGCTTCTTATAAGAACATAAAAACCCGCGAAAGCGAGCGGGAAAAGAAAAAGAACTGATACGCCGACTGCGATTTGTTCACTCCGCTGCTCCGAAAGCCTTTTTAACAGAAGGGCGTGAAGTATTCGCCCGCCGTCAAGCGGCTCAATCGGCATGAGGTTTAGCAGCCCCAGCCCCAGATTAATTGCAATAGGAAAGAGAAGAACGCTGTAATGCGTATACGCATAAATAACTGTCAGCGCAGCGGCAAGAATCAGGTTGACGGCAGGGCCTGCAAGCGCTGCTGCTGCCTCCTGATTGTATGAAAGCGCGACCGAGCCCCTGCGTTCTATCCTCATGCCGAAGGGCAGGAGCGAGATCTTTGAAGGTATGTCTCCCCATCGCAGCAGGCAAAAAAGATGCCCTGCCTCGTGAATGACTGCGGCGGCAATCCCAAGTGCGGCCCTTCCGCTTTTGTCAAACAATAGGAGCAGGGTAACGGCGGCGGCAAAATAAAAGCTGATTTCGAATTTTAATGTTTTAAGTTTTATTGTCATTTATTTCAAGGATATATTCGGGGTTGCATCTTATTCCGTTGATTCGTACTTCAAAATGGAGATGGGGACCTGTTGTATCTCCTGTTGAGCCAACGAGGGCTATGGTTTCTCCCGCCCTGATTACAGCACCCTTTTCGACGAGAATCTGTGAGCAGTGGCAATAGAGCGTCTGCAGCCCGTTCTGGTGGTTCATAAGGACATAATTGCCGCCCGATTTAGAATAGCCGACTTCTCTGACAGTGCCGTAGAATGCGGCGGCTATCACGGCTCCCTGTACGGCTGCAATATCAATCCCTGTATGAAAGCTCGGCTCACCGCTCGTGGGGTGAATACGGTAGCCGAAGCGCGAAGTGACCTTTCCCTTAATGGGAGTCGTAACCTTTGAGGTCACATAAAAAGGCGCAAAACAGGCATTGGCTGTTGCTGTGCGAATATCCAGGTCCTCTCCGCCCTCACCCGTAAGGCTTTCATATTGCACGTTTTCGGCATTAGAGGAGGTGCCCGAATTATCGTGCGAGGAATCTTTATCCGAGGCTTCTTCGTCGGTCTTTGTTGTGCTTTCGGAGTCTTCTGTTGTTGCCGCAGAGGCTTTTGCTTTCCATTGGTCGGCAGGCGTCATGATAAAGCCCGAAACACTTTTGACCGAATCCCAGATTTCCTGCATGCTCATGTTATCAGACATAATCCTGTCATACTGAGCCTTCAGCTGCTCAAAGGAGCTTGGACTGATTTTTTTTACTGTTAAGGTGAGCAGGACAATAACGGCGCAGACAATTGACTGAATCAGTATCAGCTTTGCAAGATAATCATTCTTTTTTGTTTTCTTAGCTTTGTCCTCAATGTATGCTTCGGAATGGCTTCTCCGAGCCTCGCGAGCCTGACGCATCTCATCAATATTTAAATAATCGTTGCTTTTCTGTTCCATATTTTAAGCCCTCCCGCTAATGTCTATGACGGGAGGGCTTATATTATTACATTACTGCTTCAATAAAAGACACTTGCGGACGACCAATGTCGCCCCTACAAATATTTAATATTTATTATGGACATCCTCTGCGAAGCAGAGCAAATCCTTGAATTCGAGCGGCGTGCCGTCGTCGAGAACAACCTTTCCGCTCATCCTGCCGAATACCTGATGCTGGTCGGTCACTATCAGCTTGATATCTATTTTTGCCGCTCTGTCGAGAACCGGGACAAATTCCGTCTCGAAACGGCCGTCGTTTGAGGTGAAGGTCCAGGGCTTGAGATAGTCATCCTCAGGAATATTAAAGGTAATCTGGTCAAGCTTGTGGCACTTGTAATCATAGAAGAGTATGTTTTCACTTGCCTCGGAGGTATCGCCGAAGCCGTATCCGATATTAAAGCCGAAGGGCTTGCCGTTGACGACGCCATTGCCGGAGCCCCAATACCAGTTGTTATCGTAGGTCCATACGCCTCTGCCCCAGTCGAGGGTGCCGAAGTCGGTTTCAGGGTTGAATATGTATTCCTTGCCGTCAAAAACGGCCTTGCCGCTTGCCCGCATGCAGTTGATTTTCTGGTTGTAGTAGAATGCTGTCTTCTTCTCTTGCCACGGTGTG
>CAZBHG010000090.1:0-4265 GCA_964491735.1 uncultured Eubacteriales bacterium
CTTCGAGAAAGCGTGCGGCATTAGCGGTTACATGCTTGGCATTAATCCGTTTGACCAGCCCGGTGTTGAGAGCTATAAGCGCAACATGTTTGCTCTTCTCGGCAAAGCGGGCTATGAGAGCGAGCGGGAACAGCTTGAAAAGAGGCTCGGAAGATAATTATAGCGGAGCAATCCGTTAATGATATAAAATTGGAGGAATAAAACTATGGTTTCTTTAATAATCGGTCACAAGGGTACGGGCAAGACAAAGCAGCTTATCAAACTTGTCAACGAAGCAATTGAAAATTCAAACGGCAATGTTGTCTGTGTTGAGAAGGAAACAAAACTGACATACGATGTCAACTATCGCGCACGTCTCGTAGCGACCGACCATTTTAATGTTCATGGCTATGATGCATTCTACGGCTTTTTGTGCGGCATTTGCGCAGGCGACCATGATATTACCGACATACTGGTTGACGCAACCCTCAGAATCGGCGGGAGAGATTTTGAACAGCTTAACGGATTCCTCAGAGATGTCAATGACCTTTCCGGAATAGCCGAAAAGAACATCACTTTCACAATTTCCGCTGACCGTGAAGAGATTCCCGATGAGATTTTTGAATTTTGCAAGGCAGTAGAGTTTTAAAATAAAAAAATGTTGACAAATACGCCGTAATTGGATATAATACCATTTGCGCAGATTTTAGCGTTATGCATTTTTTAGCAAATTTTGCATAGGTTTGGGTGTGCATCATGATAATCGAATTAGAGCCTGTTTTTAATAACATAGGTTTTGAAAAAAGCTTTGATTATGAGCTTGAACTGTCAGACTGTGAGAGCGGCGGCGTGAATACATTCGTTAAGCCCGTTACAGTCAAAGGCTCGATTCGGAATTCGGCAGGCATTGTTGAGCTGAAAGCTAAGGCTGAGGCGGAAATGAAGCTTATGTGCGACCGTTGTGCGTCCGAAATTCTGCGAAAACTCATAGTTCCTATTAACCATGTTTTGGTTTTAAAACTGAACGATGAGAATAATGACGATTTTATTGTTGTTGAGGATATGAGGTTTAACCTCGACCCGCTTGTCAGAGAGGATATTTTACTCGAGCTGCCGACCAAGGTGCTGTGCAGTGACGACTGCAAGGGGATTTGCGTCCAATGCGGCAAAAATCTGAATGAAGGACCATGTAGTTGCCAAAAGCCGATTGACCCCCGTCTTGAAGCACTCAAGCAACTTTTGGATAATTAACAAATCAATAAGGCTTTCAGCAAGTTTAAGGAGGTGCTCAAATGGCAGTCCCAAAAAGAAGAGTATCAAAAGCAAGGCGTGATAAAAGGCGTTCAAATGTATGGAAAATAGAGGCTCCTGCACTCGAAAAGTGCTCAAATTGCGGCGAGCTGAAAAGGTCACACAGGCTTTGCCCTGAATGTGGATACTACAACGGCAGGCAAGTAGTTCAGAAGGATGCATGAGCACCTTTAATACAAACTGCTAATGGAGAGGTAGAGGAGGAAATTATTTTTCTTTCCCCTGCCTTTTAGTTTTGTCCGGCAAAATGGTACTATACCGTTTGGTCCTTTATGGGTGAACGGTATTCGACGGGTCATCCGTTGCGAAAGCAGGTGGTTTTATGTCAGTCAAAATTAATTCTGTCAGCCCGAAATCCATATGTGATAATAAGGGAATAAAAGCGGGAGAAATACTCGTTTCCGTAAACGGGAATGAGATTACCGATGTTCTGGACTATAACTTTTTTGCATGTGAAGCTAAGGTGACACTTGAAATTGAAGACGAGAACGGCATAAAAAAAAGGGTAAAAATCAAAAAAGGCGAATATGAGGACATGGGGCTTGAGTTTGAAACTTATCTTATGGACAAGCAGCACCATTGCCTGAATAAATGCATTTTTTGCTTTATCGATCAGCTCCCTAAGGGTCTGCGCAGGAGCCTGTATTTTAAGGATGACGATTCAAGACTTTCATTTTTGTTCGGCAATTATATTACGATGACGAATCTTTCCGACAGTGATGTTGACAGAATTATAAAAATGCATATAAGCCCCATTAACATTTCGGTTCATACAATGAATCCCGAGCTTCGTGTCAGAATGATGAAAAACCCTAGAGCCGCAGAGAGCTTGAAATATATAGAAAGATTTGCCACCGCGGGGATAAAAATAAACACTCAGCTTGTGCTTTGCCCCGGATATAATGATGGTAAAGAGCTGGAGTATACACTCAGTGAGCTTGCAAAGTTTTATCCGTCAGTTCAGAGCATTGCTGCTGTGCCCGTCGGCCTTACCTGCCATAGGGACGGGCTTTGCAGTCTCAGCGGCTATACGCCAGAGCAGGCAGCAGATGTTATTGATATAATAGAAAACTTTAATATCCATTTCATGTGGAATAATAATGAAAGGATTGCCTTCCCCGCCGATGAATTCTATCTTAATGCCGGCAGAGAGATTCCGTCTGCCGATTATTACGGCGGCTTTGCACAGCTTGAAAACGGAGTTGGGCTTTGGGCAAACCTGAAGGATGAATTTTTGAGCATTATCAGAGATGAGAATATGCTCGATGAAGTGCTTGGCGGCAGCTTTGATGTTGACAAGAGAAAAATAACCGTCATAACCGGCTATGCCGCATATCCTTTAATTTGCGAATTAGTTGACGAAACGGTAAAAAAATGGCATAATTTAATAATTAATGTAGTCAGGGTAAAAAATACTCTTTTTGGTGAAAAAATCACCGTTGCGGGGCTTCTGGCGGGGCAGGATATAATAAACCGGCTTTCAGGGCTTGACCTCGGGGACGAGCTGTTGATACCTGCCGTTTCCCTCAGGAGAGAGGGCGATATGTTTCTCGACGATGTGACGGTTGAACAGATGAGCGAAACGCTTGGCGTGAAGGTGACTCCCGTGCCAAATGACGGCAGGGAGCTTCTCAAAAAGCTTTTGGGAAGGAAATGATTGAATGGCAAAACCCGTTGTGGCGATTGTCGGCAGACCGAATGTCGGCAAGTCAACTCTTTTTAATAAACTTGTGGGCAGCAGGCTCTCGATTGTCGATGACACTCCCGGCGTTACGAGGGATAGGATTTACGGCGACTGCGAGTGGCTGAACCATAATTTTCTGCTTGTCGATACAGGCGGAATAGAGCCGTTTTCGGATGATATAATTCTTGCGCAGATGCGCCGTCAGGCTCAGCTTGCGATTGACAGTGCGGATGTTATTATATTTGTAACCGATATACGTTCTGGAGTCGTGGCAAATGATGAAGAGGTTGCCGCAATGCTTCAGAAAAGCGGCAAGCCCATTATTCTGTGTGTAAATAAGTGCGATACTGTCGGCGATACTCCGCTTGAATTTTATGAATTTTACAATTTGGGGTTGGGAGACCCCGTTCAGGTTTCGTCTGTTCACGGTCATGGCACGGGCGATTTGCTTGATGTCGTCATAAAGTATTTCCCCGATGAGGAAGAAGAGGAAGACGACGATGAATATGTTAAAGTTGCCGTCATAGGCAAGCCGAATGTCGGTAAATCTTCTCTTGTCAACGCCATTGCCGGTGAGGAGAGGGTAATTGTTTCGGATATAGCAGGCACTACAAGGGACGCTACCGACACAATTGTCGAGAACTCACACGGCAAATTCATTTTCATTGACACTGCGGGGCTTCGCCGAAAGAGCAGGGTCTATGACGAAATCGAGAAATATTCCGTTATCAGGGCAAGAATGGCAGTCGAGAGGGCGCAGGTCTGCGTTATTATGATAGATGCCGCTGACGGCTTCACCGAGCAGGATTCTAAGGTCGCGGGGATTGCGCATGAGCTGGGCAAGGGCTGCATAATTGTCGTCAACAAATGGGATATAATTGAAAAAGATGGAAGGACAATGGACGTCTACCGCAAAAAGCTGATGGACGATTTTTCGTTCATGTCCTATGCTCCGATTATCTTTATTTCAGCAAAAACAGGTCAGAGGCTTGACAGGCTGTTTGAGCTTATAAAGTTTGTTGACTCACAAAATGCGATGAGGATTTCGACAGGCAAGCTCAACGACGTGCTTGCGGATGCAACCGCAAGAGTTCAGCCGCCGACCGACAAGGGCAGAAGGCTTAAAATTTATTATATGACTCAGGCATCGACACGCCCGCCGACATTCGTATGCTTTGTCAACAAAAAAGACTTGTTTCATTACAGCTATCAAAGATATATAGACAATCAGATCCGCGAGGTATTCGGGCTTGAGGGAACGCCTACCCGCATGGTCATAAGGGAAAGGGAA
>CAZBHG010000091.1:0-4042 GCA_964491735.1 uncultured Eubacteriales bacterium
AATCGCCTTAGGTATTTCATCCACACAGCAGGTTGTCATGCTCAGCCTTCTTTGCTGCAAAAGATAGTTCAGCCAATCAAAATGAACAGCTTCGGGCAGACGTTCAAGCAAAAGCTTTAAAGTTAAATCAAGGTCGCCTTTAAGGTGATATTCCGAATATATATTTTTATCCATTTCGGCAGAATCTATATCAATATGCACAAGCTTTGCGTTGGGCGCAAATTCACTGCGGTTGCTTGCAACCCTGTCGGAAAACCTTGCTCCTGCCGCTATGAGGACATCACATTCGTTTGCCGCAATATTTGCCGCATATGCCCCGTGCATGCCTATCATGCCAAGATAGAGAGGATTTCCGTTCGGAAACGCGCCAAGCCCCATCATGGAGCTTGCAACGGGAATCGAAAGCTTGTGGGCAAAGTTTTTCAGTGTCAGTGCCGCTCCCGATGAGATTGCGCCGCCGCCCACATACAGCAGCGGTCTTTGGGCCCCCGCGATAACCTCCGCCGCACTTTGAAGGCTCTTTTCATCCGGAATCGGTTTCATATCGGGTTTGACCGCGGGCATTGCCTCATATTCATATTCTGCCTTTAAAATATCTAGCGGAACATCAACCAGCACAGGACCTTTTCTGCCCGAACTTGCTATGCGGAATGCCTCTCTGACATCCTTTGCAAGGCTCCGGATGTCTGCAACAATAAAATTATGCTTTGTCACAGGCATTGTTATGCCCGCAATATCGACCTCCTGAAAGCTGTCATGCCCCAAAAGAGAGGTTCTGACATTTCCCGTTATCGCGACGACAGGGGATGAGTCCATATATGCCGCCGCTATACCTGTAACAAGGTTTGTCGCCCCCGGGCCTGAGGTCGCGATTACAACCCCCGTTTTGCCCGAAGCTCTTGCATAACC
Organism: uncultured Eubacteriales bacterium; assembly: GCA_964491735.1. Taxonomy (GTDB): domain Bacteria; phylum Bacillota; class Clostridia; order Oscillospirales; family Acutalibacteraceae; genus JAAZFZ01. The sequence continues at coordinate 910 of CAZBHG010000091.1, forward strand.
GTCCGCCGCGTGGGCCGCCCCCTGTTCGTGCGCAGTCAGAATGTGCGTTATACTATCTTTTACTTCAAAGAGCGCATCATAAATATCAAGCACAGCGCTGCCAGGGTAGCCGAAAACCGTATCGATACCCTGCTCAAGCAGAACCTGTATGATGATTTGTGCGCCCTTCAATTTCATTTTCTCACCCGGTTTTATTCAATGACAAAAAATTTATAGACTGTCTTCGACCTGAACTCCTCGCCCGCCTTAAATGTGCATTGCGGGAAATTCGGCTGATTCGGCGTATCGGGATAATATTGAGTTTCAAGGCAAAAGCCGGAATGTTTGCCCATCTTTGTGCCGTTCTTGCCCTCACGTCCGCTGAGGAAATTGCCGCAATAGAGCTGAACTCCGGGCAAATCCGTGAAGACCTCCATGCCTCTGCCGCATTTTGGCTCATAAACCTTTACATTCGGCTTTGCACCTTTTCTCAGGCAGAAATTATGGTCATATCCTCTGCAATAGTTTAATTGGTCATAGTCCGCATTGATTTCTTTCCCGATTTCCTTCTCTTGTGTGAAATCAAACGGGGTCCCCATGACCTCCTTTAATTCGCCTGTCGGAATGCTGTTTTCATCTGTGGGCGTAAAATAATCGGCGTTGATTTGAAGAATATGGTCAAGAATATCTCCACCGTCAAAGCCTTTAAGGTTAAAATACGCATGGTTAGTAAAATTGACTATTGTATCCTTATCGGCAACAGTGCTGTATTCGACAGAAAGCTCGTTAGTGTCGCTCAGGCTGTAAACAGCCGTGACATTCAGGTTGCCCGGAAAACCGTGCGAGCCGTCGGGGCTGAAAAAGCTCAGCTTCAGAGTGCTGTCATCGGCAATTTCCGCGTCCCACAAATCATTTGACATCTCCCCGCCGCCGTGAAGGCTCGTGATGCCCTTTTCATTTATCGTTACATTATAGGTTTTGTCCCCAATTTTAAACTGACCGTTTGCAATCCTGTTGGCATAGCGGCCGACCAGCATTCCCTGATAATCAGAGCGTTCAATGTGACCCTTCAAATCATCAAAGCCGAGCAAAACATCCTTGAAAACACCGTTTTTATCCGGCATGAAAAGAGCGTTGAGCGTGCCGCCGTAAGTTATTATCTGCGCCGAGGCCCCTGCTTTGTTTTTAATAACATAAGAAAAAACCTCCCTGCCGTCGGGTAATGTGCCGTAAGTGCTTTTCAGGATACTCATGTCATAACCCCCAAAAATGTATTAAATTAAATTATAGAGCGAACGGAATAATTAGTCAATTGTTTTTTCGAGCTGCTGCAGAACTTTGTTGGCGGCAGTCATAGCGGTGCCGGAGCCTGCACCTGCATTTTCAACGACTGTGACAACAGCATACGGCATGTCGGAACGTTTCGAAAAGCCGACAAACCATGAATGAGGCTTGCCGTCGTCGACCTCTGCCGTGCCGGTCTTCCCGCACATCTCAAGCCCGTAAAAGCTGCTGTCACCGTATTTGTTCACGACGTTTGAGCGCAGCAATTTCTTGAGCTTTTCTGCGGTTGTGCTGTTCATTGTAATACTGATATCATCCGACGCGCCGCTTTTTTCCGTTCCCGAAGGGCTGATAATGTTCTTAACAAGGTACGGTGTAACACCCTCTCCGCCGTTTGCGACTGCACCCATTATTATCATCATATGATATGGGTTCACAAGCGTCGTGTACTGACCGATACCCGCCCAACCGAGGTCACAGTCATTGGCATCGGTTATGTCAAAAGTGCTTTTCGCAGCGTTAATCTGACCAAGCTTAAAAGAGCTGTTGAAGCCGAGCGAAACAGCGGTTTCGGTCAGCTTTTCTTTGCCAAGCTCAATCGCAATCTGTGCAAAGGCGGAGTTGCAGGATTTGTTCAAGGCCTCTTCAAAATCCACCTCGCCGTGCGTTTTGCTGCAAATAATTTCACCGTAATTCGTCTTAAACTTTCCATCACATTCGAAAGTCCTTGTATAAATATCAGGTATGTTTTCTATCGCACACGCTGATGTAATTACTTTAAAGGTCGAGCCGGGAGTATAAACGCCGGAAATGAAGCGGTTAAGATATACACCTTCGTATTTTTCCTCGTCATCTATATCATCAGGCACGTTTTCGGGGTCATAGGTCGGCGTTGAGACCATGCATAATATTTCGCCCGTCTTATAATTATAAACCCCTATTGTACCCTTATAGCTGCCGAGCGCTTTATATGCGGCTTTGCAGGCCTGCGCGTCAATTGTAAGCTTCATATCGCTGCCCGTGCCGTATTCCTTCAGCTTGTATACGCCGTCAGTCAGGCTGTAACCTGTCAAAACAGATTTGTAGGCCGACTGAATCCCCGTTGATATTATCCCGGCGGAATCGCCGACAACGTGAAGGGTGGCTTTCCTGACAGTTACACTTGAATTGAATTTCCTCACTCCGTCAACAGTTTGAGCAAGAATTTCACCGTTTCTGTCATATACTGCGCCCGCGGCGGCAATTTCACCCGAATTGTAGATGTGCTTGTTTGCTCTGTTCGTTGCCCAGACCTGCCCGTTGGCAATAAAGGAATAAATCAAAATTCCCACACCTGCCAGAAAGGCAAAAATCAAAAAATATAATATATTGCCCCTTCTTGTCGCCTTATGCATGAGCATCGCCTCCGTCCATACCGGCACTTCTGATAAAGCTCAACAGCGCCCATGAGCAAAGCATGCTCGAACCGCCGCGGCTGATAAACGGCAGGGTAACGCCTGTCAACGGCAGCAAATCCGTAACTCCGAAGACGTTGAGAGAAAGCTGAAATATAAAAAGCCCCGCCGCCGCAACGGCAGCGATTGAATAAAATGTTGACCTTGCTTTTTTAGCGTTTTTTATGGCATAAAAACCGATAACGGCAAAAATGAGTATGACAGCAATTGCAAGAATCAGCCCCCACTCCTCACAAAGTATACCGAAAACAAGGTCAGTCGATGCCGCATAGACCTCGCGCAGCCTGCCCTTCCCGATTCCCAGCCCGAAAAGCCCGCCGCTCGAAGAATAAATAAGCACTCTTGTCTGCTGAAATCCGTTTTCGTTTATATACTCCCACACATGGCGGTATGTTGCGAATCTGTTGGCAACGTAT
>CAZBHG010000092.1:0-4006 GCA_964491735.1 uncultured Eubacteriales bacterium
TCTGAAATGCCTCACAGTGAACTGCTTGCTTTTGAAAGAGAAACAACGGGTATTTATCTTTCGGGTCACCCGATGATGCAGTTCGGAGATATGTCTGAAAAACTGCAGTCGGCAAAAACAGTTGATTTGCTCAATGCATCAGATGATGAGCAGTCAATATATAAAGACAATTCCCATGTAAAACTATTGGGTATAATATCTTCGGTTAAGAAAAAAATAACAAAAAATGATTCGACGATGGCTTTTATAACGGTTGAGGATATGTACGGTTCAATTGAGGTAATAGTTTTTCCAAGGGTTTTGGAGGAAAATGCGCTTTTGCTCTATGAGGGCAACATAATTGTTGTTAATGGCAGGCTGTCATTGATTGAGGATAAGGATGCCAAAATCGTCTGTGAGCTTATTGAGCCCTGCCCCAGGAATATTGCTGATAATCCTGCCGAAGAGAACAGAGCCGAAGCGAAGAAACCTAAAAAAGGATTGTTTCTGAGATTCAAGTCAAAAGACTGCACAGAAAAAATCAGAGCAGAGAAGTTTTTAAAAATATTTGAAGGAGATTTTCCTGTTTTATATTATTTTGAGGATACCGGTGTATACGAAAAAAGGCAGGGTATTGATATAAATGACATTTTGCTCAATGAGCTGAAAACAATTATGAGCGAAGGAAACGTTGTTTGCAGAAAATGATGTTTTACCAAAAACGTTGACGATTTTTACCAAATTTTCCATATATATGTTTGACTTCAATGGGGTTATGGTGTATTATATCCATATTGATTTTTTATGCTTCTTGATTCAGGGAGGGTATCTTGTGAAGAAGATTGGTGTATTGACGAGCGGTGGAGACGCACCCGGAATGAACGCTGCTATCCGTGCTGTTGTCAGAACGGCATGTGTGAACGGCATTGAAGTGTTTGGCATTAAGCGCGGATATAACGGCCTGATGAACGGCGACCTTGAACAAATGTCACTCAGGAGTGTTTCAGATATTATCCATAGGGGTGGTACAATTCTATATTCCGCACGTTCCCCCGAATTTAAGACTGAAGAAGGCATGCAGAGGGCTATTGACGTCTGCCACAGCCGCGGAATGGAAGGGGTCGTAGTAATCGGCGGTGACGGTTCCTTTAGAGGCGCTCGTGATCTTTCGCTCAGAGGAATTCCCTGCATCGGCATTCCGGGCACAATTGACAATGATATTGCCTGCTGTGATTATACAATAGGTTATGATACCTGCATGAATACAATCATGCAGATGGTTGACAGAGTCAGAGACACAAGTGAATCTCATGACCGCTGCAGTGTTATTGAGGTCATGGGGCGTTCGGCGGGTTATCTTGCGCTGAATTCCGGTATTGCAGTCGGTGCAACTTCAATTCTCCTACCCGAAATTGAATATGACATTGAACGTGACGTTATTGAGAGAATGCGCCGCACACAAAAGACAGGCAAACGTCATTTCATAATTATAATTGCCGAGGGGATTGGCGGCGTTGAGGAGCTTGCAAGACGGATTGAGAGGGAAACAAATGTTGAGTCGAGGGCTGTCGTCCTCGGTCATGTTCAAAGGGGCGGCTCTCCGTCATCCAGAGACAGAGTGGTCGCAAGCCAGATGGGTTATGCGGCTGTCAAACTTCTGATGAAGGGCATTGGCAACAGGATTGTCGCAATGCAGAAGGATCAGATTGTTGACTTCGACATTTTTGAGGCTCTCCAGATGAAAAAAACGATTGATAAAGAGATGTATAAGACAGCTTACGATATTTCAATATAAAGGGCGTTTATGTTAATTGATGATTTTTTGGCTTTGCGAAAGCAGGTCATAGAAAAATGCTTTATCAAAATGAATAATGTGCAGCGTGAAGCGGTCTTTTCTACGGAAGGACCGCTTTTAGTGCTTGCGGGAGCGGGAAGCGGGAAAACAACCGTTCTGGTCAACAGGATTGCAAATATTATCAGATTCGGCAGGGCTTATTATTCGTCGGATGTTTGCTTCATGCCGACAGAGCAGGATATCGCTGTTATGAAAGCGTTTCTTGCGGGTGAAACTGACGATTTGTTCGATGTTGAGGATTTGCTCTGCGTTGACGCGCCCAAGCCGTGGCAGATACTTGCTATAACATTTACAAATAAGGCTGCAAATGAGATAAAAGAGAGGCTTGCCTCTATGCTGAATGAGGAGGCTGCCGATATCTGGGCAGGCACGTTTCATTCAATGTGCGCCAGAATTTTAAGGCGTGAAGGTGAAAAGCTGGGCTTTACAAGCCATTTTACCATTTATGATACGGATGACTCAAAGCGCACGATAAAGGAATGCCAGAGACTGCTGGGCATTGACGATAAATTCCTTTCACATAAGCAGATATTAAGCGCTATAAGCTCCGCAAAGGATATGTTCATATCTCCCGAGGAGTTTCTGAAGGAAGCCGGCAGTGATATCAGGCTTCAGAAAATCGGCAGAGCCTATATGCAGTATCAAAGCTTGCTCAAAACTGCCGACGCAATGGATTTTGACGACATTATATTTAACACTGTAAAGCTCCTTAATGAAAACGCGGAGATTAGGGAGTTTTATCAGAACAAGTTCAAATATATTCTTGTCGATGAGTATCAGGACACAAACCATGCCCAATACTGTCTGGTCTCTCTTCTGGCGGAAAAATATAAAAACATATGTGTTGTCGGTGATGATGACCAGAGCATTTACCGCTTCAGAGGCGCGACCATTGAGAACATACTCAACTTTGAGGGACAGTATTCAAAAACAAAGACTATAAGGCTCGAGCAGAATTACCGTTCAACTCAGACTATTCTTGATGCTGCCAATACAGTCATTTCAAATAATGAAAACCGTAAGGGTAAAAATCTCTGGACGTCAAACGGACAGGGCGAAAAAATCATCGTTTACAAAGCGGACGATGAGATATGTGAGGGAATGTATATTGCCGACACCATACTGAACGCCACCGCCAAGGGTGCAAGATGGAGCGACCATGCTGTGCTTTACAGAATGAATGCGCAGTCAAACTCCATTGAAAACGCTTTTGTAAGGAGCGGCATCCCTTATAGGATTATCGGCGGCCACAGGTTTTATGAGAGAATGGAAATAAGGGACGCAATAGCATACCTGACTGTTCTTAACAACCCCGGGGATAATGTGCGCCTGCGCCGTATTATCAATGTGCCGAAAAGGGGAATCGGAGACTCGACTCTTAATTCAGTGGCCGAAATTGCTGCCGGGCTTAATGTGGGCATGTATGAGGTAATTAAAAAAGCGGATGAATACGCAGCTCTGAGTAGGGCGTGCGCAAAGCTGCTGAATTTTGCGGATTTGATTGAAGAACTCCGCGCGTCTATGGATAAACTGACGCTTGCCGGGATTTTTGAATTAACTATGCAGAAGAGCGGATATCTTGACAGCCTTGCTTTGGACAAGGATACATATGCGGACCGTCTTGAAAACATTAACGAGCTGTCCTCAAACCTTGTGAGGTACTCGGAAAACAACGAGGAGGGCGACCTCAACGGTTTTTTGGAGGAAATCGCGCTCATGACAGATATTGACAACTACAATGCCGAGTCCGACACAGTGGTTATGATGACGCTCCATTCCTCGAAGGGGCTCGAATTTCCCGTTGTATTTATTGCGGGTATGGAGGAGGGCGTTTTCCCCGGTCAGCAGTCGGCTTACAACCAGACCGAGCTTGAGGAGGAACGCAGGCTTGCCTATGTCGGCATAACAAGAGCAAAAAAGAATCTTTATCTTACAAACACAAGGTCAAGAATGCTTTTCGGCTCAACATCTTATAATATGCAGTCACGGTTTATCAATGAAATTCCCGATACACTGTTGGATTTAAAAGGCTCTTACGCCAGAAATATGCCGAAGGCTTCTTCATTTACAGATTCTGAGGATAATAAAGCTCCGGCAGTTGACAGAGGATTTTCCGCCTCTCCCGCACATGGCAATAAATCAACGGTCAGATATAAAGCGGGGGATACGGTC
>CAZBHG010000093.1:0-2235 GCA_964491735.1 uncultured Eubacteriales bacterium
GGGTTTAACTGCATCGTTCGCCCGACGATATTTGCGGACTTTGAACGCGCACCCGTCAGAAGACCCATTTTATACATTGTATACAGAAGTTTTCTGTGCGACGGTTTAAATCCGTCAATTTCGGGGATGGCTCTTGACATAATAACACTCATAGCATATGGCATATAATTGGTTTCAAGTGTCTGCGTTATCGGCTGATTGACAACTTCACCTGCGCCAAGAATATGAGCGTTTGTACCAATTGCTTCGCCCTGATTTTCACTTTTGATTTTCCCCTTTTTGCCTGCCATTATATACTCCTCAAATTCTTTTTATGAGACATCCGCCATGTCAATATACAGATGACCGCTGCTGGCAATTAAATCCTTACGTCCGGCAAGATTATCGCCCAAAAGCAAATCGAACATATCAGAGGTTGCCTTTGCATCTGCCGCTTCAATCTTAATCAGCCTTCTTGTTGCCGGATTCATAGTGGTTAATGACAACATCTCCGCCTCATTTTCGCCGAGACCTTTTGAGCGCTGAATTGTGAATTTTGCGTCGCCAATCTCTTTAAGTGCCTGGGTTTTCTCTGTTTCGTTATATGCAAACCACGTTTCGTCTTTACAGCTTATTTCATAGAGCGGTGACTCGGCAATAAATACTTTTCCCTCTTCAATAAGCGTCGGCATAAGCCTGTATATCATTGTCAGTATCAATGTTCTTATCTGAAATCCGTCAACATCGGCATCGGTGCAGATAATAACCTTGCTCCAGCGAAGAAGGTCAAGGTTAAAGGAGGAAAGCTCTTTTGAAGCCTTACTCTTTACCTCAACGCCGCAGCCCAATACCTTTATAAGGTCAGTAATAATATCATTTTTAAAAATTTTGTCATATTCGGATTTTAAACAGTTGAGAATTTTACCTCTGACAGGTATTATAGCCTGAAATTCTGAATTTCTTGCCTGTTTGCAGGCACCGAGAGCTGAATCGCCCTCAACGATAAATATTTCACGCAGGCCTACGTCCTTACTCCTGCAATCAACAAATTTCTGCACTCTGTTTGTCAAATCATTTGAACTCTGCAATGTCTTTTTAAGATTCTGACGGGTATTTTCCGCTTTAACGCGGCTTCTCATATTAATCAGAACCTGCTCGCAGATTCTGTCGGCATCAGACTTGTTTTCAATGAAATATACTTCAAGCTGATGGCGCAAAAACTCCGTCATTGCCTCCTGAATAAATCTATTTGTGATTGCTTTTTTCGTCTGGTTTTCATAGGAGGTTTGCGTCGAGAAAGAGGAAATAACCAAAATCAGGCAGTCCTCAACATCCTGAAAGCCTATTTTTGAATCGCTTTTTACATACTTTCCCGTTTGCTTCAGATATGCGTCAATCTGCGACACAAATGCACTTTTTGTCGCCTTTTCGGGCGCACCACCGTACTCCAACCAACTTGAATTATGATAATACTCTTTAAGCTGATTTTTGTTTGAAAAACAAAGAGCGGCATTGAGCTTGACTTTGTAGTCGCTCTGATCCTCGCGGTCACGTCCGACTCTGTCCGCCTGCCAGAGCTGGACATCCGTCATGGCATTGTCCTGAGCAAACTCCCTTACATAGTCAACAATTCCGTTTTCATAATAATATTCAAAGGTTTCAAAAGAGTTTGCGCTTGTCTGATTCTTTAATACAAATCTTACTCCCGCATTGACAACAGACTGACGCTTGAGAGTATCCTGAAAATATTCAACAGGGATTGCAATTTCAGTAAAGACCTGAAGATCCGGACGCCATTTGATTCTTGAACCTGAATCTTTTTTATTGTAAACCTCTTTTTTCAGTTCACCGACAGGCTTGCCATGTGCAAAGTTGATTGTGTACTTATATCCGTCGGCATGAATTTCGGCTTCCATATATTCAGAAGAGTATTGAGTTGCGCAAAGACCAAGACCGTTAAGACCGAGTGAATATTCATAGCTGCCGCCGCTGTTGGTATCATATTTTCCGCCCGCATATAGCTCGCAAAAAACAAGTTCCCAGTTATAACACTTTTCTTTTTGGTTGTAGTCAACGGGTATTCCCCTGCCGAAATCCTGAACTTCAATCGAATTGTCGAGATAATAGGTCACAATCACCTTGTCGCCAAAGCCCTCCCGGGCTTCATCTATTGAGTTTGAGATAATCTCAAATGCGGAATGCTGACAGCCCTCAAGACCGTCAGAGCCGAAGATAACGGCAGGGCGCTTTCGCACT
>CAZBHG010000093.1:2245-3733 GCA_964491735.1 uncultured Eubacteriales bacterium
TTTAACAATGCTGTCATTTCCGTATTGGTTTTTTTTTGCCATATTCTTATATCATCCTTATTTAACTTTAACATCGACTCCGCCTAAAACAGCGGAATATTTAATTGTCAGAACAGGCAGGCTTTCATCGTATATACCGGGGACCAAATTGTCACAGCCGCCCATAATAGCGGTACCGCTAACCTCCACTCTGACACCGGACGGAACATAAATATCAACGCCGCCCAAAACCGCATTGGTGTGGAAAGTTACATTTCTGTTTATTCTGACGTTTGACAGGTCAATATCAAGCCCTCCCAAAACGGCAGTAGCTGAACCGCCGCGAAGGTCTGAACTGTTGTTTATGTACTCCCCGCCGCTCATAACTGCGATATACTCAGGTTTGGACGAAGAGTCAAACTTTGCATTTTCGAAAGTATTGTCAATTTTGCTGAAATTTTCTGCATGATTTGAAACAGTTTTTTTCCTCAACGAGCTGATAATCAGCCAAATTCCAAATGCAAAGAAGAGGACTGCGAGACCGGAAATTTTTAATTGATAAGCGGTCAAAATTTCCTGCTCGGAGATAAAGAGCCAAATGCCCCCGCCAAGCAGCAATGAATTCATAAAATTGATTCCCGATGAAATCATGCTGGCTATCGCAGGAATAATCAAAAACAGTGTCCACCAGCCCTTAAAGCTTTGAAGCTCCCAAAAGCCGATTGCAGCACCCAGAAAATATACTCCGATGCAAAGCGCTGTAATGCCAAACATAATTTTTGTAACATTCCTTTTCATGAATACCCACCTTCTCAAATAAAAAATATTTGCAATTTTATGATTTCAGCACGCTAAAATGTCTCATCCGATTTCTCAGCTGTTTCCTCTTCAATAGGTTCAACGTAATTTGGGTCCATAATGTTTCTAAATTCATCGCCGTCAATTTTTTCTTTTTTGAGTAAATATTTTGCAACCAGATGGAGCTTATCAATATGCTCAGTCAATATTTTATGAGTCCTGTCATAGGAACCTCTGATAATCTTGTTGACTTCGTCATCAATTTCGGCGGCAATGCTTTCAGAGTAGTTCCTCATATGCGAATAATCCCTGCCAAGGAACACCTCATCATGCCCTGAACTGTATGAAATGGGGCCTAAATTCTCGCTCATACCGTATTTTACAACCATATTTCTTGCCTCTGCCGTTGCCCTCTCAATATCGTTCGAGGCACCGGTTGAAATGTCGCCTAAAACAATTGATTCTGCGACACGGCCGCCGAGGAGCACTACAATACTGTCAAGCATATCGGTCTTTGTGACATAGCTCTTATCCTCCTGCGGCATTGACATTGTATATCCGCCCGCCATGCCTCTCGGAATAATAGAAATCTGATGAACGGGATCCTGCCCTTTCAGATAATAGGTTGCAACAGCATGACCGCCCTCATGGTAAGCAGTCAGCCTTTTCTCTTTATCGCTTATCTTATGTGATTTCTTTTCGGTACCCATA
>CAZBHG010000094.1:0-3670 GCA_964491735.1 uncultured Eubacteriales bacterium
AGGACTATTGCAGAGTAGCCGAAATACTCAATGATTCGGCAGTTGATATGGTCGAGCTGAACATCTCCTGCCCGAATGTAAAAGAGGGCGGCGTATCCTTCGGCACGAGTTGCAGCGGGGTTGAGACAGTAACCTCCTGCGTCAGAAAGGTCTGCAAAAAGCCTTTAATAGTAAAGCTCACGCCGAATGTTACCGATATTTCGGAAATTGCCGCCGCAGCTGAATCGGCAGGGGCTGACTGCGTTTCTCTGATAAATACTTTAACCGGGATGAAAATCAATATCAATACAAGACGTCCGGTTTTAAGAAACAATACAGGCGGGCTTTCGGGGCCTGCTGTTTTTCCGGTCGCGTTAAGAATGGTGTGGCAGGCTGCCAATAGGGTGAAAATTCCCGTTATCGGCATGGGCGGCATTGCAAAGTGGCAGGACGCAGTCGAGATGATGCTTGCCGGTGCGTCTGCCGTTCAAATCGGCACAGCTAATTTTACGGATGCATATACACCTATTAAGGTTATTGAAGGGCTTAATAAGTACCTTGATGATAACAGGATTTCCTCTGTCAGCGAAATTGTCGGAAAGGTTGTTGTCTGGCAATGATTATTTTATCTGTCGATTACGGCGACAGCCGCACGGGTATAGCTGTCTGCGATGTTTTTGAGATGCTCGCATCTCCCGTTTGCGTTATAAAGGAGAGTTATGCTCCATGGCTTGTGGAGAAAATTGCGGAAATCTGCAAAGAGAAAAAGCCGCAGTTGATTGTTGTAGGATACCCGAAAAACATGGATTCGAGCGAGGGAGAAAGAGCAGAAAAGTGTGCGGAGCTTGCCGGCTTAATTTCGGCGGAAACAAACATTAAATCTGTTTTGTGGGACGAAAGGCTGACGACCGTGAGTGCCAACACCGTTTTAAATATGACAAACACAAGGGGCAAAAAGCGGAAGGCTGTTATAGACGCTGTAGCCGCGGTAATGATTTTGCAGGATTATATTGATTTTCGGAGAAACTGCAATGAAAAGTAATCTTGTTTCGAAAATGAAATTGAAGTGGAGAGACTGCGCACTTTCCGCTTTTTTTGCGTTTTTGCTTGTTCTCACTGTGCTGCCGTCTTTTTACAGCATCGGTAAGCTGCTTATTCAAATATGCCTGACTGCTTTTTTAGCTTTCGCCGTTTCAATACTGTCTGTTTTCATTAAAAACGGCGTGAGGATAATGGGATATTCGCTGAGCATATTTTTATTTATCATGTTGTCATGGTGCTTTATAGCACAGCTCATTGCACAGTTAAAAAGCTCTGTTCCGTTCAAGGAATGGATATATATTTTTTACTATGACAAGCCGCTGACGGTTTCAATTGTTTGGGCGGCAGTTTTTTTTACGTTTTTGTTTATACGGCTTGTTCTGCCATTAAACAGCAAGCACAAAAGCTTTTTTGGCGATTTTCAGAGCTTTGCAAAGACCTCGGGAATCGCGTTTTTTATATTTTATTTGTGCATATTAATTTACGGGTTTGTTATTATCAGAACACGAATATCAATAGGGGATATTTCCCTGCAGCGAGATGTTAATTTCGTCCCGCTTTCAAATATTATCAACTATTTAAATGGCGATTCAATTCAATATAACGGCGGAACATCGTTCTATGAAAATTTTATGTATTTGTGCGGCAACATCCTGATATTTGCGCCTCTTGGTTTTTTCATACTTATTTACAGGGAAAAATTAAGATGGTATATATTATTAATACCTGTTGTTTTAAGCTCAATGATAGAAATATCACAGCTCCTTCTGCATAACGGGAGCTGTGACATTGACGATGTAATATTAAATACGATTGGGTTTTATTTGGGAATTTTAATTTTTAAAGCTGTCAACCTTCTCAGAAAGCTTATAACCGGAGGAGAAGAAACTACGATTTTTCATCGGTAGCGCTTGTCTTCTTTTTTGCAAAAAGCTCTTTTATACCAATCAAAAGCAAAAATCCTCCGAAGATTTTGCCCAACAGTTCCGTGCTGATTATTAATGCGAGCCATGCTCCTAGAGCAACGCCCAGAACACCGCCGATAATTATCCACAAAAGCTCTCGCCATTTAATAAGCTTTTTCTTTGTGTGAAGAAATACCGACACAATGGCGCAGGGCAGGAAGAAAAGCAGATTTATGCCCTGTGAAGTCAGCTGGTTTTCATTGAGAACAAGCGTCAAATACAATACAAGGACACCGCCGCCGCCAAGCCCCATAGCGCCGACTATACCTGAAAACAGCGCGGCTATAATATTATAAAATAAGTTCATCTTAATAACATCCTGATTCCCGCCCACAGCATAAAAATCGCAAAAACCTTTCTGAGAATATTTTCGGGAATTTTCGGCAATATATACGAGCCGATTAGCGAGCCGGCAAGACCCGCAGGGATATATGGCAAGGCTTGTGAAAACGTGACCTTTTGTGTTAATATATATATGCCTGCGCTCACGGCAGTCAGAGGGAGAATAACTGCAATCGCACTAGCGTGAGCTTCCTTTTGAGATAAGCCCATATGTCTTAAAAGCGGGACGGCAATCATGCCTCCGCCCGCTCCGAGAAGAGAGTTTATTACTCCGACAAAGAAACCGCAGAATGATTTAAAAATTTTATTCTTCATATTCATCATGGCTATTATTGACGTATTTTCATTAATTATTTTACATATCACTCCTTTTCCCGCATATTTATTCTTTAGGGAGTGATTGTATGGAAATTAAGAATATTAAAGCTATTATTTTTGTAATCTTTGTTTTTCTTTTTGCTGTCAGTATCCTTGCATATGTTACAAGCAGAAAAAATTCAGATGCGCTTCAAACGGAATCGGGCAGTGTTTCCCAACCGCCGGTAGTTATAATTGACGCGGGTCATGGCGGTATTGACGGCGGAGCCGTCAGTTCTGACGGCACATCGGAAAAGAATATTAATCTGTCAATTGCTCTGAAGCTTGAGGATTTGCTCAACAGCTGCGGCATTTCCACGGTTATGACAAGAACGGAGGATGTCTCCATTCATGATGCTCAGGCGCAAACCGTCCGTCAGAAGAAGGTTTCTGATATACATAACAGGCTGAAGATTATTGAGGAGCATGAGGACTCGGTTTTTATCAGTATTCATCTCAATTATTACCCAAGCTCATCTTGCGTCGGGACTCAGGTTTTTTATTCAAAAAACAATATTCAAAGTGAGGCGCTCGCATCTAATATTCAGGCTTCGGTCGTTGAATTTATTCAGCCGAATAATTCAAGAGCTATTAAGAAAGCGGGTACGAACATATATCTTTTGTATCACGCACAAATTCCGGCGGTTCTGGTTGAGTGCGGCTTCCTTTCAAATTATGAAGATACTAAAAAACTGAAGGACGAAAATTATCAGAAGCAGATGGCTTTCTCGATAATGAACGGGATATTGGAATATTTAAATTGCTCGGAGGAATTATAAATGGCTCCAAAAAACAAAACGCTTTTTGTCTGCAATCAATGCGGATATGAAAGCGTGAAATGGTACGGATGCTGCCCCGGCTGCGGTGAATGGAACTGCATGACAGAAGAAATCAGGACGTTGCAGTCATCTGCCAAATCGAAAAATGTATCAGCGGGAATAAATTCAGCCGATGCACTTGATGAAATAACCGCTGACACCGCGTCA
>CAZBHG010000095.1:0-3617 GCA_964491735.1 uncultured Eubacteriales bacterium
CATCGGGTTTTTTGACCGTTACCTCAACGCACACAATTTTTTCAAATTCATCAAGCACTGCGTCGGCTATTCTTTGCGCGACACGCTCGATAAGGTCGTTTTTCTCCTGTGTCACCACCCTGCGAACGGTTTTTATTATTTTGGCATAGCTGACGGTATCCTCAAGGCTGTCGGTTTTGCAGGAGGTTTTCAAATCCGCATTTGCACAAATATCTATCTCAAAAATCTGCCCGTCGGTTTTTTCCTCGGGATTTACCCCGTGAAAGGCAAAAATCTTCAGCCCTTTAATGATAATTTCATCCATACAGTATCGCCTCCGCCACTCTTGCACTCTGCACAGCCTCCGGCACGTCGTGCGCCCTGATTATATCCGCGCCGCCCGCAATCGAAAGGGTATGGGCGGCAACCGTGCCCGCAATACGTTTTTTCGGATTCGGCTCGTTTGCGGCAATGCCGACAAGCCTTTTGCGTGACGCGCCCACAAGGAGCGCAGTTCCGTCTATTTTTACGCTTTTCAGCTCCCTTATAAGTCTAAGATTATCCTCATGGCTCTTCCCGAAACCTATACCGATATCGAGGCAAATCCTTTCCCTCGGAAGCGACAGTCCCTCCGCCTTTTTGAGCGATTGCTCAAAGAATTCCCGAACAGCCTGAACAACTCCGACTTTGTATTCGTCCTCGTTTGAAGCGCCGCCGCCGCTGTGCATTATCACCCAACCGGCGCTGTATTCTTTAACGACCGCCGCCATCTGTTCGTTTACGGTGCCGCTGACATCGTTGATGATTGACGCCCTGTTTTCGAGCGAGAATCTTGCGGTCTCCGGATAAAATGTGTCAACCGAAATCGGGATATCAAGCTTTCCCTTCAGCAGTTCCAGCACGGGGGCAAGCCTTTCAACTTCCTCCTGCGCGGAAATCGGGGCAGCACCCGGGCGTGTCGATTGAGCGCCTATGTCAATAATATCCGCGCCCTGCTCCTGCATTAAAATTGCGTGCTCAGCCGCCTTGTCAGCCTCAAAATAACTCCCCCCGTCCGAAAAGGAGTCGGGCGTGACATTCAGAATGCCCATCACATATGTTTTTTTCCCCAGTTCAATACTATACCTGCCCGCTCTGAAATAATCCATCGGCTATCCTTTCAACAGAGCCATTACCTCTGCCCTTGTCCTTGCATCGCTTTTCATAATTCCTCTTAATGCCGATGTATGGGTTTGCGAGCCGGCCGCTCTTGCGCCTCTCATTGTCATGCACAGATGCTCCGCCTCAATGACAACCGCAACCCCCTGGGGCTTTAACTCTTTGTATATGAAATCCGCAACCTGCGCCGTCAGCCTCTCCTGAAGCTGGGGGCGCCTTGCAAAGCTGTCAACAATCCTTGCAAGCTTTGAAAGCCCGATAACCTTGCCGTTTTGCGGAATGTATGCTATATGCGCCTTGCCCATAAAAGGAATAAGATGATGCTCACACATTGAGTAAAGCGGAATATCACGAACGATGACCATTTCATCGTTATTAACCTCTGTGAATATTTTCAGATTTTTTCGGGGGTCATCGTCAAGACCCGAAAAAATTTCTTCATACATTCTTGCCACTCTTGCGGGAGTTTCGGTAAGTCCCTCTCTTTCGGGGTCCTCCCCGATAGCGAGCAGAATTTCTTTTATTGCGTCCTCTATTCTTTTTGTATCCATTCTTTCTTTGCACCTCATAGACCGATTTTTATTTAAAGACGAAAATTATTTCTATCACGTGATAGTCGTCATTTTGAATGTATGATACCTGAGTCGCGCTTATCTTCTTATCCGCGGAAAGGTTTGCGACGGTTAATACTCTGTAAATCTGCTCATCCGCAAAAAGCCCGTCAAGTGCGGAATCGTAGGCACCCTTATTTGCAAATCTGATTTCTATGCCCCTTGAGCCGTCATTGACCGCATCCGCAATAATCTCCGCAAGCTTTGTCCGGAATCCTTCATTATATTTTGAAAAATACAAGCCGTTGTAATTATAATAATTCTTTGAGGTTGCAGTGCAGGGGTATATCTTCTCAAAATCGCTGTGAGTTTTTGAAATATCTTCATCTGTAAGGTTGAAGTATGTGTATCTCGGCTCATCATTTTTTTCCTGGCTTATGGGGTCATCCCATGTCAAATCAAGATTATAGTAGCTGCCGTCGATTTTGACGACGTCCCACATATGTCCCTCATATTCTCCGTCCGCATTTTTCGATTGACCGCCGACAACAAATGCCTCCACCGAGCAAATATCAAGCAGGAGCTTTGCGGCTTTTGAATACCCTTCACATGCCGCCTTGCCCCCCATCATGCTTATAGCTGCAATTGTCAATTATATAATCGTGAATATAGAACTCCTTTTCATAGTCGCTCATGCCGTCCGCCATACCGCCGATTATTTTTTCCGCCGCCGCCACAAGCTTCTGCTTCTGAACTGTAAAGCTTTCGGCTGTCAGGACATAATCCGTGCTGAAATATGAACGGCTCCCTATCGAAATAATATTGCACGTCCTGCCCAGCTGAAGCAAAAGCGGATTGTCAAAAAGCAGGGCTTCATATACTGTTGTGAGTGCGTCGGAATCCATCTCCGGTATTTCAATTCTCTCGGGCAGCGTGTCAACGCCGCTGAGTATATTGTTGTATGCGTGTTTTTCCCTGTTTGTGAGCTGATTAAAATAATACTTCGTTTTTCCGCCGATATCGACAAGCTCCACGGCAGGCTCATTATCCCAATCCGTCTGTGAGAACAGATAATTTTTAATCTGGGTCACATAGGATTTGACTGTTCCAACTTTATCTTGTATCTGACATCCCGCAAAGGTAAAAAGCATTATAAAGGCAAGAAATAAAGAGAAAAACCTTTTCATCCAAACGCCTCCTTTAATATAAAATTGAAATAATCTCTTATTATTATTCAATCTCACTCAATTCGATTACAGCGGACGCCTTCACGCCGCTTTCGCTTGAAGCGATGTGATTAAGGTACGGGATGGAGCTTGTATAATCAACAATTGAAATGTTGCTGTCAACAAGATTGATTATTGCGCCGAAAAGGTCATCCCCGTCCTCAAGGTTATCCGTGCTTATATACTGGCTGAGCATGCTGCATATTATCTGCGCCTGTCTGTCAAGCCCCTCGTCACCTTTGAGGGAGCAGTACTTCATATATTTGAGAAGCGTGTCCCCCTTAACGCCCTGCCTTCCTTCGACAAGTGAGAGCATAAAATCATCATTCTCAAAATTTATTTTTTTATCGACAACTATTGTCAGGCTGCCCATTTCGTTTATCGCATCCTTGAACTGTTTTTCATCTGAGCCTGCATAGCGGTCAATTTTCAAATTTCCGAGTGCTTCAACTGCCTGCACAAGCCTTATCGCGCCGCCGCCCTGAAAATGCTCAAGAAGAGTCATGTTCGTTCCGTTGACGGTTACCCTTTCCTTAGGCGACATGGTACAGACTTTGAAGCTCTCCGTTTCAAGGTCTGCTTTGACAACCGCAACAAAATGCAGAGCTTTAGCATCCTCGTCCCTGCAGTAAATAAGAAAACAAGCACTGCCGGAAAAAGAGGCGGGTGCCGTTGTCTGCTCCTGAGTGGTCTGGGTGTTGCC
>CAZBHG010000096.1:0-3455 GCA_964491735.1 uncultured Eubacteriales bacterium
CAACCACTCTTGTCAACCCTTTTTGACGCTTTTTTTTCGCTTCTCACGGTTTTTTGTGTAACTCTTTTCCCGTACTGCCCAACGCTTCTTCCGGGCAGCTTTCGTATAGTACCACATCCTCCTCCCCCATGTCAACTACTTTTTTCCTCTTTTCTCCCCTTTTCTACAACCTCCCGCGCGTATACCTGAGAGGTTACAGTTTTGTCATAATTGCAATTATATCTTGAATTTATAATACATTAGTCGTACACTGTAACTGTAATAAATTTTTTGAATATTTATAGTATTATATATATTATGTATTTAATATTGCTTAGTTAATCCATATTTTTTATTTCGGTGGTTTTGGCATGAGATGGAGATTTTTTAAGTTAATGGTTTACATAATCGTGCCTTCCCTGGTCTTGAGCTGTTTCCCTTGGGATGGCGCGAGCGGCAGCGTTGCCGTAAGTGTTAACAATGCTCATGTTGCGACCCCTTTGATTAACTCCGGTGAACATACAAGTTCTATACCGACAGTAACTGAAGCTGTAACTGAAAAAGCAACAGCGAGTAATGCCGCAAAGCCAACTACAGCAAAACCGACAACAACGAAAAAATCGGTAACGAAGTCCGAAACTACAAATCCGACAGAACAACCTACAGCGGCAAAGGCGCAAACCGCAACTGAAAATTGTGAACCTGCCGCCGAAAAGCTCATTGCTCTTACATTTGACGATGGTCCGAATGAAAAAAACACCTCAAGAATTCTTGACATACTTGAAGAAAACGATTCAAAAGCAACATTTTTTGTTATCGGCACAAATGCGAAAAAGTATCCGGATATTATAAAGAGGGCGGCCGATATGGGCTGTGAAATCGGCTCACACTCCTGCGCTCACTCAAGATTTAAAAAAATGTCGGCAGCAAAAATTCAAGAAGACATGAAAAAGATGAAAAAAATTATCAAAGCCACATCCGGCACTGAGCCTGTGCTTTTCAGAGTTCCTTACGGTTCTTATAATGATAAAGTCAAATCCGCTGTCGGGATGCCGTTGATTCAATGGTCTATTGACACAGACGACTGGATATATAAGACAACCACTTCCGACAAAAGAACTCAGGAAGAAATTGACAGAGACATGCAAAAAATTATCAATTCCGTTTTAGACAACGCTAAGGACGGAGATATAGTACTAATGCATGATATTTACTCAATGAGCGCAAATGCCTGCGAGGTATTAATCCCCAAACTCAGGGAGATGGGCTTCAAGCTTGTTACCGTCAGCGAGCTTATGGATGCAAAGGGCATTAAGATGGAAAACGGTGAGGTTTACAGAAAGGCATATTAAATTATTTTAACTCCTATTATTTCTTTATGTATAAACTAACACTCCGGTCGGCTGCAAAGCAGCCGACCGTTTATAAAGTCAATATTACTGACCTGCGAATTTCTGCTTTACCTGCTGAACCTTCTGCTGTTCAGCCTGTTCGGTCGGGTACCAGCCCTTTTGCGACATTTTTTGGTAAATGCTGTCCTGCAAAGACAAGGTATCTACCAATACTGTGTTAAATGCGTTGTGGATATTGGCAGTGCCCGACTCTATCGTTCCGTGCATATATACATCGCATGCGCCTTTTGTGGTTAAAAGGATATTTTCCATAATGCACTTGTCATCCATCTTATTTCCCTCCTTATATTAATTGAAAAAGTTGATTGAAAAGCTGCTGATGCTTATTCATTATCTGCTGTGCATATTTCTTCAGCTCGGCATCCTGCAAATTCTGGGCAGCCTCCTGGCACTGTGTTATCATGAATTTTTCATGTGCCAATGCGTCTTCGATATACATCAATTCTTTCGGACTCATTTAAGAATCACCTCCTGAAATAAGATTTGCAAAAATGCGTAATCTATACTTTGTTTTTATAATACTATTATTTCCCTTTTTCAGTTTTATTATTTGCTCAAAATTAATATCAATTCTTACTCTATTGCAAAGCAGAACGGTCTGTTGTAAAATTTATAATGAAATAATTTATGAATTAAGGCTGAAAAAATGATAAGTGAAACTCAGGTTCATCCGTTTAAGCCTGTATTTGATGGGAATTCCGAAATATTGATACTGGGTACCTTTCCGTCCGTCAAGTCAAGGGAGAATGCTTTTTATTACGGACATCCGCAAAACAGATTTTGGAGGGTTCTGTCATTGATGTTTTACAGCACGGTTCCCGTTACAATCGAAGAAAAAAAGGAATTATTGCTGTCGAACGGCATCGCACTCTGGGATGTGCTGCACAGCTGTAAAATAGCCGGTTCCAGCGACAGCAGCATAAAAGATGCCGTGCCGAATGATTTGAACATCATACTTGATAATTGCGATATTAAACATATTTTCGCAAACGGCAAAGCCGCCGAAAAGCTATACTACAGATATATAAATCACGAAATCAAGCGTGAAATTACTGTTCTTCCCTCAACAAGCCCCGCAAATGCCGCATACACATTGGAGAAGCTTGCTGAGGTGTGGAGATGCATCTGCAACACTAAACAATAAGGCTTTCAGTAACGGTTGCCCGACTGAAAGCCTTATTGTTTATAGACACAGTTCAGATGACATGAACAAAATAATTGGCAATCAAAAAAATGTTGGATTTTTACTGCTTTTGTGATAACATTAATGTTAATTGCATCAATCATTTTTTTAAGGAGAAAGGCATAATGAAGTCCGACATCGAAATTGCGCAATCAATTAAACTCAAGCCGATAACAGAGGTCGCAAGGTCGGCAGGTATTAAAGAAGATTATGTCGAAAACTACGGAAAATATAAAGCAAAGATAGATATATCAGTATTAAATGACAGCAGCGAAAAGGACGGAAAGCTGATTCTTGTCACCGCCATCACCCCCACCCCCGCAGGCGAAGGGAAGACGACCACAACAATCGGTCTTGCGGACGGGCTGCAAAAAATCGGCAAAAACGCGGTTGTTGCTCTCAGGGAGCCTTCTCTCGGGCCCGTTTTCGGAATTAAGGGCGGAGCGGCAGGCGGCGGATACGCTCAGGTTGTACCTATGGAGGATATCAATCTCCACTTCACAGGCGATTTCAGCGCAATCGGCGCCGCAAACAACCTCCTTGCCGCCATGCTAGACAACCATATCCATCAGGGCAACAGCCTCAGAATTGACCCCCGCAGAATCACATGGAGGCGCTGCATTGACATAAGCGACCGTCAGCTCCGATTTATAACAGACGGCCTCGGCGGCAAAATCAGTGTCGACGCCGTGCTTGTGGTGGATTGCGGCATGGGTCCGGCGAATGGCGCGACCGTCCTGGCTGCGGCGCGGCGCATCGCCGGGGTCCGGCCGCTGATCCTGACACTGACCCATTTCCACCCCGAACACGGTTTCGGCGCGCAAGCGTTCAAGGGCCGGGCGCGGATTCTCTACAATGCCGCGCAACGCGACGAACTGGCC
>CAZBHG010000097.1:0-2876 GCA_964491735.1 uncultured Eubacteriales bacterium
GTTGACGGCGGCAGGGTTTACATATCAATCAATGCGGTTTACAGCGGGGTATTCATTGAGTATCCTGCCGAATATTACTATATCGGCAAATTACCTGAGTGCAATAATGATTATGCAATTATGTATCTCAAAAAACAGTATGCGAGAATTCATATGAGGGCTGAAAGCCTTGAAAATGCGGGCAAAATCCCCGAGGAAGCAAAAAAGCTGGGGGAGGTCGCCGCAGAAATTCTGGCGGCGGCGAAAAGAATCGAGCGGAGGGATAAGGATGACAAGCGTCAGGAATGTTTATGATTTTATCGACTCTTTTGCGCCCTTTGATACCCAGACGAAATGGGACAACAGCGGCATGCTTGTTGGCGATGAGAATAAGATAATCAGTAAAATCGGCGTTGTGCTTGATATCACGCCCCTGACTATAGCCCGCGCAGCGGCAAACGGAGTGGAGCTGATTGTCAGTCATCATCCAGTAATATTCAAAGCTCAGAAAAGCTTCACGGAAGAAAGCCTTGCTTATAAGCTGGCGGTAAACGGCATGAGCGCCATCTGCGCACATACCTCGCTTGACAGTGCGGACGGCGGGGTGAATGACGTGCTTGCAAAGAGCCTCAACCTCAAAAGAGTTGAGCCGCTTTTAACCTTCGAGAGCGACATCCCGCTTCTCAGGGCGGGATTTGTACCGAAAATGAGTGCGATTGAGCTTGCTGCCCTTGTTGCCGACACGCTGGGCAGAGCAGGTTATGCCCTTAGATACTGTGATTCGGGCAAGTCTGTTGAGACAGTCGCTGTTTGCGGCGGCGCGGGTAGCGATTATATCGACGACGTCATAAACGCGGGCATTGACGCTTATATAACGGGCGATGTCGGCTACCACGACTTCCTTCATGCATCGCAAAAGGGGTTAACGCTGATTGACGCGGGGCATTTTGAAACAGAAAACCTTGTTGTAAATGTACTTGCGGAGAAACTGTCAGAATATTTTGAAGACGTGGAAACAATTATTATCAATCAAAGTGAGACTGTTAAATATTTTGTAATTTCGGACTAGAGATTAAATCAATATGTTAATGAGTGATATAAATGCCATTAGACGGAATTTTACTGCACTTTCTGACAAACGAGCTTGAACAGGCCGTTGTCGGCAGCCGTGTTGATAAGGTGCATCAGCCCTCGAAAGATGAGCTGGTGCTTTATCTGCATTCAAAAACAGGGGCAAAGAAACTTCTGATATCGGCAAACACAAACTGCGCCAGAATTCAGCTGACGGAGAATATACCGGAAAACCCAAAAAATCCGACAATGCTGTGCATGCTTTTCAGGAAGCATCTGACCTCCGCAATCCTTACCGCAGTTCGCCAAAATGAGCTTGACAGGGTTGTTTTTTTGGATTTCAATGCAACAAATGAGATTGGTGACAGCGTTAAACTCTCGCTCTGCGTCGAAATTATGGCAAAACACAGCGACATAATCCTCATAAAAGAGAATAACACAATAATTGATGCTGTAAAGCGGATCGACTTTACACAATCGGCTGTAAGACAGATATTGCCGACCTTGCAATATGTGCTTCCCCCGTCTCAAGACAAACTGAATATCTGTGATGTTTCGGTTGATAAAATTATGGAGAGCCTTGAAAAATATAGCATGAAGGATTTATCATCCGCTATTTTGTCGACATTGCAGGGCGTGTCACCTCTTATAAGCAGAGAGATTGCGGAGCTTTGCGGGACGGATGTAAGGCTGAAAGACTTTACAGATTTTCAGAGAAAAAAGCTGGTAGAAATCCTCACTGATTTCCAAAATACAGTCAAAAATTCAAGCGGAACGCCGACTATGCTCAAGGATAAGGATGAGCAGCCGTTTGATTTCTCTTATATGGATATCACGCAATACGGTTTCTCTCTAACGCCTCAGAAAAGCGATAGCTATTCGGCACTCCTTGATGATTTTTACCGTGAGCGTGACAGAATTGACAGAATGCGCCAGCGTACTTCTGACATTATGAAGGTTCTCAGCAATGCAGAAACAAGAATAACTAAAAAGCTCAGCCTTCAGCGGGCAGAGTTTATAGACAGCGTCAACCGTGAGGAGCTGCGGGTCAAGGCGGAGCTGATTAACGCAAATCAGCACAGCCTTATGAAGGGCGTATGTTATTATGATATCGAAAACTATTATGATGAGAATAAAACCATGAGGATTGCGGCAGACCCGGCTCTTTCGCCTGCGGCAAATTCCCAGAAGTATTATAAGGATTACAGAAAGGCAAAAAATGCGCAGCAGATGCTTGTCAGCCTTATTGAAAAGGGCGAGCAGGATTTGCAATACATTGAAACGGTGACGGACGCTCTTTCCCGCGCCGATTCGCAGCAGGAGATTGACGAAATCAGATTGGAGCTTGAGAGTGAGGGCTTCCTCAGAAAACACAGAAAATCGGGGCAAAAACTTCAGAAGCCTCTGCCGCCGATAGAGTATGTTTCAGCTGACGGATTCAAAATTCTGGTGGGCAGGAACAATGTGCAGAATGACAGGCTTTCCCTCAAAACCGCAGGGAGCGGCGATTTATGGCTTCACACGCAAAAAATACCGGGTTCTCATGTGATAATTGTTGCAGAGGGCAGAAAGATACCCGATTCAACCATAGAACAGGCGGCGGAAATCGCGGCATATCACAGCAAGGCAAGGGATTCGTCGCTTGTGCCTGTCGATTACACTCAGGCAAAGCAGCTCAAAAAACCCGTCGGCGCTAAGCCCGGCAAGGTCATCTATCACGTCTATAACACAATCATCGTAAACCCCAAGGAATACCCTGCGGAAAAGTAAAAAAACAGAGGCTGTATCAAAACTTCGGTCGAGTCAAGACTCGACCCTACACAATA
>CAZBHG010000097.1:2886-3354 GCA_964491735.1 uncultured Eubacteriales bacterium
GAAAAAAGAGTTTTGATACAGCCCCTTTTTCGTTTTTATTATATACCTGTTTTGCTTTAAATCTCTTTCTTCTCACCCTCGTCTTTATTTCCGATATTCTCTTCCGCCAGCTTCCGCAGGTCAGTGACAATATCACCCTTGATATCAACGTATGTATTGTTTCTTTTTTGCCGTTGATATGCCTTCTCCTTGAGGAAAATCATCAGAAATGCGCCGATAACCGTGCCGATAAAAAGGCAGCATGGCAGCAGAACTCCGTGCGGCGTTTTTAACATCGAACGCATGGGCTGGAGGAAGGATACATACAATTCACCGTTTTTAAAAAGCGCAATCTTTTCCGCTGTCAGATAAAGGCTGTTTGCGAGCCTGAATGCGCCCGCCAGGAGCCCCGTTAAGGCGCATGAAATGACATAGCAGGGAATTACCCTGAAAGGGTCGCGGTAAGCGTAGGACATCCCGAATGAAACC
>CAZBHG010000098.1:0-3341 GCA_964491735.1 uncultured Eubacteriales bacterium
AGGGTAACGTCTACCGCAACTTCCACTGTGGAACTTACTTTGAGAAGTTACTCTTTCTAAAAAATTACTCATTTGTTCAATTGTTTAATTTTTGCGGTATTGCTTTTGACCCGAAAATGGTATATTCTGTTAATGTATTTATTTAAAGGGGTGTTTGCATGAAAAACTTTATGGATAAGGATTTTTTGCTCGATAATGAAACCGCCGCCACACTTTTCAAAGCGGCGGATACCATGCCGATTTTTGACTGGCACTGTCACCTTTCGCCAAAGGAAATCTATGAAAACAAACAGCCCGCCGACATTGCTCAGCTCTGGCTCGGCGGCGACCATTATAAATGGCGCGCAATGCGCTCCTTCGGCATTGATGAGGAGTATATCACAGGCTCTGCGGGCGGATATGAAAAATTCAAGGCATGGGCAAAAGTTATGCCCTATCTCATCGGCAACCCGCTCTATCACTGGACTCATCTTGAGCTTCAAAGGTATTTTGACATTTTCGAGCCTTTGAGTGAGGAAACGGCAGACAGCATCTGGGAGCGTGCAAACGCAAAAATCGCGGCGGGCGGCTTCACTCCGAGGGAGCTGATTGAGTCTTCAAACGTCACGTGCCTGTGCACAACCGACGACCCTGCCGATACTCTTGAATATCACCGGCTCATTGCCGCAGACAAAAGCTTCAAGTGCCGTGTTATCCCCGCATTCCGTCCCGATAAATCGCTTAATATTGAGCTGGAGGGCTTTGCACCGTGGCTTGCAAGTCTTGAAAAAACGTGCGGCAAAAAAATAAGCAGCTATGCTCAGATGCTTGCGGTTCTCAAGGATAGGATAGATTTCTTTGAAGCAATGGGCTGCCGTGCAAGCGACCATGCGTTTTCATATGTGCCTTATGCGGAAAGCACACCGGACGAGCTTGAGGTTATATTCAAAAAGGGCGTAAATAAAGAGCATCTGGCGACGAATGAGCTTGATAAATACCGCACGGCTCTCATGCAGTTTTATGCGGCTGAATACTCAAAACGCGGCTGGGCAATGGAGCTGCACATGGGCGCAATGAGAAACAACAACACCGCGATGTTCAAAAAAATCGGCCCCGACACGGGCTATGATTCGATTGACGACAAGGAGATTGCTTATCCCCTCTCCCGCTTCCTTGACAGCCTTGAGGTCAGCGGAAACCTGCCGAAAACCATACTTTTCACGCTTAACCCCAAGGATAACTACGTTCTCGGCTCGATGCTGGGCAATTTCCAGTCCTCTGGCGCGGCAGGCAAAATTCAGTTCGGCTCCGCATGGTGGTTCAACGACAACCTTGACGGCATGCGCGAGCAGATGAAGGCTCTCGCAAACCTCGGCGTTCTGGGCAAGTTTATCGGCATGGTTACGGACTCCCGCTCTTTCCTTTCATATCCCCGCCATGAGTATTTTCGCCGTATCCTTTGCGGGATGATTGGCGACATGGTCGAAAAGGGACTCTATCCATATGATAAGGAAATGCTCTGTGAAATCGTCAAGGACATTTCTTACCGCAATGCGGCGGCGTATTTCGGAATTGTGGTTTGACCGCTTAGCATAAAAAATTTATTAATACTATTAAGAATACGCTCATTATCGGTTTGCCGATAGTGAGCGTATTCCTGTTTTTAACATTTTCAATAATCACAGTCTGTTATAAAGCTCCCGGACTATATCGCCGCCATCGTCGGATGGGATACGGTCTTTGAGATACTTTATGAAATTTTTAAACTGCTTAGTGTTCCCGCTGTGAATGTTGCAGGTTCCTTGTTCGGTTTTAAGCCTGATATTCTTGCTGAGCATCGGTATGCGCACCGATTTAATTTCATCCCAAGCAACGTTTGTTACTGTTCCTAAAACGTCAACCTCAACGAGCTTGTCGGGCATTATGAAAAATCTTTTTAAATAAGTGTATAGCAGTGAATAGCACCCGAGAAGAGCGCAGACAATCGCAAACACGCCGACAAACCAATATGACTGCGTTCCGGTTCCGCCGACAGATGAGTCAAATATTTTTGAGACAGGCAGAAAATACGCAAGCCCAAGGCTGAACAAAGCAAGGACTATTGTCACAGGCGCCTCGCTCAGACTTGCCTGAACACTAATGTCGGGCTTGTATGACTTGAACTTCAGCCAAAAAACCGTAAACAGGATTATAGCCGTATTGAGAGCGAGCGAGATGTACAGAATACTCATTAAATTCCTCCGTTTATAGTGTAGTCGGCCGCTAATCTGGCCGCCTTTTCCGGATGATAAGCATACAGCATAATGACGTTGAAAATGTACGGCGAAAAATTCAAATCCAGCAGCGCGCAGGTGAAAGCCATCGCCGCAATTTCTTCAAGGCAGCTAAGTCTTCGCATGAGTTTGAATCTGCCCAGCTGATAGGCGCAGACATGCTTTTGCTTAACAAAGGAGCCCTTATCTGTGCGGCTTTCGAGCAGATGATAAAGCTCATGGCACAGCAGCATATCCCGAACGGATATTTTACCCGTCAACGCTTCAAGCTCATATTCTGAAATCAGTTCCTCGGTCCTTGTCACATTCGCCGTGTTTATGGTTATATCCGCGGGCCGCTCAAAGTACGCAAAAAGGGTATACTCGCTGTCGGGTTCCTTATATATTTCATGAATCCTTCCGCCGCATAATTCAACCAGTTTTTCTATGGCGCAAGAGCCGTGTTTTTGCTTCAGATTTTCTGCCATAGCTCTTCCGCAGGCTTCGGATTTTTCCAAAAGGGATTGCTTTTCCTCAGTGTTCAGAAAATGCGCAAGTGGCTCGTTTAAAAATGCAATTTCCCGTATTGATGAAGCGTCAAGCGAGAGCAGCTTTTCTACATAATCTCTCAGCATTATAAAATTTCTGCTCTTGCCGCAATAATCAGCACTTTTTTATCATCGTCAAGCTCCAAAAATTCGCTTCTCATTACTGTCAGCAGCTGCTCAAGGCCCAGCATATTGGAGAAATCGAGAACCTTGCCGCCGATGCAAAGGTAGACATCGGGATTCATTACCATATCGGTTTTATAGTCCAGCTGACGCTTCCACATTTCTGCCGCAGTGCCTTCCCATTCGGAAACGAGGCATTCCTTTGCACAGGCATCGCCCGCCTGTACTCTGATAAAGCCACGATGGTCAACAAGACGAAGCTGCTGCTTTGCACCCACTTTTCGGGTAAAAACATAAAAAATTCCGTTGTCTATCTCGGTGGTAATTTCGCTCATGTTTTCACAGCGCATTGATTCAGCCGCCAGCTTTCTTGCCTCGTCTACACTGCAGTCGAGCTTCAGGTCTGTGGTCTTGACCTCAGTTGAGCCGAGTGCAATTG
>CAZBHG010000099.1:0-3202 GCA_964491735.1 uncultured Eubacteriales bacterium
GGCATCACTGATTATTATCATAGGATATATCCTGATAAACGGCATTTCACATATTACGGGCGGCGGCTTCTATGAAAATATCCCGAGGATGTTAAACGATGACTGCCGTGCTGTGATTGAAAAATCAAAGCTCCCCACACTTCCGATATTCAATGTAATTCAAAGTGAGGGCATACCCGAAAGGGATATGTTCAACACATTCAACATGGGCACAGGTCTTTGCATAGCCGTCGATGCTGATAAGGCGGATGAAGCCGTCAAAATTCTCAATGCCTGCGGTGAAACCGCCTGTATTATCGGCGAAGTTAAGCAGGGCGAAAAGGGTGTTACAATATGCTGAGGGTGGCTGTTCTCGTATCGGGCGGGGGAACTAACCTGCAGGCCCTGATTAACGCTCAGCTCAAAGGCAGCCTCGGCAATGCGCAGATTGTCAGGGTAATTTCAAACAAGGCTGACGCTTATGCGCTGGAGCGTGCAAAAAAATCGGGAATTAAAACTGCGGCAATTGTCAGGAAGGCCTTTGAAAGCGGCGAACTGTTTGAAGACGCAATGATTGATGAAATCGACAAGAGCGGTGCTGAGCTTATCGTGCTTGCCGGATTTTTAGCGATACTGAGTGACAGATTCATTAAAAAATATCCGAAAAAAATAATAAATGTACATCCATCCCTTATTCCGTCTTTTTGCGGGAAGGGATTCTACGGCTTAAAAGTTCATGAGGCGGCTCTTGAAAAAGGAGTTAAGGTTACGGGGGCAACTGTTCACTACGTCAATGAAATCCCGGACGGGGGAGAAATAATTCTTCAGAAAGCGGTTGAGGTCTTGCCTGACGATACTCCAGAAACACTTCAGAAAAGAGTTATGGAGCAGGCGGAATGGATTCTCCTTCCACAGGCAGTCGCATTGTTAAGCAATAACGTGTGAAAGAAATAATAAATATTTTGGGAGGCAGTTAAAAATGGTTAAGCGGGCAATTATTTCGGTTTCAGACAAAACAGGCGTTGTTGATTTTGCAAGGGAGCTTGTTAGCCTCGGCTACGAGATACTTTCAACAGGCGGAACGGCAAAAACTCTTGCCGAAAATTCCGTTCCCTGCACAAGTGTTTCGGACATCACGGGCTTTCCCGAATGCCTTGACGGCAGAGTAAAAACCCTTCATCCCGCTATTCACGGCGGAATCCTCGCCATGAGGTCGAATGAAGAGCACATGAAACAAATAAAAGAGCTTGGAATAGAGCCGATAGATATAGTTGCCATAAATCTTTACCCTTTCAAGCAAACCATACTCAAACCCGATGTTTCTCTTGAGGAAGCGATTGAAAATATTGATATAGGCGGACCGACAATGATAAGAGCCGCCGCAAAAAACTGGCAGGACGTTGCCGTTATTGTTAATCCTTCTGATTATGCCGTTATTGTCAATGAATTGAAGTCAACTGGTGGAATAAGCAAAGATACTAAATTCAGGCTTGCCGGCGCAGTTTTCGAGCATACAGCTCAATATGACGCCCTTATTAATTCATATTTGTTTAGTAAGAGAAATGAAAATCAGCTGCCGGAAGCATTCACAATGACATTCGAAAAAGTCCAGGATATGAGATACGGCGAAAACCCGCACCAGTATGCGGCATTTTATAAGGAAATCGGCGCCGCAGACAATACCCTTGCTTGCGCAAAGCAGCTTCACGGCAAGGAGCTTTCATATAACAACATTAACGATGCCAACGGTGCACTTGATGTTTTGAAGGAATTCGGCGATGAACAGCCCGTTGCAGTTGCGGTCAAGCACGCAAATCCCTGCGGTGTCGGAACAGGTGAGACGATATTTGAGGCCTATAAGAAGGCTTATGAGTCTGACCCCGTTTCGATATATGGCGGTATTGTCGTGTTGAACCGTGAGGTTGACGTTCAGACAGCCGCTGAGCTTACAAAAATATTTCTTGAAATCATTATTGCACCTTCCTTCTCGGAGCAGGCATTTGAAATACTCAGCGCGAAGAAAAACATCAGGCTTCTTGTCCTCAAGAACATTGCGAAGCCGAATGCTCCGTCATGTATGGACATGAAAAAGGTAGCCGGCGGTTTGCTCGTTCAGCAGCTTGATACAAAGCTTCTTGACGGTGAAATTAAGTGCGTGACCGACCGTCAGCCGACTGAAAGCGAAATGAAGCAAATGCTCTTTGCGTGGAAAGTCGTCAAGCATGTCAAATCAAACGGTATAGCTCTTGCAAAGGATAATATGACAGTCGGTGTCGGGCCCGGGCAGACAAACAGAATCACCGCTCTCGAGCTGGCAATCAAGTATGCCGGCGAAAAAGCCGAGGGTTCGGTTATGGCAAGCGATGCTTACTTCCCGTTCTCTGACTGCGTTGAAGCCGCACAAAAAGCAGGCATAACCGCAATTATTCAGCCGGGCGGTTCAATAAGAGATGAGGACAGTATCAAAGCAGCAAATGAAGCGGGGATAGCTATGGTATTTACAGGCATACGCCATTTTAAGCATTGATATTGATTAAGAGGTATAGAAGATGAAGATATTAATGGTCGGCTCGGGCGGCAGAGAACACGCTCTGATTCGCTCGCTTATGCAAAGCAATAAGGTTGATGAAATAATATGTGCTCCGGGAAACGGCGGTATCAGCTGTGACTCAAAATGCTTCCCTGTCGCGGCAACGGACATTGACGGCTTGATTGCCCTCGCAAAGGAACAAAGGGTTGATTTGGTCTTTGTCGCACCCGATGACCCGCTTGCAATGGGCATGGTTGACAGGCTGGAAGCCGAAGGCATCAGGGCTTTTGGCCCGAAAGCAAATGCCGCTGAAATTGAGAGCAGTAAGGTCTTTTCAAAAAATCTTATGAAAAAGTATAATATTCCGACTGCCGGCTATGAAGTATTTGATGACGCCTCAAAGGCTCTCGAATACATTAAAGAGCAGGGGAAATATCCGACTGTTATCAAGGCTGACGGTCTTGCTTTGGGCAAGGGTGTTATCATTGCCGAAAGCTTTGAAGATGCGTGGTCGGCAATATCTTCGATAATGGAAGATAAGGTATTCGGAGAGTCTGGCAGCAGGGTGGTTATTGAAGAATTTTTGCAAGGGCCTGAGGTTTCTGTCCTTGCCTTTACTGACGGAAAAGCTGTATCTCCGATGGTGTCATCAATGGACCACAAGAGAGCGCTTGACGGCGATAGAGGCCTCAA
>CAZBHG010000100.1:0-3099 GCA_964491735.1 uncultured Eubacteriales bacterium
CTGAAGTCCTTTGCCGCGGGCCTGAGAGCCGCAATTTTGCGGACAACATCGTCCGAAAAGGTTTTTCCCTCAGGGTTTGAATACTTCGGCACACAGAACATGCCTTTGACACTGCCGTCCTTAACAAGCTCCGTGAGCAAATCTGTGTCGGGACCGTCCTCAAGCATGGGAACATTTATCATCTCAATGCCGAAATGCTCGCAGATTGTGAAATGCCTGTCATATCCCGGCACGGGACATAAGAATTTGATTTTGCCCTGAGAAGCCCATGGAGCGGCGCCGGAGCCGTGAGTCATGCATTGAGATATATAGTCATACATAAGGTTCAGGCTGGAGTTGCCGCACACAATTATGTTTTTTGCATCAACCTCAAGGAGGTCGGCAAAAATCTGCTTGCATTCGGGGATGCCGTCAAGAACTCCGTAGTTGCGGCAGTCGAATCCGCCGGAGCATTTCGGGTCCATTATCAGCGAAGCGTCGGTCAGCATATTCATAGATAAATCAAGCTGGTCTGCGCCGGGCTTGCCTCTTGACATATCAAGCTTCAAGCCTCTCGATTTATATTGTGCATACTCAATATCGAGCGCCGTCTTAATTGATTCAAGTTCCGCCTTGGACATTTCTATGTAGGATTGCATGGTATTTCCTCCTGATAATAATTCATAATGCGTTTTCAATCTCGTTATATTCTAATACATTACAGGCATTTTTGCAACATTAAAAATAAAAACTTGCAAATTTATGTTTTTATTTTTATCAGGTTCTGATTTACGCTGATAAAAAAACGGCCGGTATATTCAGCCGGCCGTCAAAATAAATTCTATTGTTTTTGCTTTGAAAGAATATCTCTTGCGACGACAACTCCAGTAACAGAGGCCTGCATAAGACCTCTTGTTATGCCCGCTCCGTCGCCGACGGCATAGAAGCCCTTAATTTTTGTTTCAAAATCTGCATTGACGTCAAGCTTTGATGAGTAGAATTTGACCTCAACGCCGTAGAGCAGAGTGTTCTTTGAATAAAGACCGGGCACAATTTTATCAAATGCGCGCAAAGCCTCAATGATGCTGGTAAGATGACGGTGGGGGAGAACAAACGAAAGGTCGCCCGGTACTGCCGTTGTGAGTGTTGCCCTCGTTGTTGATTTTCTGAGCCTTGATTCATCCGTGCGTCTGCCGAGCATAAGGTCGCCAAGCCTCTGAACCATAACTCCGCCGCCGGTGAGCATATTGCCAAGCTGCGCAATATAACGCCCGTATTCAATCGGCTGGTTGAACGGCTCTGTGAATTTCGTCGAGACCAGCAATGCAAAGTTTGTATTTTCCGTATGAGATTGAGCGTCGGCATAGCTGTGACCGTTTACAACGGCGATACTGTCCTTAAAAGTGTTGTTGAATCCCGCATTATAGTGCTCTTCACTGACAATTCCGCCTGGATTCATGCAGAAGGTACGAACCTTGCTTTCAAATGTATCGGAGTAATAGACCATTTTAGCTTCATATAGATATTTTGTGAGTGTATCCATAACTGAGTTCGGGACTTCGACCCTGACTCCGATGTCAACCTCATTGCTCATAATATTAATATCGTTTTCAGACGCGATTTTATTAAGCCACCCCGCGCCGCCGCGCCCGGGAGCAGCCACAACGTAATCTGCCAGAGCATCCTCAACTTCACCGTTTTTATAGGTTATTTTCGCGCCTTTAACAGTGTGGTCTTCACCAATAATTGGGTCCGCATGAGCTCTCTCGATGAATTTAAAGCCCTCAATAGTGCAGAGATAATCATACATCGCTTTGAGAACAACATATGAATATTCCGTCCCCATGTGTCTTACGGGGCAGCGAATCAGATGAATATTGTTTTTGGAACATTCATAGGCAATTTCTTCAACCTTTTTGTCGCTAAGACCGTATACCTCCTGAGGAGCGCCGAATTCCAGATAAATGCTGTCGCAATAATTAATCAATTCTCTGACCTTAGGAACGGGGAGATAGCTTGTAAGGTTGCCGCCGACTTCTTCCGACAATGAAAGCTTACCGTCGGAAAACGCGCCCGCACCCGCCCAGCCGCTCATTATGTTGCAGGGATTGCAGCGTACGCAGGTGCCGTTTTTTCTTGCGGGGCATGCCCTTTTTTCGATAGAAATACCCTCGTCAACAATAAGAACCTTTGTTTTCGGGGACGCATTTTTATAGATTTCCAGTGCTGTAAAAATACCGGCAGGACCGGCACCGATAATAATGACATCATATTTTTCCAAGACAACACACCTCTGTTTGCGATAAACTATGCTTTGCACACATATCAATTATTATATCATTACCGCTTTTGGAGGGCAAGCAGAAAACGAGATAAAAAAATATTTAAAAGGACACATTTTGATATTGACAACATATATTGTTTAATGTATAATAAATTTTACAATTTAATCCACTTTAAAAGCGTTGACGAAGATTGGTTTTGTCATTAGCAGTTTCAGAGAGCCCATGGTTGCTGTGAATGGGTACTGTCGACAAAAGCTTATCACTTCCGAGCCGGAGTCTGAAAGCATTTTTTGCAAGTAGGTGTTCCCGTAGCGACTGCGTTAAGGTCAAGAGCTTGTTGGAGCTTGAGGGTGCTTATGCACTGAATTTGGGTGGTACCACGGGTTAATCTCGTCCCATATTATTTATAATAGTATGGGGCGTTTTTTTATTTTAATAAGGGAGGTATTATTCATGGAATTAATTATCAGCGAGATTGCGCAGCGAATACGGGCATTAAGAGTTGACATGGAGTTTGGCATTGAGGAAATGGCAAAAGCAACCGATTGTTCGATTGAGGAATATGAACAGGCTGAGGCAGGAGAAACTGATTTTTCGTTTACTTTTATTTACAAATGCGCGGAGAAGTTTGGTGTTGATATGATTGAACTGCTTACGGGAGATAACCCGAGGCTTTCATTCTATTCAATCGTCAGAAAAAGCGATGGACTTCCGATGAAGCGTCGTTCGGGTTTCAATTATTATCATCTGGGCTATCGCTTTAAGGATAAGCTCTGCGAGCCGTTTCTTGTCACTGCTCCGTATTCCGAAGACGAGCAGACAAAGCCGATTCACC
>CAZBHG010000101.1:0-3073 GCA_964491735.1 uncultured Eubacteriales bacterium
GGGGCTTAATGTTCCCCAGATTACAAGGATATTCATGGGGCTTCGTCAGCACGGGATAGATGTAAGCGACGGTGTGTTCACAGTCGGGCAGGGCAGAGCGGAAATCGCCCGCCTTATGAAGAATAAGGGGGCGCTCAGATGATAAGGGATATAACGATAGGTCAATATTTTGTCGGCAAGTCCGTTCTTCACAAAATGGATGCAAGGATGAAAATAGCTCTCTCTGTTGCCTTCATAATCTTAATCTTCTTCTGCAAAAATTTCTTTTCGCTCGGGCTTGTTGCAGCGTTCACGGTCATTATCCTTTTAATCTCAAAAATACCGTTTAAATTAATCATAAAAAGCCTCAAGCCGATTATTATTATTGTAATTTTCACTGCCGTTCTGAATCTTTTTTATTCAAAAAGCGGCAGGGTTATAGTTGATTTCAGTTTTATCAAAATAACGCTCGGCGGCATTTATTCCGCAATATTTATGGCGGTCAGAATCATCTGCCTTGTTGTGGGCACTTCGCTTCTGACCTATACAACAACACCCACAGCACTTACAAATGCAATTGAAAGCCTTTTGTCACCCCTGAAAAAGGTTCATATCGATGTGCATACCTTTGCAATGATGATGACACTGGCATTGAGGTTCATTCCCACGCTTATCGAAGAGATTGACAGAATAATGAACGCTCAGAAGGCGAGGGGAGCGGACCTTGAAAACGGAGGGCTTGTCTCCAGAGCAAAGGCTTTGATACCGATTTTTATCCCGCTTTTTGTTTCTGCTTTCCGCAGGGCTTATGAGCTTGCATATGCGATGGAGTGCCGCTGCTACAACGGCGGAAAGGGTCGCACAAGCATGAAAACAATGCATCTTTCGTCAAGAGATTTTTTTGCGATGGGCGTTATTATCTTTCTGATTGCAGGAATAGTTGTACTCAATTACTTTTTTAAAGCGGTGATCTGATGAGAAATCTACTGCTGACCCTTTGCTTTGACGGCACGGCATATCACGGGTGGCAGGTGCAGAAAAACGCATTAACCGTGCAGGAAACATTTCAGAACGCCGTTGAGAAGATTATCGGCAGGCGTGAAAATGTGACCGGCTGTTCAAGAACAGACACGGGAGTCCATGCAAATATGTACTGCTGCAACATAAAAACCGAAAGCCTTATTGACTGCGAAAGATTTTTGAAGGCTCTCAATGCAAATGTGCCCGACGACATAGTGGTGACTGACTGCTTTGAGGTGCCGCCCGATTTTCACGCGAGATACTCCTGCATTTCGAAGGAATACATCTATAAAATTATCAACACAAAAACCCGCAGCCCTTTTTGCGTCAACAGATATCTTTATTACCCCTATCCTCTTGATGAAAAACTGCTCGACAGGGCGGCAAAGGGCTTTTTGGGCAAACATGATTTCTGCGGCTTTTCATCAACGGGCGCAAGCGTCAAGCAAACCGTCAGAACAGTAAACTCCGCCGAAGTTTTCAGAAACGGTGATGAAGTCATTTTCAGGGTGGAAGCTGACGGGTTCCTTTACAACATGGTAAGGATAATGACCGGAACTTTACTCGGTGTTGCTCAGGGCAAAATTGATGCCTGCAATATAGCCGATATTGTTGATTCATGCGACAGAAACAGAGCGGGAATAACGGCTCCGGCATGCGGTTTGTATCTTAATAAAGTAAACTATAATTTTTGATTTGAGGTGAGGTAGTTATGAAGGATAAAGACATCACGCAGGAAATCATAATACCTGCCGAATTTAAAAGGAACAATAAAAATCAAAAAAGCACCGCCAACAGCTCACAGAAAAGTAAAGCCGCCCCCGGCAAAGGCTCAAAGACGGGTAAAAAAGGGAAGAAAAGAAAAAAGGATAAAAGCCCCTTATTATCTGTGTTTATAAAGCTCGCGCTTCTTGTTTTCGGGATTTTGCTGATAACATTCTTAGTGATGAATGCATTTGAAGACGTGACGTTTTGGAGCGTCACAGACGGCTTCAGCAGCTTTATGGAGCAGTTTTCACCCGGCGACGGCTATCCGTATGAGATAGACTCAAACTCCGTCGAAGCCGTAAATATCTCGGGTACAAAGCTTGTTTTGCTTACAAACGACTCAAACGTCGTTTTCAATTCAACGGCAAAAAAGGTCTATACCCTGCAGCATACATATACAAGCCCGTCAATGAAGGTGAAAAACGGACGTATGATTGTTTTTGACAGAGGGTCGGGACGTTTCAGAATCCAGACTACATCAAAGCTTCTCTATGAAAAAACAATGGATAGCGATATTTTGACTGCCGCCATAGGGAAAAAAGGAAACTGTGCCGTTGTGACAAAATCAATCTCTGCCGCAAGCACATTGACTGTTTTTGATAAAAACCTAAAAGAGATTTTTGTCTGGGATTGTTCCAATGAATACATTTCAGATATATCTCTTTCAGATAACGGTAAGAGCGCGGCGGTGATTGCTGTAGGCAGCGAAAATGCCGAAATTTATTCAAGGCTTCTTATTTTTGATTTTGATAAAGACGAGCCTGTCGCCTCATTTGATTTTAACTCAACAACTCTGTTTAATGTAATATATCATTCAAACGGTAAAATTTCCGCTCAGGGTGATAACCGCAGGGTGCTTATTGAGGGAAGAAAGACTGTTGCGCAGGATGAAAGCCTCGGGACGGACAGCTACACTTCGTTTTCTGAGCACGAAAGCGGCAAGTGCGTCCTTGTGCGTTCGGATTTCGGCGGCAGCAACAACAGGCTGCAGGCTTTAGATGCAAAAGGGAAGCTTCTTTTTGAAAAAGAGCTTGATTCTTCACCTGTAAGTATTGCCTGCGACTCAAACTATGTGGTTGTGCTCACCGGCAGCAGTCTTCAATTTTTAAGCAACAGCGGCAATGTCGTAAAAGAATTTGATGCCGAAAGCAGCGAAGCAAAGGTAGTCACAAACAACGGAGTGGCATATGTGATTTCAAACGGTTCAATCCGTCAGTACAAAGTGAGCAATTCATCCGAAGAAACATCAAATGTGTAGGATTACAATAGATATGTTACACCAAGCAAGCAAAAACAGTCCGTCACT
>CAZBHG010000102.1:0-2698 GCA_964491735.1 uncultured Eubacteriales bacterium
CGAGAAATTTATCACCTCAAGGCAGACAATTCAAAGCATTGCGAATTGGGTTGAATATGAGCCTGAGCTATTGCAAAGGGTTGTTGAAATCCTTACGGCAATTGATATTGCAGCTCTGAAGGACACACAGAAGAAGCTTATACTTCTTGACATCATTAGCGCTCTGGCCGCCGTTAATAAAATCAAGCAGTCTGACGCAATCGAGAGCTATGTCAGCAAGGCGGTTACGGGTGGGATACTTGATAAAAAGGCTGTCAAGCTCGTAGACGGGTGGATGAAGGACGCGGCCGTTCATGCATCTTAAGCCGTTTCCGCCGCAAGAGTACCGAAAAAAAACAACCTTTCCAAACCTGCCAAAAGCAGGTTTTTTTTATTCTCCGCTTTCAATACCGGAAAATAATGGTATAATCATTTGTATAAACAGTTTTGATATGGCGGTTTTTATTATGTCTGATAATATTTTTGAGCTGAATGTCAAATTGCCCGTTGAGGATGAATATGACGTAATCGTAGCTGGCGGAGGAACTGCCGGATGCTTTGCCGCGATTTGCGCCGCAAGGAGCGGAGCGAAAACCTTGCTTATCGAAAAAAACGGTGTGCTCGGCGGCACCGTTACAGCCGCCTGCGTGGACTTTCCGGGGCTGTTCTTCGCGTGGGGCAGGCAGATTATTTCAGGCCCGTGCTGGGAGGCTGTCAAAAGAGCCGAAAAGCTCGGCGGCGCGTATATCCCTGAAATGATAAGAGAGCCTGCTCAACACTGGCAATTGCAGATTAAAGTTGACAAATTCATCTTTGAAACTGTACTCGATGAGCTTTGTCAAGAGGCTCAGGTCGATGTTCTCTTTCATTCCATGATTTCCTTTGCACATGAAAGTGAGGACGGTGTTTACCTTGCTGTCACAGGAAAAGAAGGATTAAAAGCGGTTTTCGGCAAAGCTGTTGTTGACGCAACGGGCGACGCAGATTTAACACGAATCCTGGGCTATGAATGTGTGCGAAGTGAGCGGCTGCAGCCCGCGACACTGATGAATTATATAGGCGGATATGATAAGGATAAAATTGATGAAATGCTTGTCAATATGTACGCCGAAGAGGCGTTTGCGCACGGCGAAATAACAAAAGCAGATTTTCAGGGCGGAAATCCCTATGCGGCCCTGAAAAAAGGCAAGATTGACATGCATATAAACTGCCCTGATGCCGCTTCATCAAAAGACAAGACGGCGCTTGAAATTGAAGCCAGAAGGTCATTGCTCAGAGCTGTGTCTTTCTTCAAAAAAATACCCGGGCTTGAACATCTTTATGTTTCCTATGCCGCTGAGGAATGCGGCGTGCGCGAGACATACAGAATTGTCGGCGAGAAAACAATAACGGCGGAAGAATACCTGAGCGGCAAAGTATATGATGACGCGGTGTGCTATTGCTTTTACCCCATAGATTTGCATTATGATACGGGCATAAAGCAGATTTTTCTTGAACCCGAAACAGTCCCGACGATACCCTACGGGGCGTTGATACCCAAAAACTCCAAACGGATTATTGCCGCGGGGAGATGTGTATCGGGCGATACGGATTCAAACAGTGCCTACAGAGTTCAGGCTCCCTGCATGGCAATGGGGCAGGCAGGAGGCGTCGCAGCCGCAATATGTGCAAAGGAAAACATAAAAATCAACGATGTAAACTATGATTTGCTTTGTGAAAAACTAAGCGCACTAGGTGCAATTGTTCCGCAAAAAGCGGACATTAATTAATACACTCACACTTTGCTCACAGCTGCAAAACAAATATAAGGAGTGACGAAAAATGAAATTGATATCCCCCGACGGAGCGCATGACCGCGTTCTGAGTTGTAAGCCCCTGCTCGCCTTTGACGAGTCGGTTGACCTTGAATTGCAAAAAGCGGAGCTGAACAAAAAATTTATTGAGCTTCTGGGTGATATGCCGCAGAGGGTTGATTTGAATGTTAAAATTGAATATGAAAAAGAAAATGAAACCTTTACCGAAAGAAGAATTCTGTTTGATACCGAACAGGACGTGAAAGCTGTCTGCCACCTTTGGATACCCAAAACCGGCAAGGAGAAATATCCCTTGGTGGTCTGCCTGCAGGGTCATTCCACAGGGATGCATATATCAATGGGCAGACCTAAATTCAAGGGTGACAAGGCTAATATTAAAAAAGGTGACCGAAATTTTGCCGTTCAGGTCATAAAAGAGGGTTATGCCGCTCTTATCCTTGAGCAGAGGGGCATGGGTGAAAGAAGAACGGATAAATCGGACGGCGACGGTCCCCGCTGCTATGTAACCGCAATGACCGCGCTGCTGCTCGGGAGAACGATGATAGGCGAAAGAGTCTGGGATGTTTCAAGGGCGCTGGATGTCGTCTCACAATTTAATGAAATTGATATGGACAGGGTTGCCTGTATGGGCAATTCGGGCGGCGGAACAGCCACCTATTATGCCGCCTGTTTTGAGCCGCGCATCAAAATCGCAATGCCGTCCTGCTCCGTTTGTACATATAAGGATTCGATTGCCGCAATGAAACACTGCGTCTGCAATTTCATACCGGGCGCGGCAAAATATTTTGATATGGGAGATTTGGCTCAGCTTATTGCGCCCAGAAAGCTCATTGTCGTTGCAGGCAAGGAGGATGGAATTTTCCCCAAAAAAGGCGTTGAAGAGTCATGGAATACCATAACAAATA
>CAZBHG010000102.1:2708-3066 GCA_964491735.1 uncultured Eubacteriales bacterium
GCCGGATAATTGCAGAATCGTCTGGGGCGAAGAGGGTCACAGATTTTACGCCGACCCTTCATGGGATGTTTTCAGGAGCCTGTCATAGGGGCGACCATCGGTCGTCCGAATTCATTTATGAATTTGATTAATGTTTGAACAGTGGGAACCGTAGAGGCGACCATCGGTCGTCCGAATTCATCTATGAATTTGATTAATGTTTGTACGTTTGAATTTCAGAATTGATATTTTCACCATATGAGGATAATTGAACCTTGCGGACGACCGATGGTCGCCCCTACATTATCCAAAAATAAATATTTGCGTTATGTTATTGTAGGGCAGGGGCTTGCTCCTGCCGAGGGGCTTGCTCCTGCCG
>CAZBHG010000103.1:0-2938 GCA_964491735.1 uncultured Eubacteriales bacterium
TGTTCAGCACTTGAAACTGCGGTTGTTTTGTGACAAACCCCCGTCCCCTTGACACTCCGGTGTATGTTGCTTTCAGGACACTATTTTCACTTATTGTTAAAATATTGCCGTTGGCATCATAGGTATAATTCAGCTGACCATGGTTTGCGGTAACAACATCGCTGCCGCTGCTTGAATCTAATTTATTAAAATTGATCTGCCTGATAAGTCCTGTGCTGTTGCTGCCGCCTGTGCTATTAGTGCTGCCATACAAGTAATAATAAATTGTTCTTAACTTATCATTAGGATAACCGGAACGCATAGTATGGGTTGTATATCCCAAACGGTCTAAAGTCGTATAATGATAGTTCATGTTACCGTTGCCCATTGAATTCAGATCTACGCTGCTTATAAGGTTATCTGTTGTATATGTCCAGGACACTAACCGTCCCCTGTCTTATTACCCTTCCATGCCCTTGAAAATGCTCTCATCATAGAAGTTGTTTTCGTCCTTGTCATGCAGAGGGTACCAGACCTGCGCAAAGAACGGGTTCACCTTTGCCTCCTTGTCATAGTCCCACGGCCAGGGCAGCTCATTTCTGCACCAGTGACCGCCTTTAAGGACAAGGTTCGGCGTCATTTCAAACTCATGCCCATGTGCGCAGCGCCATTTCAGCGGTGTGAACAGGTCGCCCTTGACCATATCGGCCGAGATACATTCGCCGCCTCTGAACTGCGCGGCTTTTTTCATGTCCTCAATATCAAGCTCGCCCGCAGGCTTCGACTCGTCATAGCCGTGGTCGAGAAGAGTAATCTCCTCGGTGGGGCGTTCAACCTTGAACGTATCCCATGTGCCGATATTCTCCCAATTCTTTTTTGTGCCGTAATATGCGGAAATCCTGTCAGGATTATTGTTTTTTATCCAGTTCATGGTGCCGTAAATTTCCATTTTTGTCAGGCGCTCCATGCCGAGCTTTTTGACAAGATACGGGGGAGCAATCTTTGCAAGCTTGAAGTATTTCGGTACTGTGCTTGATAACCTATCAAAGTATGCCTTAACGGGAAGGTTTTCTCTGAAATGCAGATAATTTTCAAGCACGTCGGAGTCCGCATACCATTGACCGTGGAAGTTGCGCAGCGTGAACCAGTTGCAGTCAAATATTTTCTTTGGCGAACCCATGCCGATTGCTTTAAGCAGCAGTTCCTCAAATTCAAAGTTTGTGATTCTGTATTCCTTGCCGCTGCCGATGTTGTAAAAGCGCCTCCAGAACTCTTCGGGAACATCGTCACCGCAGACATTGAGAAGGAGCCTGCCCGAATCCTCAATGGTTGCCCATTCCAGAACTCCGTTTATCGGAACATGGAACATTATCGGGTCGTAGTTTTTGAGAATGGCGGGGTAAAGTATGCCCGACTGACGCAGAGAAACCCAGTGCTTGAGACCTGACTCGGCAAAATAGCTCTCGGCAATAGTCTTGCTTATCGCATAATGGTCATAAACGCTGATTTTTATCGGGTCTCCTGTTCTTGCCCAGTGAATGGGCGCGTTGCGGTCGCCCGTTTGCGCAACGGTGCCTATGTAGACAACCTTGATATCATCTGCGTTGGGCTGAGCCTTAACGGCGTCAACAATGTTTTTCGCTGCGGTCGTGTTGGTTTTAATAGTCTTTTTCGGGTAGTAATCCGCGGCAGGCGAAACCATTCCGCCGACGTGAAGAACATAATCAGCGCCCGTGACGCCCTTGAGAACATCATCATAGTTCATCAAGTCGCCCCAGATGAGCCTGACGCTGTCATCATTTTCATATGCGGCAAATTTCTCTTTGTTCTTTTCACTGCCTCTGTTGAGAAGAACAATGTTAAACCTGTCTTTATGGGCATATAACTGCTTGAAACCCTCAAAGCCCATATTTCCGGATGAGCCAGTCAAAAAAACAGTCTTTTTCGTCATTTTACTACCTCCGTTTTTGATTTAAATTGAGTTTAACATGTTATTTTACCTAATTCAACCAAATTTGGACAAATATCATAATTAAACCTTGTTTTCCATTTCATTTATTAATTTTTCAATGTTATTAACCGTCCGTTTGTCAATATAGTGCTCAATAAGCTCCGTCTGCTTCAATTCGTTTGTGGAGGAGTTGACATGGCAGAGAAAACTGTGAATAATATTATGACGGAAAAGAAGGTATTCACCCATCTCTCTGCCGCCTTGCGTCAGGGAGATAAGCCCATATTTTTCAAAATTGGTAAGCCCAAGCTCCTTTAAATGCTGGACCGTTTTTGATGCTGCCGTCGGGTTCACGTTGAGCCTCGCCGCCAGAAAGTTTATCCTTACATATTCGTTTATCAGAGAGTGGCGGTAAATCATTTCAAGGCAATCTTCTCCGGCAGGAGATAACTTGCTAGGGCTGCCGGACTCATAGCCTTTTATGGCATAGATGCTTTCAGAATTAATATACATTTCGCATTACTCCAGACATTCAGCCGTTTGAATAAACTGATTAAATTTTGACGGGGAAGCTGAAGCTTTCCCACTTCTAACTATATTGCCGGGAGCAAGATATTATGAAAAAAAATAAAAATGAGCCGTAAAAAACAGCTCATTTGAACGCCCATATTATTCAGATAATCAGACGGCACGTGTAACCTTGCCCGAACGAAGGCAACGTGTGCAGGCATAAACTCTCTTGGGAGAGCCGTTCACTATCGCCTTAACACGCTGGACGTTTGGATTCCATGTTCTGTTTGAACGCCTGTGTGAGTGTGAAACCTTAATACCGAAAGACACATCTTTACCGCAGTAATCGCATTTTGCCATGTGTCGCACCTCCTTTTGCAAGAGTAAATAACAAAAGCTATTTTATCAGGTTTAAATTACAATTGCAAGCTTTTTTTTTAAAATGCTTCTAATTCATGATAATTTCAGAGTAAAATAATTAACGCAAGAAAATTTCAG
>CAZBHG010000104.1:0-2786 GCA_964491735.1 uncultured Eubacteriales bacterium
ACAGCGGATGTGCCTTGCAGTAAACGATATGGTCAGGGGTGAAGGGCTTCAAAAGAGGCTCCGCCGACTGCCTGCTTTGCGAGAACTTAACGGACGATTCAAAGTTTTCGAAAACCGCCGCCGCCCCTTCGCCGTAAAGAGCCGATAAGATGCCGCAATATTTTTCAATATCCTCCGGTGGCTCTGTTTTTGTAAGGTTCGGGTATAGAACCACCTTCGATTTCAGAGCGCCGATAATTCCCTCAAGCTTTTTTGCAAGCCCGTCAATATCATCATCGGCTATAAAAATGCCGTGATTCTGCAGGAGTATTATTGACGCGTCTCTCCCGTTTTTTTCTTTGTACTTATCCATAAGGTCTTTGCAGAGCCTTGCAAGAATATAGCCCGGTCTGCAAAGACCGACCCAAATCATTTCGTCTCCGAAAAGCTCTTTCGCAATTCTCTCACCGTCGACGCCGCAGGTCAAACCATTGACAAGCGCGGGATGAAGATGCAGCACAAATGTCTGCGGAAAGAGGCTGTGCAGTGTCGTTTCAACACTCGGCCTTTTGTTCATATCTGTGGCTGCCCTTGCCGCCATGAGGTCCTCGAGAGCCATAGCTTCTCTCTGCTTGTCGTCGTCGGGATATGTTTTTTCAAAAATGAATGCGATTTTCTCTCTGTCCATTTTAACAAAGCCATCTGCGGTAATTTCGGCTAGGGAGGTGCCGGAGCCTTTTATGTAAAGCATATTCCCGACCTTTGCGGATGTGTTGCCGCCGCCCGCAAGA
Source organism: uncultured Eubacteriales bacterium (assembly GCA_964491735.1). GTDB lineage: Bacteria > Bacillota > Clostridia > Oscillospirales > Acutalibacteraceae > JAAZFZ01. The sequence continues at coordinate 771 of CAZBHG010000104.1, forward strand.
ACAAGTTCCCCGTCAGAGCCGTATTTGTTTGAAAATGCTACTAATTGTTCAAGTAACATATTGTGCCTCCGCTATTTAATATGAGCATTATTTTACCATATTGCTGCAGATAATTAAAGCAAAAAACTCAATTTTTATTGACTGTTTTGTACAAAAAACATATAATTAGTTTGTGGGGAATTAAGTCATATTACGTAGAAGCAGAGAAAGACTCCGTATCAGTCGATATGAAAGCAAAAAAATTAATAGTGGGTGACATTTTTGAATCAATCTGAATTTAATTACAATGACATTATTAAATCGTTTGGTCTTCAGGGGGAATACATAGGGCATTATTCCTGCAACGACGGTCATATTAACGACACATTCGCGCTTGAACTTGAAAACAAATTCGGTCAGATTGACAGCTATCTTATTCAGCTTATCAACACAATAGTTTTTAAAAACCCTGACGAGTTAATGGAGAATATTGTGGGAGTAACAAGCTATATTCAGAGGTATGTCAGGGAACACGGAGGCGATCCCGAAAGGGAGGCTCTGAAAGTGTTTTTTGCAAAGGGCGGTCTCCCGTATTATATAGACGGGGAGGGTAGATGCTGGCGTTGCTATAACTTCATCACAAACTCATACACCTGTCAGACAATTGATGACCCGGAAATTTTCTACAATGCCGCGAAGGCTTTCGGGCATTTTCAGAAAATTCTTGCGGATTATCCGATTGATACTCTGCACGATACTATACCGAATTTTCACAACACAGTGTCCCGCTTTCAGGACTTTGAGCAGGCAGTTAAGGATGACCTTAAAGGCAGAGCAAGCTCAGTAACGCAAGAGATTGAATTTGCCCTTGCGCGCAAAAAAGATGCGGGTAAACTACTAAAGCTCCTTGAAAAGGGAAAACTGCCGCTGAGAGTGACGCATAACGACACAAAGCTTAACAATGTCCTGTTTGATGATGACACGCATGAGGGCATATGTGTCGTTGACCTTGACACTGTTATGCCGGGTCTTTCTCTCTACGATTTTGGCGACAGTATCCGCTTCGGCGCAAACACCGCTCTTGAGGATGAAAAGGATGTAAGCCTTGTTTCTCTTGACCTTGAGCTTTATGAGCAATACACCAGAGGTTATCTCGGCGCAGCGGGCAGCAGCCTAAACGTTTGTGAGGTTGAAAACCTCGCGTTTTCCGCAAAGCTTATGACTCTTGAGTGCGGCATCAGGTTTTTGGGGGACTATCTTAACGGTGATGTGTATTTCAAGACCGAATATGAAGACCATAATCTTGTCCGCGCCCGCGTCCAGTTTGCGCTTGTGGATGATATTGAAAGAAAGCTTGACACTATGAACGACATTACACAAAAAATATACAGGAGGCTCTGATTTTGATTAAAATCCGGAGAATATTAAAACCCGCCGCCTGCATTACAGTTATTTTATCCCTGCTTATTTCAGCATCCTGCGCAAGTAAGCAGACCGGGGCCAATGCCGGAGAGGTTGTTAATTTACTTGTCAGCAGCGGGACGGCTTACAAAGGCGAACAGCTCTTCACTGCGCAGACAGGTTGCCTGGGATGTGATGAAAACTCTCTTCTCAGTGCCAAAGCAGGCATGAAAAGCGGAGCGCAGGCAATTGAAGTGAATGTTTCATTCCTTGAGGACGGAACGCCTGTCCTTGCAAACAGCTTTCAAGAAGCAAGCAAAGAATCAGTGCCGCTTAAAAAAGTTCTTGAACAAATGGCAGCTTACCCCGGTATAAAATTATATATATATCTCAGAGAGGTCAGCAATATCCAGGGGCTTGAAGCTCTGCTTGGGGAATACGGGCTTATCAACAGCTCATATTATATCGGAATAACCGAAAATATGATTAATTACTTGTCGCAGTGCGGCGCAAGTTTACCTATTTATATGAGCATTGACATTACGAATGAACAGCTTGCGGACAGAGAAGAGCTGATGAAGATACTTGAAGTTCTTGTTAATTTGATCGATCTTATCTTGGGTCAACATGTTAGTG
>CAZBHG010000105.1:0-2547 GCA_964491735.1 uncultured Eubacteriales bacterium
CCTTGGCAAGGTGGCGCTCTACCGGATGAGCTACATCCGCAATTGCAGAGAAATTATAGCAAACCGGCAAAGTGTTTGTCAAGTGTTTTGATAAAGAAACTATATTCAGTTAAGTTTGTGAATTATCTTATCTGACCTGAGCCATATATAAGATATTTTTCACTTGTCAGGCTATCAAGCCCCAGCGGTCCTCTGGCGTGAAGCTTCTGTGTGGAGATGCCGATTTCCGCACCGTAGCCGAACTCCCCGCCGTCCGTAAACCTCGTTGAAGCATTGACATAAACAGCAGCAGCATCAACCCTCTTCATAAAATCCTGCGCCGCCGCGTAGTCGGAGGTAACAATACATTCGCTGTGACCCGTGCCGTACTTCGCAATATGCTCAACCGCTTCATCAATATCCCGGACGACTTTTGCGGAAATAACATAGTCCAGATATTCCATGCCCCAGTCGTCCGCCGCCGCGGGAACAGCATCGTCAAGAATACTGCATACTATTTCATCGCCGCGGATTTCAACGTCCTTTTCATCAAGCCTTGCCTTGATTGCAATGAGTGCAAGCTCCGCAATATCCCTGTGCAGAAGCAGGCTCTCGCATGCGTTGCAGACAGAAGGGCGGGAGGTTTTGGCGTTGAACACAATTTCTGCAGCCATATCAATATCTGCTGCCCTGTCAACATAGACATGGCAGTTGCCGACGCCTGTTTTTATCACAGGCACCGTCGAATTTTCAACAACAGCGTTGATTAAGCCCGCCCCGCCTCTGGGGATAAGGACGTCGATATATCCGTTGAGCTTCATAAGCTCGTTTGCGCTCTCTCTTGATGTGTCGCCGACAAGCTGAATACAATCCTTAGGCAGTCCTGCATTTTCAACCGCATTCCTCATAATTTCGGCAATAATCAAGTTTGAGTTAATTGCCTCCTTGCCGCCCCTGAGGATAACCGAATTGCCCGACTTCAGGCACAAAGCCGCCGCGTCTGCGGTAACATTCGGTCTAGCCTCAAAAATGACGGCAATTACGCCCAGCGGAACGGTGATTTTTTCGATTTTAAGCCCGTTTGGACGGCTTGAGCCTGAAATCACTCTGCCGACAGGGTCATTTGCCATAGCAATTTCGGCAACGCCGCCTGCAATGCCTTTTATCCTGCTTTCATCGAGGCGGAGCCTGTCAGCCATCGCGGAGGGATAACCCGCCTTTGCCGCATTCTCAAGGTCAAGCTTATTTGCCGCTATGATTTCGCTGCTTCTCTCGTTAAGGTCTTTCGCAATTGATCTGAGCGCATTATCTTTTATTACGCTTGAAGCGCAGGAGAGGAGCCGCTCCGCGGCCTTTGCTTTTTCACCCATTATTTCAAGTTCTGTCATTTTATTCACCTCACTGGACGACCGATGGTCGCCCCTACAAAACTACGGCTTAATTTTTCTTCCCTGTAAAAATCGTCCCTATCTGCCTTCCGTCGAGAAGCTTGTATATATCCTTGGGGTCTTCGCCGCTCATTACAACGGTATCAATCCCCGCCTGAGTTGCTATTTGTGCGGCGTGAAGTTTAGTCACCATGCCGCCTGTTCCCCTGTCCGTTCCGCTGCCGCCCGCAAGGGAGAGAATTTCATCATTGATTTCTTCCACAACGGAAATCAGCTTTGCGTTGATATCCTCTCTGGGGTTGCCGTCATACAACCCGTCTATGTCGGTAAGGATTATCAGAGCATCAGCGCTGACAAGCTTTGCGACAATAGCCGAAAGGCTGTCATTGTCACCATAAACTATCTCTTCAACGGCAACACTGTCATTCTCATTGATAATCGGAATCGCTCCGTATTCAAAGAGCTTTTCAAAGGTGTTTATTAAATTAGTCCTGCGCTCCTCGTTTTCTATATCGCTTCTTGTTATAAGCAGCTGACCGATAATATGACCGTACTCGCTGAAAAGCTTATCATACATAAACATAAGCTCGCATTGACCTACAGTTGCCGCCGCCTGCTTTCCGGACGTGGTTTCAGGTCTTTTTTTAAGCCCGAGCTTGCCCGCACCGACGCCGATTGCTCCGGAAGTGACAAGCACAACCTCATGCCCCGAATTCTGCAAATCCGAAAGCACGCCCGCAAGACCTGCCATGCGCCTGATGTTGGTTTTGCCCGTTTCATATGTCAAAGTGGATGTGCCCACCTTTACGACTATTCTTTTTGCGTCCTGTATCGTTGCCATTCTTTGGCCCCCTTGAAAAGCTTTTTATATCATTCGAGTATCGTATCTTTAACCGTACCCCCGGGGGGGATCATCGGCATAACAGCAGCATCCGACGGTATAATGCAGTCAACAACTATCGGCATGTTTGAGTTAAGAGCCGCTTTGAGCCTTTTAACCATATGCTGCGGCTTTGTTATTCTCATCCCTTCAATGCCGTAAGCCCTTGCAAGAAGAGAAAAATCCGTTTTCCTCTGCGGCTCTGTCTGTGAAAACCTGCCGCCGAAGAAAACCCACTGCCACTGCCTGACCATGCCGAGAACTCCGTTGTTCATCACAATAACCGTAATGGGCAGGCCA
>CAZBHG010000106.1:0-353 GCA_964491735.1 uncultured Eubacteriales bacterium
ATGTTATCCCCAAACACCTTGAATCTATAACAGCAAAGCTTCTCGAATGCGGTGTTGATGTTAAGGAGTTTGACGACAGTATTTTTGTCAAAAGCTGCGGAAGGCCTCAGCGATGCAACATAAAAACAATGCCTCATCCCGGATTTCCGACAGATATGCAGCCTCAGATGGCCGTTCTGCTTGCCCTTGCGGACGGTACAAGCATAATCTCGGAGGGCGTGTGGGACAATCGCTTCCGCTATGTCGAGCAGTTGATAAGAATGGGCGCTTCAATCAAGGTTGACGGTAAGGTTGCAGTCATTCAGGGTGTCGAAAAACTCAAGAGCGCTCCGATAAAGGCAGATGACCTCAGA
>CAZBHG010000106.1:395-2377 GCA_964491735.1 uncultured Eubacteriales bacterium
CCGGAGCCGCTATGCTTATTGCGGGTCTTGTCGCAAAGGGTACAACCGAAATTGAAAATATTATTTTTATTGACCGTGGATATGAGGACGTTGTTGAAAAGCTAAGCTCTCTGGGCGCGGACATCTGTCGGGTTGAGTATTCCACTCAGCAGGCTGTAGCAAATATCAGCTAATTTTTGCGGGCAGATGTTCTGCCCGCTTATTAAATATAGATACGAGGGATAGGATGGCTCGTTTTTGCCCCTTATTTTCTTCAAGCAGCGGCAATTGTACATATATCGGAAACGCTTCAGGCGGCATATTAATTGATGTCGGCGTTAGCGCAAAAAGAACAAAGGAAGCCCTTTTGAGCATCGGTGTTGACCCATGCTCAATAAAGGCTATTTTGGTCACGCATGAACATGCCGACCATATTAACGGGCTTCGCGTTTTTGCAGGTGCCAACAAAATTGATGTTTATGCTTCCAAAGGGACGCTGAGCGCTCTTTCGGAAAAGGAAATATTGACTGATAAATATTCGGCTTTTGTCATGCCTTCGCAGGGGATTGAAATCGGCGGCATGTATATTAAGCCCTTCCGCACTTCACACGATGCGAAAGAAAGCTTCGGCTACACAATAGTTACGGCGGATGAGAGGCGGGTAGCCGTTACCACCGATACCGGTATTCTGACAGATGAAATCATGAACGCCATTTTCGGCAGCGATCTTGTTATGATTGAATCCAATCACGATGTTGCAATGCTCCAGAACGGTCCGTATGATTATTGGCTCAAACGCAGGATACTTTCAGACTTAGGGCATTTATCGAATGATTCCTGTGCCACAGCCGTCAAAACCTTGGTGAACGGCGGTACGACAAGGATTTTTCTCGGTCACCTGAGCAAAGAGAACAATTATCCTCCCCTCGCCTATCAGACAACATATTCGGCTCTTTGCGAAATCGGCGCGCAGGAGGGAACGGATTATATCCTGAAGGTCGCGGGAACGCAGGATTCGGAAAGCGTCACAGTATTCTGATTTGCAGGTGAGACGATTGATGAACATTACCTTAATCTGCCTTGGCAAGCTCAAGGAGCAATATATAAGGGATGCCTGTGCAGAATACCAAAAAAGGCTGGGAGCTTTCTGCCATTTTCAATTTGTTGAGTTGACACCCGAAAGATTGCCCGAAAACCCCTCGCAGGCACTTATTGACACCGCTCTTATCGCTGAGGGAAAGGCAGTTTTAAGCAAAATTCCGTCAAACACAAGAGTTTATGCTTTGTGCATTGAGGGCAGGCAGCTATCCTCAGAAGAATTAAGCGTTGAAATTGTAAACGCCGCGGTCAACGGCGCGAGTAATCTTGTTTTTATCATCGGCAGTTCATTCGGGCTGAGCGATGAGGTAAAAAGCAAATCCGATTTGCGCCTTTCAATGTCGAAAATGACCTTTCCGCACCAACTCGCAAGGGTAATGCTGGCAGAACAGATTTACAGAGCGTTTCAAATCAGCAACGGCGGAAAATATCATAAATAACAGATTTCAGATATATAGGAAGCGGGGTTATTATGAAAAAATTTCTCTTTTATCTTGACGAGTTTACTTGGGCGCTGCCGCAGAACCTTGCCGGTTTCATTGCTTTTCTTGTCTTGTCGCGTAAGCATAAGCATGAGCGGTTTCACAATGCTATTATTACATATGTTTCAAAGAAAAACTTCGGCGGTGTTTCTCTCGGGATATTCATTTTTATGAACCCCGACAAAAAAGAGGACTGGCTGCACGATACAAGGATACATGAATACGGTCATACTATTCAGTCACTTGTTCTCGGTCCGCTATTTCTGCTTGTCGTTGCCCTTCCCTCCGTTATATGGTGCGGTGTACCGGCATTTGATAAATACCGCAAGGAAAAGGACGTCTCCTATTATACGCTATATTGTGAAGGCTGGGCAAATCTTTGGGGGCGCAAATGGGCGAAAGAAGATTTTATATCGGAAGAGC
>CAZBHG010000107.1:0-1981 GCA_964491735.1 uncultured Eubacteriales bacterium
CTCTGTAAGCTCTTTATCGGTCTCAAAATTTTCATCGGTGATGAGGCTTCTCCATGAAATTTCAGTTTCGCTTTTCTTAAAATAGTAAAGGCTGCCGCCGCATGTGTAGTTGTCAAATTCGACGCTGACAACGTTGTCGGCAATGTCTGTGACACCGCCCGTTACCGATACCTTTTTCAGTGAAAAAACATCCGCATCCGTCTGAGCGGTTTCAAAAATCAGTTCGGATGCTTCATCGGTTTCAAACAGCTTTGCATCCTTTACCGAAGCCGCAAGCTGCTCGGCAACCTGGCCGGCACAGAAACGCATCAGCATCTTTTCACCGTCAACTGTTTTTGTGAAGAATACGTTTGCGTCGCGTGTATAGTATATTGTGTCCACACCTGTCGAAATTTCTTCAGTGCTTTCTTTGTCAATATTGTAGGAATAAAGATTGCTCTTACTCCCGTTTGACGTCGAGTATATCAGATATTTCCCTTCTGAGCTTATCCGAAAATCTTTCGAAACCCCGCTGACCACTATACTGCCGCCGCTCTCAATTGATTTTTTTTTGTTTGTTCTGCAGCAATACAAGTCATATGTGTTTTCATCATTTTGAGAAACAGCGCTGTAAATCATCAGCCTGCCGTTGTGTGAAAAGCTGACTGTCCCGTCCGCCTTATTCTGCAAATCAACTTCAAAGCTGTCGGTTTTAAGCAAAACGTCGCCGCCTTTTGAATATACAACGGCATAGTCAATGTCATTTCCGCCTAAAGCTTTGAAAATTATCGCCATCATTACCGCGATGACAGCCACCGCGGCAATGACGGCAATAAATGCAGACATATTACGCTTTGATTTAAAGAAATTTCTCAGACCAACCTTATCCCCTGCTTTTAATCTTTCAGAGGAAGAAATGGCAATATCAGTTCCGTTCAGGTTGTTATCCGTCATGTCAGCTCTCCGATAGTTATTTCATTGAGATTGCTTTCTTTGCCTTTTCAACTATATGGTCAGCATCAAGCCCGAATATATGGAGCATTTCAACTGCGGGGCCGGATTTGCCGAACTTGTCCTGAACACCGACTCTGAGTACAGGTACAGGGCAGCTTTCACTCAAAGCTTCGGCAACCGCTCCACCAAGACCGCCTATTATGCTGTGTTCCTCTGCGGTGACGATTGCACCGGTCTTTTTAGCGGCATTAATAATTATATCCTTATCAAGTGGTTTTATTGTGTGAATATTTATTACCTTTGCGCTGACGCCCTCATCCGCAAGGGTTTTCTGCGCAATAAGAGCTTCATTGACCATCAGACCCGTTGCAACAATTGTAACGTCACTGCCATCGACAAGCTCAACGCCCTTGCCCATTTCAAACTTATAGTTTTCATCGAAAATTCTCGGCACAGCAAGCCTGCCGAATCTCATGTATACAGGGCCCTCATACTCGGCAGCCGCCAAAACAGCGGCACGCGCTTCAATGTCATCGGCAGGATTGATTATAACCATGCCGGGAATTGTTCTCATAAGAGCTATATCCTCACAGCACTGGTGGCTGGCACCGTCCTCGCCGACTGAAATGCCAGCATGAGTCGCCCCGATTTTGACATTAAGATGCGGATAACCTATAGTGTTGCGAACCTGCTCAAATGCCCTGCCCGCGGCGAACATTGCAAATGTACTGGCAAAAACAACATATCCAGTTGTTGCAAGACCGCCGGCAATGCCCATCATATTACACTCCGCAATGCCCGCATCAAAAAATCTGTCGGGAAACGCCTTTTTGAACATACCTGTTTTTGTTGCAGCCGCAAGGTCGGCATCAAGAACAACTATTTTATCATTCTTTTCGCCAAGCTCAACAAGAGCCTTGCCATATGCGTCTCTGGTCGCTGCCTTAATTATATCTGCCATGTGCTTAACCCTCCAATTCTGCCAATTCGGCTTTAAGCTCCGTCATGGCCTGCTCATACTGCTCCGCGTTCGGAGCAGTGCCGTGCC
>CAZBHG010000108.1:0-1757 GCA_964491735.1 uncultured Eubacteriales bacterium
GCTGGCAGGAGCCGCCGCCTTTTGCGGCATGTTTTATGCTCCATGGGGAGCTTTCGTCAGGATATCCTATGCCCTCCCACCAGGCAAAAGGACCGCTCTGCGCATTCTCAATCATGAACTGATATGCCTTGATTCCTATATCCCTGAATTTCTGACCTCTAAGGGCAGCACTTCCGTAGCCTGCATTGTAGGAGCTGCAAAAATAGCCGTGAGGATAACCGCCGAAGTTTGCGGGCGTGTCGCTGATATCTTTGCGGCGGTCAAAACCGTATTGGTATGTGTCATCAATAAGGTCAAGCATAGCTCCGCTCTGCTCACCGCCGAAAAGATAGCCGTCCCACGCCCAGCGGCCGAAAAGGAACATAGACGCCCAGTTTGCGTCTCTGGGGTCATTTCTTGCACCGAGTTCATTCGGCTCAGTCATCGAAATCGGGAGGTAGCCGAGATTATATTTGTCTATTGTCTGCCGAATCCTTTTATCTGCCGCACTGAAAAGACCGGAATATTGTTCCTCTGCCCATTTTATTTCATCATTATTTTTAAGCGCTTTGCAAATATATCTGTATGTGAGAAGACCGAGAAGAGCGGACCAGTTGTCAATTGTCCAATATCCGTTTGAGTCAATTGCCATCGTCTTTCTCATTATTCCCTTGCCGTTATCACATCTCTCAGCTTCAATGAAGTGAGTGTTTAATTTAATATCTTCAAACTTTTCTTTTATATATTCAATATCTCCCGTTTTTTGCAGGTAGAGTGCAAATACCCAGCTGTATTTCCATCTCGCATCCGGATATTGAACATTCTTCAAAATGTATTCGGCATATTTTTTAAAATCTTTATAATCTCCGACTGTCAGCAGAGCTGCGATTATACCTATGACGTCATGGTCAAATACTCTGTCATAGCCGTTTTCACCGACATGAAGCTCGTCGCCGTCTTTTATTATCATTGTGTAGACATATCCTGCCTTGTAAGCATTTATCAGGCTTTTATCCGGCAGCTTTGTAATCTCCGCAATTGATGAGATTCTGTCATCCCAGTAATTTTTCATTTTTATATAATGTTCATCAAAACCGCCGAGCTGTGCAATCTTTGAGTCAGACGGGTAATAATAATTATTGCCGAATCTGTCTGCCGCTATTGCATAGTCGAGTATGACTGTTTCGCCGGGAAAAACTTTTTTGATATCATGACCTGAACCGAGAGGTATAAGCTTTTTTGGCGGCTTCGGCAAAGAAGCCTTTGTATCAGAAATATTTGTTACGTTCAGCCTTGAATATACGATTTCAAAATCATTGCCGTCTATTTTTAGTTTATCCGCGAAGCTTTCAATTTTAACTTTTAATACACAGGTTTTAAATTCGCTGACAAAGCAGGGGAGCCAGCCTTCATTGTTGTACCAGTCAATTTTACCCTTAATGCCATTAAAACCAAAGGCCACAAATAAATTGCCCCTGTCCCTGAGATAAAAGCTCCCGTCAATATACGAAATCGGCGCGTGTTTGTCACCCTCGCACCCAAATGAGGCGACAAGGCAGGGATACTTTTTGCAGGTACAGTCTTTTTTGCCGATTAACCCTTTTTTAAATGAAACGCTCATAACAGAATGAATTTCAAAATACTTTGCCACGATGTCCGAAAAAATAGGATTCTTTTTACGCTTTTTCATTTTATCTCCCCAGTCAAGTGTAATTATAATTAATTTTGTAGGTTTGTCAATGATGTGTTACACATTGCTCAAAAAACAATTTCTCCGG
>CAZBHG010000109.1:0-1739 GCA_964491735.1 uncultured Eubacteriales bacterium
AAACGGTGGGACGTGCCGTGGAAGCCGTAGCGGCGAACCTTGTATTTTATATAGTATTCATAAGGAACGGGGAAGATATATGCCTCGGAAGGCATTGTGCTGTGGAATGCGTTGTCAAACACAACAACCTCGGGGACATTCTCGCCGAAAACCTTACGGCAGGCATTAATACCCTGAATATGAGCGGGATTATGGAGAGGCGCAAGGTCACAAAGACTATTGATGCCCTTGACAACTTCGTCAGTAACGAGTACGCTTTTATTGAACAGAGAGCCTCCCTGCACAATTCGGTGACCGACAGCAGTGATTTCATCAAGGCTGTCAACTACCTTGCAATTGCCCTCTGTAAGAACTTTTTTAACTTCAAGGAACGCAGAGGTATGATCAGGAAGATTAACCTCATAATCAAATTTTCTTCCGTCCGCTGTTGTGCCGCCGATTTTTCCGCCTATGCCGATTCTTTCGCAGTTGCCTTTGGCAATCATATTTTCACCGCTCATGTCAATGAGCTGATATTTCAAAGAAGAACTGCCTGCATTGATAACCAGGATTTTCAAAACAATTCCTCCAAAAGATATTTTGCTAGCTGCAAGCTGTTAACCTTATGTAGTATAAACTTTTATGTTCTGTTTTTCAAGCATAATATCTTGATATCGTCAAATTAAAACAAGATTATTTAGATTCAAGGTGAAATTATGAAAATATCCGGTATAGTATCAGAATATAATCCCTTTCACCAGGGTCATAAATATCATATTGAACAGACAAGGCTTAACGGGGCAACTCACATAGTCTCTGTTATGAGCGGGAACTTTGTGCAGAGAGGCGAATGCGCGGTGTTCGAAAAGCGCGCAAGAGCTGCCGCCGCGCTTAAAAACGGTGCCGACCTTGTGCTTGAACTTCCGGCGGCTTTCGCCTGCGCAAATGCCCAGACCTTCGCAAGGGGCGCAATATTTATTCTGAACTCTCTGGGCTGTGTTGATGAGTTGAGCTTCGGCAGTGAGTGCGGAAGTATTCAGGCGCTCAAAGAGATTGCCTATGCAGTCAATTCAGATGAAATCAAAGCGTCGCTTAAAAAAAATCTTGACGAGGGCATGAGCTTTGCCGCGGCGAGGGAGCTGGCGGTCAGGGAGGCACTTAACGACAAGGCAGATATTCTTAAATCTCCGAATGATACTCTGGCAGTCGAATATATATATGCCCTGAAAAATATTAATTCATTCATTGAGCCGTTTGCCGTCAAAAGGCTGGGAGCGGGGCACGATGCCAAAGTTGAGACGGACGGATTCTGCTCCGCCTCCCGAATAAGGGAGCAGCTTTTTCAAGGAGAAAAACCGAAAGATATACTGCCCACTGATAAAATATATCAAAACGAGATTGATTCCGGCAGAGCGCCGGTAAACTATAATACACTTGAAACAGCCATCTTGTACAGGCTAAGGGCAATGACAGCCGAAGAAATATCCAATGCGCCCGATATTTCGGAGGGAATAGAAAACAGAATTTTTAACGCGGTCAGAAATTCCGCAAGCCTTGAGGAGCTGTATGACAATGCAAAAACAAAACGGTACCCGCACGCAAGAATAAGGAGAATCGTTCTCCATTCGTTTCTCGGGATAACTGCACAGGACAACCGGGGTAATCCGCCATATATCAGAGTGCTTGGTATGAATGAAAAGGGCATGGAGGTTTTAAGAAGGGCAAAGGACACAGCAGCCCTGCCGATTATAATGAAAGCT
>CAZBHG010000110.1:0-1658 GCA_964491735.1 uncultured Eubacteriales bacterium
AATTTTGCCGCTGTGGCGCGCGAGCATTGAGGGCAAAGCACACTGGCAGCAGTTGAAGGTTCCTCTGACATTGACATCAAAAATCCTGTCATAGTCCTCCCACGTTATTTCAGTGAAAAGCTTCTGCTGCGCCGCCCCCGCATTGTTTATAAGCACATCCACAGCTCCAAAGGTTTTTTGAGCCTCATTTATCATTGAGCGCACCTGCTCAATGTCGGCAACATCGGCTTTGACTGCAAGCACTCCGACAAAAAGCAAAGAAAGCTCATGAGCAAGAGCTTTCACCTGCTCATGAGCCGTATGATAATTCAGAACAACATTATATTCGTTTTGTGCAAATACTCTGGCAGCCGCGCTTCCGATTCCGCCCGCAGCACCTGTTATCAAAACAGTTTTTTGCATAAAAGCACCTACTCCTGTACCTTATAGCTACTTGGGATTGAAAAAATAGAATCGTCAACCGTTCCCGTTATGCTGTTAATCTCAATTATTTTTGTATCACCGTCAACAGTAATCTCAATTCTCTTCAGGTCACCGTCAAGAAAATAAAATCTTCTTATTTCGCCGTCTTTCGATTTAAACTCCTCGCAAATATATGTGACACCGTTAGTCTTGACATTACTTGTACCCGTATATTTAACATCCGAAAAAGCCGCGCTGCTGATATCTCCGATATCTGTCATATCAGCCGCATCTTCAGCTGGCATATCCCAATATTGCTTTAGTGAGTCAACTACATAATAACTCTTTGTATCTGTTGATATTACCCTAGCTTTCAGAGTGGATACACCGGAAAGCGCTAAAAATGCAGACGCAAGGGAGGAAAGCTCTTCACTGTCAAGCCCGCCCATGAGGCTTGACAGCCCCATTTCAAACTTCATAGCGGTTTTTGTGCCGCTTTTGCAGATTGTTGCCGGAATATAAAGAATTGCGCCGTCTAAATCCAAATTCATTGCAAGACTTATCGTGTATTTGTTGCCTGCTAAAGTTTTCCTAAGACTTTCCAGATAGTCGGCACCGATAGGCATACCTTCGTCGTTTGTATCTTTTACAACTTTTTTGCCTGTGGGCATCGGCTCCGGTTCGGCAAGGGTAACCCCCTCATTGCCGGAGGTTGTTTCATCATTCGCCGCACCGGTGGTTTTATCGCCGCTCCCCGTTGTTCCGTTTACGGGCTGAGTGGCGTTGCTTTTTGACGTGCTGTCGTCCCCTGAGTTTTTACATGCAAAGAGCGTGAATGACATAATAAGCGCCAGTAACAGTGCAACAGCCTTTTTCATATGATCACCTTTTCCTTAACGCTATTTTCCGGCCAACACCTGACCTTTGCCGGGACGGTGTGAGCCTTTGCGGCTATGCTATTAAAATTATACCGAATTTCAATAAAAACAAAAGGGTTTTTAAGAAAAATTGTTAAATTTATTGAAATTAACTTTCATAAAATATCTTTAACATGCCCTTAAACACTTCTGCAATTCTGAATGCCGTGTTGGGGCCGAGACCGTTTGTTTCCTCATAATGATTTCTGCCGTCCATATCCTTTGAGCCGGTTACGTAAGAAACATCGGGGCTGAGGAAAAAGTCATTGGGCGTTGCAATGTAGCCGATTTCATCATTTGCAAGACCGAATACAAGAAGCCCCTTGTCGTCTGCAATCT
>CAZBHG010000111.1:0-1576 GCA_964491735.1 uncultured Eubacteriales bacterium
CGGAGTGGCAGTTTATGACCGGCGGCCAGTGGGTCAGCCATCCCGGCGGCGACGGAGTGCAGTACACGGTTAATGTCAGGCGCGGCTCAAGCCCGATAATCGAGGGCATTGAGGATTTCGGTGTGTGCAGCGAGCAGTATTACCTGCATGTCGACCCAGCAGTCGAAGTTTTGGCGACGACCCGTTTTCCGCTTGTAAACTTCTATCATGCCGCAAATAAGCCCATTGATATGCCTGTTGTGTGGACGAAATATTGGGGAGTCGGCAGAGTTTTCTACTCTTCGCTCGGCCACCATGACAATGTTTTTGACAATTCCCCTTCGGCACAGGAAATTATGCGCAGAGGTATGCTCTGGGCGGCTCAGGGCAAAGAGTATGCAAAAGAAAACGGTCTCACAGCAGAAAAATATATGAACAACGCAAAAATGTATTAATTATCGGAGGTTTGAAATGAGTAAAGTTAAAATCGGGTTTGTCGGTGTCGGCGATATCAGCAGAATTTATCTCAAGAATATCACCGAAATGTTTGAGGAAATTGAAATCATCGGCGTTTGCGACCTTGTCAGAGAAAAGGCGGAGCGCGCAGTCGAAAAATATAATATCCCTAAGCTCTACAATGACATGTACGAGCTTTTTGCGGACAACGAGGTGGATATTGTTCTCAACATCACAAGACCGTATGAGCATTTTGAGGTGACGAAGGCGGCGCTTGAAGCCGGCAAGCACGTCTATTCCGAAAAGCCCCTTGCTTCGACCTTTGAAAAAGGCACAATATTAAAGAATCTTGCGAAGGAAAAAGGTCTTTACCTCGGCGGAGCGCCCGACACTTTCCTCGGCGCAGGTATCCAGACTTGCCGCAAGCTCATTGATGAAGGCTTTATCGGCACTCCTGTCGGCGCAGCGGCTCATATGATTTGCCACGGTCATGAATCCTGGCATCCGGACCCGGAGTTCTACTATAAGCACGGCGGCGGCCCGATGATGGATATGGGACCGTATTACATAACAGCTCTTGTAAATCTTCTCGGCCCCGTTGACAGTGTAACGGGCATGACAAAGATATCTTTCCCCACAAGGACGATTACAAGTCAGCCGCTCAACGGAACGGTAATCAAAGTTGATGTTCCGACATATGTCACGGGAATTATGCAGTTTGATAACGGCGCAATCGGCACAATCACAACGACCTTTGATGTTTATCCCGGCAAATACGAGTGCATTGAGATTTACGGCTCGGAGGGGACATTGGTTGTACCCGACCCCAACGGCTTCGGTGATAACGGAATAAAGGTTTACAGAAAAGGCGATAAAGAGCCGACAGCTGTGCCGCTTGAATTCGGATACAACGGAAACAGCCGCGCCCTTGGGCTTGCGGATATGGCGAAGTCAATAACAGAGGGCAGAAAACACAGGGCAAACAGCGATTTGACCTATCATGTGCTTGAGGTTATGACAGCTTTTGAGCGCAGCAGTGACGAGAAAAAGCTGATTAAGATTAACTCAACCTTTGAAAAAACACCTCAGATGCCGACAGACCTTCCTGTCGGGATATTGGACTGACAGATTTTCAGAAATA